>JALSGO010000038.1 GCA_026982655.1 Candidatus Bipolaricaulota bacterium
TTAGGTCCTCCTTACAAGCGGCAGGCTCGTCCTCCCCCTGGGCCGCCAGCAGCCACGGATCCCCTGAAACGATCTCCACCTCCGAGGCGACCTCCTCCTCTTGAGGAGAGGGGAAGAGGAGCGAACACCCGGCCAACACGACCATCAGCACGAGGAGAGTTCCGGCCAACCCCCCGAGGGGGATGGCTCTTCATGGGAAGACCTCCCTTTCCTGCTTTTCTGCGTATGAACCCTGAGTTCCCAGGCATCACCCTTGGAAGAAGGTGGACGGATTATACCACGGGGGGGAGTTGTCAAGCCCCCCGGGGGATCGGGGCGAGATGGAAGGGAAGTGCACACGGCACGCATGGTGCTGATGGCCGCCCTTCCATGCGGTTTCCCTCCCCTTCGCAGCCCCGGGGGCTTGACAAGCGAACATGTGTATGCTATGATGCCCTCGCTATGAGGGGACGACGATACACGCAGAGGTGGCCGTGGCAGCTTACCCGCAAGCAGAAAGAGGTTTTGCGTTTCCTCGTCGAGTGCGTCGACGAGCGGGGCTCCCCGCCCACGGTGCGCGAGATCTGCGATCGCTTTGGGTTGAGGTCCCCAGCGAGCGCCCAGCGCTACATCCAAGCCCTGGAGCGCAAGGGGTATCTCCACAGAAGACCGGGCTCGGCCCGGGCGGTGGAGCTCGTCTGGGAGCGGGTGAATCGGGTGTTCTGGGAGCGGGCCGGCATCCCCCTGGTGGGCCGCGTCGCCGCCGGGGAGCCCATCTTGGCGGAAGAGAACATCGACGACGTCCTCCCGCTCAAAGGTCTCTTCCCGAGGGATCAGGGGCTCTTTGCCCTCCGGGTCCAGGGGGATAGCATGGTCGAGGCCGGCATCTGGGACGGCGACGTGGTGATCGTCCGCCCGCAGCCGTGGGCCAACCCCGGCGACGCGGTGGTCGCCGTCTTGAGGGACGCGGAAGAGGAGGGCACCGTCAAGCGCTTAGGAAGCTGGGACGAGCGGGAGGTGGTCTTAGAGCCCGCCAACCCCCGCTACGAGCCCCTACGGGTGAGCCCCGAGGAGGTGCGCATCGTGGGCGTGGTGGTGGGGGTCCTGCGGAAGCTGAACCCGTCCCCGCCCGCGATGAGACGACCGCGGATGCCGCACTCGAAACTCTACGAAGAATACGGCGGGTAAACCCACGCGAAAGGAGTTCAGATGGGCAAAACGGAAGTCCTGCAGTCGGTCTTGGATCAGATCAAGAAGCGCTACGGGGAAGGGTCGATTATGTGGCTGGGGCAGTCGCCCCACCTCCACGTGGAGACGATCCCCACGGGGTCGCTGGCGCTGGACATCGCCCTGGGGATCGGGGGCATCCCCCGCGGGCGCATTGTGGAGGTGTTCGGCCCGGAGTCCTCGGGGAAGACCACCTTGGCGCTGCACTTCATCGCCGAGACGCAGCGTCAGGGGGGGACGGCGGCCTTCATCGACGCCGAGCACGCCCTCGACCCTCAGTACGCCCAGGCCATCGGCGTGGACCTCGACCAGCTCTTGTTGAGCCAGCCCAGTTCGGGGGAGCAGGCGTTAGAAATTACCGAGCAGCTGGTGCGCAGCGGCGCGGTGGACCTGGTGGTGATCGACTCCGTGGCGGCGCTCGTGCCCGAGGCGGAGATCACCGGCTCGATGGGCGACGCCCAGGTGGGCCTCCAGGCGCGGCTCATGAGCCAAGCGATGCGCAAGCTCACGAGCGCGGTGGGGGCGTCCAAGGCCACCGTGGTCTTCATCAACCAGATCCGCTCCATGATCAACACCGGGCCGTGGGGGCCCTCCACCACCACCACGGGAGGGCTGGCGCTCAAGTTCTACAGCTCCTTGCGCATCGAGGTCCGGCGCGTGGGGAGCATCGAGGACGGCTCCGGCAGCGACAAGCAGAAGGTGGGGAACGAGACGCTCATCAAGGTGGTCAAGAACAAGCTGGCCCCGCCGTTCCGCGAGGCGAAGGTGGACATCCTCTACGGGCGGGGGATCGTCCGCTCGCGGGAGCTTCTGCGTCTGGGGGAGGAGCACGGGATCGTGAAGAAGAGCGGCGCGTGGTACTCCTACGAGGGGACCCAGCTGGGGCAGGGCTTAACGAACGCGGCCACATTCCTCGAGGAGAACCCCGACATCGCAGCCCAGATCGAGGAGGCCATCCGGGCCCGGGTCGGCCTTGAGGCCAAGGCCGCAGTCGCAGGTCCCTCTGCCCAGGCGGAAGCGGAAGAGGTCCCGGAGGGAGAGCCCGGCACGAACGGCAAGTCCGACGGGGCAGCGGGCAAAAACCCCAAGAGCGCCCGGCGCGCCCGTTAACTGCTGTCAGGACATGGGGAGTTCGAGTGGAGGGCAGGGGCCGGGAGCCAAATCCCGAGAGAAAGGAGGTTCCATCCCCGACGGTAAGGCGGCCTCCGGCCCCTGTCCGGCTCCGCTATGCGATAGACCCTCTCACCTCCGGGGGAGGGCAGACCTCCTCAGCGCGCGGATCGTGGGTCTGCCCTCCTCCTTTCTTCTCGCTCCTCGCGGGCGAGATGTGTGGGCTCCGGATGGCTTCTTATCAGGAGGTCACGGCATCCCAGAAATCATCCCCTTGAGCCAGCCCTCGAGAAGTCCTCTCTAGGAAGAGAGGGACAGCGGCCCAGGCGATAGCCCCTGCCGTCGTCGCTTTGAGCAACTCCCGACGGGTTAGCATCTCTTCTTCACCTCCGGCGAAGCAGCTCCTCCAGGAGCTGAACGAGCTTTTGGAGGTCCTTATAAGCCTGAGGATCTTCCTCGGGTGGGATCGTAGCCAACTCCGCTTTCAGCTCGGAGAGCCCCTGTTGGATTTCGGCCTTTGCTTCCTCGCTCCATTGGAGGGGAAGATCCCGCTCGCGCTCCAGAGACTCGAACGCGATCTGGGCTTGCCTCTCCACCAGTCCTATGAGAGCTTCTTCTGTGGATTTCTCCCCTTGCATAAGCGCCTCCGTCATCTCTCGACGTAGCGCTATCACGGCTTGATCGTACGCCCTTTCGATCTCTTTATACTGTTCAAGGGCCTCAGAGTCTCCTCGGACCTTCCCTTCTTCTATGTTCTGTAGCGCCGTCGGATAGGCAGCTCCCGAGTACATCGCATGAAGGAGAAAGGTTGCTAGGCCCCTTGCCTGCTCTTCCTCTCTTTGCCTCGTCATGGAAAAGCTCACCTGCCCCTCGTATGATGTTGCCGCAATTATGCCCTACAATTTGGGAGGCGTCTGCCACCCGTGCGACAGCTTTTGCCCCTTTGCTTCAAAAAAAACTGTCCCATCCGGCACGCTTTACAATCTATGCTCTGCTATTTTAAGCCAAGCTCTTATGATGAAAACTATGAGTATCTCTATCGCGTTGACCGAAACGAGGATAGCGAAAACGGAGGAGACTACGCGCTGACCGCTAGAGATGGCGAGGAACATCGCAAGCATTAGAGCTATCCAGGCATTGACAAACGCGAGTGGCCTCCAGCGAACGAGGGCTATCGAAAACATGGTGGACACAATCACTCCCATGATCATGAGGATGGCTCCTCCCCATAAGGAATGCAGAAAGGTCTGAGCGACATCGACTACCTCGAGCAGCATGACTACCCTCTTCTGGGATTCTCCTCCCGTGGATTCTGTGGGCTGAGCGAATTGGATTGACGATACGACCGGTACTTGTATAGGAGGATGAAGATCTGTAGCATTCCTATAGCGATGAGACCTCCTGCAAGGGAGAGATGACCTCGACTGATGGTGGAAATCGTCAAACTTGCGAGGACCAAGAAATAGCTGGCTACCATGGCAGGGAGGATCTTTCCTCGGCGTAAGATAGGATGCTGAAGGAACCGTCTCCAATCGCTTAAGATGATCGCAAAACCTAGGGCTACGAGGAAGATCCCGAGCCCAAGATAAACCCATATGCTGCTAAGGACCTCAAGCATCGCTCTATCCCTCATATCGTGATTCAGGGCATAATTCAACTGTAGGATCACAGTCTGGCGGGGGAGGGGGCGGGGGAGGGGAACCCTCATTCTGTGGATTATCACCGCTATTAGGATCACAATAAGGACAAGAAACGAACAGCCCGGCGGTAGCCGCTGCTACTAAGGCAAGGGCAAGTGCGCATCCTACCCCTGTAGCACAAGCTAAAGCCGCAGAGTACTTACCACCAATGTGCCCGAATATGCTGAGCCCACAACCTATACAATCATGCATGCCCTGTGCAATAAGCATCCTTTGGGAATCAACCCCATGAGCACCAGGGAACATGGAGGCCGCTTGAACTACAAATTCCCTGTGCTCTACCAAGAATTGATGCAGGTTCTTGCCTAGGGGGAAGAGCAAGGAGTTCTCTGCGCGATCCAGTAGCTTAGCAAGTTTCCGAGTGCTTTTATCAAAATCAGCACGACTTAGGCTTAAGCTAGCTTGGCGGTTATTCCAAACTATAGTAACTTCAAGTGCTCGGATGAGTTCAGGATATTCGTCTTCCAATCTGTTATATATCTGAATTGCCTTCTCCTGATCTAATAAGTCCAGAGGATTGAATGTGATCAGACGTGCAGCTTCATCGATCAATGGGAGCTGATCGGGTGACACCTCGAAGCGGATTGCAAACAAATCACGTCTCGTTCTGCTATACGTGATCCCCTTTCCCTTGCGTAAAACGCTGCGCACATTCATTGATCCTTTGATCTTATCCGAGTCAAATCGTAGATCAAAGCCATGCATCCTACCTCTCCAGCTGAACGGCTTGACAGCTAAGGTTTTCCCATCGACTGCCAAGCTGAGTTCCTCTCTCACGCCTAGGGTTGTAACATCACGGTTCGCTTGCCTTATGCTTCCCTTTATGCCCAGGAGCTGTGCACATCCTGTTAATCCACCCAATGCTACCAAGCTCGTCCCGACCCCTACGGCTTTAAGCAATAATCTCCGTGTTAGCCTTGCCCGGCCTACCTCCTTCTTCTTCTCGTGTTCATTCGTATCCCTTCCACAGCACATTGTATACCTCCTTTTTTGGGAGATGTCAAATTCTACTCTACCTTTGGTTGTCAGGATTATGCCTTACAATTTGGGGAGGCGTCTGCCACCCGTGTGACAAATAGTTTGTCCCCTTGGTGTCAAAAAATCTGTCCTATCCGGGACACTTTGCGCGCTCTACCCCCCCCCCGCCAGTTCCAGGAAAGGCTGCGCTCGTTCTCGAAGTCTTTCCAAGTCTTTGATCACGATCTGCCCATAGCGCCTGTCTATCCAGCCTTGAGCTTGGAACGCGAGAATGGCCTCATTGACCCGTTGGCGACTGCGGCCCAGCAGATCGGCCAGCAGTCGCACAGGCAGCCTTGGTTCCAGTTGTAGGCCTACGCGGGTCTTCCTCCCAAAGCGCTGGCACAGAAACCAGAGGAGGACAGCCAGCTCGTCTTGCACGCTGCCGAAGACCGCAACCAGCAAGCGAGCCTGCATCTCATAAGCTTCCTGTGCTTGTTCCTTCATCAAGGCCAGCATGGTCTCCGAATGATCGGATACCACCCTCACAAGCTCCTTCGGGCTCCAGAGTACGAGCCGGGCATCGTGGACGACCTCGGCGTATGCTTGTCGAGGACCTCCGATGAGGGCGCTCTTCCCAAAGAGATCTCCTGGCCCTAGCAGCCGTAAGGTGAGCGCTCGCCCCTCCGGAAGGGTATGTACCAACTTGAGGATTCCCTCCAATACCCCATAGAGATAGGGAGCCGGGCGGGGTCCGGCAGGTCCGGGTGAGCGTCCGGGATTCCCTCCAATACCCCATAGAGATAGGGAGAGGAGTCGCCTTGAGCGAAAAGGAGCGATCCTTTAGGATACGACTGAACCTGCGGCGAAATTCCCCGACGCTTCGCCTGCACGAGAAGATCCGTCCAGGGGATGCCACCCCTTCTCCTACGTGCGGCTCCCACTCCCAACACCCCCCGATCTAAACCGGGTGCATCGGTCCAACGGTAAGGACCCTCTACAGCAGGATCACGAGCTCCCTAGGCAGCGGCGTCAAGCTGCGGAACTCCCCGTTCTCGTCGCAATAGTAGGTGTCCTCTATGCGGATCCCGTACCCCAGCTCGGGGTAGTAGAGCCCCGGCTCCACGGTGAAGACCATGCCCTCCCGCAGCTGAGTTTCGCACTTCCCGAAGGTGGGGAAGTGGGGCTCCTCGTGCACCTCCAATCCTAAACCGTGCCCCAGGCTGTGGACGTAGCCCTGCGTCGTCTTGGGGTCGCTTAAGACCGTGGAGTGCCCCCGCTTCTCGAAGAACTTGCACACGAAGTGTTGATACGTCTGGGGGATCCCGCCCACGAGAAACTTCTCGCAGACGGCCTCGAAGGCCTCCATCACGTCCCGGTAGGCTCGCTCGACCTCCGGAGGCGCGTAGCCCAAGCAGAACGTCCGCGTCACGTCGTGGTAGTACCCGCTCGCGTCCCGCGGGAAGAGGTCGAAGACGATCGTCTTTCCCAATACAATGGGGTCATCGGGGTTGCCCGTGGAGTGGGGCACGCCCGCGTCCCGCCCGATCGCGAAGATGAAGTCCGAGGCTTCCAGCCCCCGCTTCGCCAGCTCCCAGCGCACGAAGCGCTTGACGTCCCCGACGGTAAGTGCCGTCCCGTCGTCCTTCGTGAGCCAATCGTCTTGCACGCGGTGGGAGCGTATGAATTCAAGGGTGGCCTCCACCACGGCGCAGGTCTCCTCGCCCACGCGGCGCATCCGCTCGATCTCCTCGGGGTCTTTGGTCTCGCGGGCCACGGCGATCACGTCGCGGTCGAACTCCCCCACCACCTCGACCTCGGGGACTTCTTGGGCCAGCTTCTGAAGAAAGGCGTAAAAGGCCCCGATCGGCCCCGTCCCGTAGAACGCGACCCGTCCGCGCACCTTGAGATCGTGAAAGATCCGCTTGTACAGCTCCACGCGGGCCTCGAGGCGGTCGGGGTGCTCTTGGAGGATGTCGTGAACGGGCCAGCGGTCGAAGTTGATCAGGGCAAGTCCGGTGGCCTCGGCGGCGTCCCGTTCCATGGAGCGGTAGAGCAGCACGGGCTCCTCGTCGCGCCTGACAATCACGGTGCCCACCAGATGCTGATTCTGGGTGAAGTACGCGAACGCGGGGTTGGCCCCGTGGGCGCCGTCGGGGCCTTCGATGATGAGAACGTCGAGCCCGCGCTCGGCCATCAGCCGAGGAATGTCCGATCTCATGAGAGATTTCACCTGCCCTTCGAGGGATCGAAGTGCTCCGTCTGGACTTTGGAGGCTACCCCTTTCGACGAGTCGGGTGCAACCCCGACGGCGCGTGCCCTCCTCCTTGCGGCTTGTGGTCGATAGGCTGTCGCATTATAATAAACGCACCACACAGGAGGGTGAACGCGATGCTTGTATGGCTGTTGTTCATGCTGCCGGCGTTGGCGTTGGCGCTTTATGCCCAGTGGAAGGTCAAGAGCACGTACAAAAAGTACTCCCGAGTGAGGGCTTCGTGTGGCCTGACGGCGGCCCAGGTGGCCGAGCGCATCTTGGGATACGGGGCGGTGAGCTTAGGCTCCCCCGATCTGCGCAGCGTCAAGATCGCCGCGGTCCCGGGCCAGCTTACGGACCACTACGACCCGCGGACGAAGACCCTCCGACTCTCCAATCCCGAGAGCAAGTCGCTGGCGGACATCGGGGTGGCGGCCCACGAGGCGGGCCACGCCCTCCAGGACGCCGCGCGCTATCAGCCGTTGGTGCTCCGCTCGGCCTTGGTGCCCGCAGCCCAGTTCGGCAGCCAGCTCGCCTTCCCGCTCATCTTCGGCGGGCTCATCTTCCGCGGCCTCGACTTCCTCATCCTGGCCGGGATCGTCCTCTACTCGGCTGCGGTGGCCTTCACGCTGGTCACCCTTCCTGTGGAGTTCAACGCGAGCCGCCGGGCGCTCGCGCTCCTGCGGGATACGGGGGTCGTCACCTCGAAGAAGGAGCTCGCCGCCGTTCGCCAAGTGCTGAGCGCCGCGGCCCTCACCTACGTGGCCGCCGCCGCCTCGGCCATCCTGACGCTGGCGTACTACATCTTCCTCTACTCGCAGCGGCGCTAGGGACCGGAGGTCCTAAGCGCCGTCGCCAGGGCGGCCAGCAGCAAAAAGAGTCCGTAGAAGGCCCAGACGGACCTTCGCTCGTCCCGCATCGCATCGCGGACCCTGTGATGGAAGTGCTCGGTGTCGGCCCGGAAGATCGATCGTCCCGCCCGAAGGCGCCTTAGGATGGCCCAGAGCGTGTCCGCGATGGGATAGCCCAACAGCGCCGCGGGGACGAGCAGGGCCACGCCGCCCCCGTGGGTGGGGAGGGTCGCCTGCAAGGAGAGCACCGCGAGCGTGAACCCCAAGAAGTAGCTCCCTCCGTCCCCCAGGAAGAGCTTCGCGGGGGGGCGGTTGAACGCGAGGAACGCGAACGTCCCTCCCAAGAGGGCGAAGGAGAGCGTGAGCGCGGCCTCGTTGCCCGTCTGGACGCTCAGACCCGCGAGGGCCAGCGCTGCGATCAGGGCCTGTCCGCAGGCGAGCCCGTCCAGGCCGTCGATGAGGTTGATCGCGTTCGTGATCCCCACGATCCAGAGGAGCGTGAAGGGGATCGCCAGTGCGCCTAGGGGGACTTCCCAACCGAAGACGTCGAGCGAGGCGACGAGCAAGGGCCCAAAGGCGAGGGGAAGGAGCGCGGCCCCCAGCTGCCCCAGCAGCTTGATCCGAGGGGAAAGCCCCGAACGTCGACGATCGTCGAGGGTCCCGAGGAGGGCCACGAGGAGGGCTCCTACGGCCCAGCTCCCACCCCATCCCGAGGTGAGGAGGAAGGGGACGCTTCCCGCCAGCACCCCCAGGACGAGCGCCGGTCCCCCGATGGGGACGCTCCGCGGGTGGGCTTTGCGGGGGGTCGGCTCGTCGACGAGGCCCCATCGGGGCGCCCAGCGGAGGAGCCCATACGCCAGGAGCGCCGTAAGGGAGGCGGAGATCAGGAACGGCCCCAAGGTCGCCATCGTCGCATTATACCCTATACCCGACGACGGACTGGACGGACGCGGACGGGGCTGCTACGCTTCTTCCGATGGCCGCTGCGATCTCCGTAGAGGACCTCTGGGGTCGGGCCCTTCGGGAGGGCCGACCGGCCCACGCCTACCTCTTGGTGGGTGAGGGGGCCGAGTTCGCGGCGAGGGAGTTCCTGCTACACCTCTTCTGCGAGGACCCGACGGGAAGGCCCTGTCGGAGGTGTCCCCCCTGCCGCAAGCTCCTCCACGGGAGCCACCCCGACGTGCGCTGGGTCCCGCTCGAGGGGGGAGGCGCGCGCATCGGCATCGACCGGGTCCGCGAGATCCAGAAAGACGCGCGGTTCCAACCCCTGGAGTCGCAATACAAAGCGTACGTCCTTCCCGAGGCGGAGCGCCTTACCCCCGAGGCGGCCAACAGCCTGCTCAAGATCCTCGAGGATCCCCCGGAGTACGTGCTGTTTCTGCTCTTGGCCCGCGGACTTCGGCTGTTGCCCACGATCCTCTCCCGCTGCCAGATCGTGCGGATCCGGCCCTTCTCCACCCGGCAGCTTGCGGAAGTCCTCGCTCGACAGGGCTACTCGGAGGACGAGATCCGCTACGGCTTGGCGCTGGCCCAAGGGATCCCCTCCCGGAACGTCCGGCTCCTCCTGACACCCTCCTGGCTGGGGGAGAAGCCCCTGCAGCGGCGGGAGGCGCTGCTCTCGGAGATCCCCAAGCTCTGCCCCACGGAGCTGGCGGAGCGCTTCTCCCAGACGGAGGATCCGGTGGAAGAACACGAAACGGCTCGGGCGTTGCTGCTGCAGCTTACCGGGGGGGAGCGGAAGCCCCATGAGGTGCTGGAGCTGGCCTCCACGCTCGCTAGGATCCCGCCGGAGAAGGCCGAGCTGTTCTTGTGGGAATCCCTGCGCTGGATGCGGGATCTGCTGCTCTCGGCCCAGAACGCGGAGAATCGCGTGTTCCACAGGGATCGTTTGCAAGATGTGAGGGCGATCTCCCCGCGGTGGTCCACGGAATCCCTCGTCCGGGCCATCCACAGGCTGGAGCGGGGGCTGAGCGCCCTCCAGGCGAACGCGAACGCCCAGCTGTTGTGGGAATCCCTGCTCTTTCAGCTGGGTTTCCCTGGAGCGCGAAATTCTAGGCGTCTTTGAAGGAAGTACAGATCCACATCGAAAGCCATGCGGACAATGCGGCTTTTCCCGCCCCGGAAGACCTCCACCTCGAGAGCGATCAACAGAGCGTCAGGATCCAGCTTCATAGCGTGAACGCCGCGGCGTACCCCTCTTTGAGAGGCTCACCGGCATAGACGATGTACACCCGCTGGAGTTCTCGGGTCTTTTGCCACACCTCATCACGATCGGGGGAATGGTATACCAACCTTCCCGCGATGGGCCTTCCGTCTTCTTCTTCGGTGACCTCAATCGCGAGCCATTCTCCCGGGTGCTGTTGGAGAAGATCTTGAATCAAGGGCATGAGGACTTCACCCCATTTTACCGGTGAACGAGCCCTCAACGGCCCGAGGCTGTACGCTCCTCACCGGCTCCATCGAAGTCTGCACAACCGGAGCCGGAAGCATCTCCTCGATGCGCTCCAGAAGCCCTTCGAGATGGGATCCCTGGGCTGCGGAGACCTCGACGAGGGGCTGCAGCCGGCGCCGCGCCTGCTCCAAGCGTTGAAGGTCTTCGTCCGTGGAGAGGAGGTCGATCTTGTTGAGCACGTTGAGCATCGGCGGGCGGGGCTCCTCCCCGAAGAGCTCGCGCAGCACGTCTTGGATCGTGCTCCACTGCTCGAAGAGGCTCTTACTCGAGGCATCCAGCACGTTGAGGATGAGATCCGCCTCGCGGGCGGCTTCCAGCGTGGAGTGGAAGGCGGGCACCAGTTGGTGGGGCAGATCGCGAATGAAGCCGACGGTGTCGATGAAGACGACCTCGCGCCCGTCGGGCAGCCGCCTGCGCCGGGCCTTCGGGTCCAGGGTGGCAAAGAGCTTGTCCTCCACGAACGCCTCGGTGTGGCAGAGCGCCTTTAATAACGTGGACTTCCCCGTGTTCGTGTACCCGATCAGAGCGATCTCGGGGACGGCCCGGCGGGCCCGTAATTTCCGTCGCAGCGCCCGCTCCTTGGCCGTCCGCTCCAGCTTCTTCTTGAGGGTGTGAATGCGGCGCTTGATCGCCTGGCGCTCCAGCTCCAGCTTCGTCTCCCCGGGCCCGCGGGTCCCGATCCCGGCCCCCAATTGCCCCAGGGCTTCCCCCCAGCCGCGCAGCCGGGGGAGCAGATACTCCAGCTGCGCCAGCTCGACTTGCAGCTTCGCCTCTTTGCTTTGCGCCCGCTGGGCGAAGATGTCCAAGATGAGTTGCGCGCGGTCGATGATCTTGACGCCGATCCGCTCCTCGAGGTTGCGCCCCTGGGCCGGGGTGAGCGACTCGTTGAAGATCACGGCGTCGGCTCCCGTCTCTTGGGCCAGCTCCCGGAGCTGCTCCGCCTTCCCCGCGCCGATGTAATAGGAGGGATCGGGCTTCGTGCGCCGCTGGACCACGATGTGGAGCACCTCCACGCCCGCGGTGCGGCTGAGCGCGATCAGCTCCTCCATCGACTCGCGCTCCTCCGGCGAGTTGCGGCGGACCACCCCCACCAAAATGGCCCGCTCCTCGCCGTAGACGCGGGCCCGCCGACCGATACGGTCCTCGATCAATCTCTGATTCTGCTGTCGCTTCGCTTCGATCGCTTCTAAGGCCTTCCTGCGCGCGCGCTTCATTCCCCCTCCTCTCGATGTCGGGTTGAAATCAGGCTCTCTTCCACGATGTCGGCTCCCAAATCCCGTAACGTCTCCGCGAAGCGATGATAGCCCCGCGGGATCTGCTCCTCCTCGTCGCACACCCGAGACTCCCCCTCGGCGGCCAGAGCGGCCAACACGAGGGCCGCCCCCGCCCGGTTGTCCCGCTCCACCTTCACCTCGGTGCCGTACAGTCTTGGGACGCCCTCGATGATAGCCTCCCGCCCCCGGATTCGGACACGGGCTCCCAGGGCGCGGAGCCCCGCGGCGTACGCGAAGCGGTCCTCGAAGACCCCCTCGCGGATGCGGCTCTCCCCCGGCACGAGGCTGAGGAGAGCGGTCAGGGGAGGGTGGAGGTCCGTGGGGAAGCCGGGATAGGGCTGCGTTTCCACTCGGACGGGCCGCAGCGACGTAAGCGTAAGGTCCTCGCACCGCACCGCGACGCCGTCGGCGAACTCCTGCAGCGGAACGCCCATCGCTTGGAGTGTATCGAGGAACGGGCGCAGGTGCCAAGGCCGACAGCGCACCATCAGCTCTCCTCGGGTGATCGCGCCCGCCAGCAGGTACGTCCCGGCGCAGATGCGATCGGGCATCACCCGGTGCTCCGCGCCGCGGAGTTTTGGCTGCCCTTGGACCTCGATGCGGCCCTCCCTGCGCCGAGCGGGGGCGCCCAACGCGCTCAGGAACGCGAGCACGTCGTCCACCTCCGGCTCGCGGGCCGGGTTCTCGATGAGGGTGGTGCCGGGGACGAGCGCCGCCGTCAGCGCCAGGTGAACGGTGGCCCCCACGGACGGGTACGGCAAGGAGATCGTAGCGGGACGGAGCTTCTGCGCGGGCGCGCGGGCGCACACCCCGCCCTCGCGAACTTCGATCACGGCTCCGAGGGCTTGGAGGCCCCCTACGTGGAGATCGACGGGCCGCGGGCCCAGCACGTCCCCGCCCGGCAGGGGGACGTAAGCCTCCCCCAAGCGGGCGAGGAGGGGTCCCAGCACGTGGAACGAGGCCCGCAGCTTCTGCACCAGCTCCCCGGGCGCTTCCGAGGCGAGGGGGCTCCCGGGTGCGATGCGGTAGGCGCCTTCCCCCAGGGGTTCGACGCGCTTCCCCAGGGCCTCGAGAAGGGCGAGCTGGGTGCGCACGTCTCGGAGGTCGGGGACGTTTCTCAGCGTGATGGGCTCGTCGGTGAGGAGCGAAGCCGCAAGGAGATGCAACGCCGAGTTCTTGGCGCCGGGGACGGTCACCTCTCCTCGAAGGGCCCGTCCGCCGCGGATGCGGTAGTTCATTCGCTCGCCATGTTGTTGAGGAACTGCTCGTTGGTCTCCGTCTTGGCCATCTCGCTGAGGATGAAGGCGAGCGCCTTCTGCTTGTCGCCCATGTCGCTGATCATCTTGCGCAGGATCCACACCCTCCGCCGCACGTCCGGGTCGAGCAGCAGCTCCTCCTTCCGGGTTCCGGACTGCTCCAAGTCAATCGCAGGGAACAAGCGCCGGTTGGCCAGCGTGCGATCCAAGAGGAGCTCCATGTTCCCCGTCCCCTTGAACTCCTCGAACACCACCTGGTCGAGCCGGGAGCCGGTGTCCACCAGGGCCGTCCCGATGACGGTGAGGCTCCCGCGGCTGGGGGGCAGGCCCCGCTTGTCCCGCGGGGCGGTGAGGTCCACGATGTTGCGCGCCGCGCCGAAGAACTCCTTGGGCTTGTAGAGGGCCGTGGGGTCCATTCCCCCCGAGAGGAGCTTTCCGCTCGGGGTGATCGAGAGGTTGTACGCCCGCGCCAGCCGCGTGATGGAGTCCATCAGGATGACCACGTCCATCCCCACTTCGACGAGCCGCTTGGCCTTCTCGATCACCAGCTCCGAGATGCGGGTGTGGATCTCCGGCTTCTGGTCGAAGGTGGCCGAGACGACCTCCGGCGGGTGCTCCAGGTTCCCCGGGAACTGCTCCAGGGTGAGCTCGAAGTCCGTGACCTCCTCCGGGCGCTCGTCCACCAGGAGGACGATCAGATAAATTTCGGGGTGGTTGCTCATGATCCCGTGGGCGATGTGTTTGAGCAGGGTCGTCTTCCCCGCCTTAGGAGGCGATACGATCAGCCCACGCTGGCCCTTGCCGATGGGGGAGAAGAGGTCGATGATCCGGGTGGAGAACTCCTCGGGGTCGTGCTCCAGGCGGATCTGCTCGGTGGGGTGGTAGGGGGTGAGGTCGCTGAAATCGGTGCGGCGGCGGGCCTCCTCCGGGTCGCGGAAGTTGATCTCCTGCACCTTGAGGAGGGCGTAGTACTTCTCGTCCTCCTTGGGGGGCCTCACCGTCCCGCGGACGATGTCGCCGTCCTTGAGGCCGAAGCGCTTGATCTGCGAGGGGGAGACGTAGATGTCGTTCTTGCCCGGCAGACACGACTTGTCGCGGAGAAAGCCGTAGCCGTCGGGTAAGATCTCTAAAACCCCGTCCTTGATGCTGAGGCCCTCCTTCTGGGTGATCGCGTCGAGGATGGCCCAGACCAGCTCCTCCTTCTTCATCTGGGAGAGGCCGTTCAGTCCGTACTGTTCGGCGATCTCCCGGAGCTCCTTCATGCTCTTTGCGCGGAGTTCGCTGATGTCCATACGTGTGGAGAGATACCTCCTCTGCTAGGCTCCTTGGATCCCGGCAGGCCGTGGGGGGACGCACTTCCAGAGCGGACTCCTCACAGACGATCGGGGTGGTACAGGCCTGTTCGGGAATTTCACCCAATCCAAATGCTATGAATCGGACTTGAGGTGACGATTGGACCTTGGCGTTGCGGAACAATTATAGCAGAAAGGATCCCCGTTGGCAAGGGGAAGCCGCCCTTTCCCGTCCGGACCTCCGGACCCCCAACCCCTCGAACCCCAAGCCCGAGCTTGAGAAAACCGGCTCCGATCGCTACCATGATCCTTGACGTCGTGGCCGTAGGCCGGGCCGACGGCGCTGGGGTGTGGTGTAACGGCAGCACACCGGCCTTTGGAGCCGAGGATGGAGGTTCGAATCCTCCCACCCCAGCCAGTCGATCTCCATGGGGGAACGGAAGCTTGCCGACTTGCAACGGATCCTGGGGACTCACCTGCCGCCTGAGCTGCTTCGGCAAGCGCTTCGCCACAGTTCCTACGCCAACGAGCACCCGGGGGAGGGGGAGTCCAACGAGCGCTTGGAGTTCCTGGGCGACGCCGTCCTGAACCTGGCGGTCAGCGAGTACCTCTATCGGACCTGTCCTCACCCCGAAGGGGAGCTCACCCAGCTCCGCGCGGCGATCGTGAGCGGCTCGGCCCTCGCAGAGGTGGCCAGAGACCTCGGGCTGTCGTCCCACCTCTTGTTGGGGCGCGGGGAGGAAGAGTCGGGGGGGCGCGAGCGCAGCTCCCTGCTAAGCGACGCCTTTGAAGCGTTAGTGGGAGCCGTCTTCCTCCACGAGGGCTACGAGGCGGCCGCCCGGTTCGTCCGGCACCACCTGCGCTCCGCGCTGGATCGAGCCCGGGCAGGAGACGTCCGTCGGGACTACAAGACCCTTCTCCAAGAGGAGGCCCAGAGACACGGCTTGCGCCCCGTGTACACGCTTCTCGAAGCCCGCGGGGCGGATCACGCGCGCGAGTTCACGGTCCAAGTGGAGCTAAACGGCCGGAAAGCCCTCGGCAAGGGGCGTCGCATCAAGGACGCCGAGCAGGAAGCGGCCCGCCGCTTGTACCTACAGATCCTCGCCTCCGACGCGGATTTGTCCCCTCCACCGGCCCTCCCCTAGAATGCGTTGACACGCAGCATCGCACCGTGACCATGCCATCGGGCAGGTTAGGAAGAGGGAGGAAGGTCCTATGCCCAAGCGAGAGTTCATCACGCCGGAGGGAGAACGGGTGGAGGACGACGCCGTGGAGATCGAGCCTACCGCGATCCACTGCGAGGACCTCATCGTATGGGAGTACGACGACCCGGACCTGGCTCTACGTCGCGTGATCTTGGACCCCTATGGGGTCAAGCTGTGGAAGGCCGTCAACGTTCGGGATCGACAAGGATATCCTTTGGTGAGCTTCGAGCCCTGCTTCGAGGCCGAGCCCCGCGAGGACCTCGCGGAGGACAACGACCGGAACGGCTTCCCGGAAGGGCCTTAAGTCTCCGCGATGCGCGGGGTGCGCAGGAAAGGCTGCACATACCTTTGCACTCCATCGGCCAGCAGGTGGGCAATCCCGGTGCATAGCCACTGGAACCCCCGCTCCTTCCAGTGCGTCACTTCCGAAGGGGTTCGAGCGATCGTCCCCGCCCACTTGCCCGCACGAAGGGTCTCCTCCCCGAGGCGCTCGATGAGATCTACCACCTTGGGGTGCGTGGGTTGTCCCGGAACCCCAAGGGCCACCGAGAGGTCAGAGGGGCCGAAGAAGAGCACGTCTACACCTTCCACCTGGAGGATGTCGTCGAAGTTCCGCAGCGCGTCGGGGGTCTCGATCTGGACGGCCACCAAGGTCTCGCGATTGGCCCACTCTACGTACTCGTAGAGGGGTTGGGAGAACCCCCAGTCGGAGACCCGACTGGCCGCCAGCCCCCTCCGGCCGAGCGGGGGGTATTTCACCGCGGCCACCACCCGTCGGGCGTCCTCCCCGTCGCGGACGAGGGGGAGGAGCACGTTGAGCGCTCCGCTCTCCAAGTGCTGCTGCAACACTTGGGGGTGATTCACCCCGATGCGGGTTACGTAGGCGAGCCTCCGCAGCTCGGCGGCTCGGTAGAGCTCCACGGCTTGATCGGGGGCGAGACCGGTGTGTTCCCCGTCGAAGACGACGAAGTCCACCCCGAGGACCCCCAACAGCTCCACCAGGTCCGGCGAGAAGAGGTTCACGAAGACCCCGGCCAGGGTTTCCCCTCTGCGAAGGCGCTCTTTGAGCTCATTTCGGGGCAACATATCGACACCGTCCCCCTTCCCGGCTCCTCTCCTCGGAGGGAGCGGTCCTCCAGTCCTCCATCCTACGCTCCGCGCACCCCTGAGGCAAACTCACAAAGTACCCGTCTCCCCCCCCGACAGACGCCCGGGAGGGGGACTCGGGATCATCTCGCTTGCAGCGGTCGGTCGGGAGTCGAAGGCCTCCCGTCCTCGGAGGAGGAGGCGGCAGCGGGGGCATAGATGCCCCAAGCGGTCCCGACCGCCCGGGGACCGGCCCGCAGGAGCTGCCAGACGGCGTAGAGGTCCCCCACGGAGACCGCGGTGTTGAAGATGAGCCCCAGCAGCGGGAAGATCGCAAAGGCCGGGGGCAGCAGCTCGATCAGTCCGATCCCCAGGCCCGTCACGACGAGAAGAGGGGCGATCAAGACGGCCAAGAAGCGCCCCCGGGACAACGCCCCGCGAAGGTCGGGCCGACGGCCCCGGTCCCCCGGACAAACCGCGGGAACCTCCCCGTAAGCGCCCAGAGCACGACGCCGTGGATCCCCTCATGGAGGAAGCCCACGCCCAGCACCGTCCCCACGGCCAACCCCAAGAAGACGAAGACCCTCCCCGTAAGAGGGATCCCCCACGCCTCGGACAATTGCTCGAAGAGGTCGCCGTGCCGTGCGTCATACCAGCCGAGGAAGAGGAGGAACGCCGCGACGGCCAGTCCGATCGAGATCAGCCCCACGGCAGATCGTCCCGAAGCGAGCTCCTCCGGCGAGGGGAGCCTCCGGTACTCCGCCGGGATGCCTAGATGCTCTTGGTCGTAGGCCTGCGCCTCCTGGGCGACGAGCCGACGCGCTTCCTCCAGCCGAGAGACTGCCCCTTGAAGGCGTTCCGAGCGGGAGACGTCCGGCGGAAGGGTTGACTTCATGAACGTCAAAAGGTGCTCCAAGCTGGCCTCCACCGAGTGCAACCCATGGCCGATCGGCAAGGAAGGGTACTTCATGGTCTCACCTCCGGCACTTCCTCCTTGCGAGACGGGGACGGAGGTTGATCTAGCGTCCCGCCAGCAGCCAGCAGCGGACCTCGTGGCCCGCGCCCTTGCCCTGGAGAAGGGGCGGCATCTCGGTGCAGCGCTCGAACGCCTTGGGGCAGCGCTCGCGGAAGCGACAGCCCTCCGGGAGGTCTACGGGGTCCGGGGGCGCGCCGGGGATGAACGAGGGCAACCTCGTCGAGCGCAGCCGGGGGATGCTCTCGAGCAGCCCCTGGGTGTAGGGGTGCTCCGGCTCCAGCAAGACCTGCTCCGAAGTCCCCAGTTCGACGATCTGGCCTGCATAGGCGATGCCCAAGTAGTCACACAGGTCGCTGGCCAGCGCGATGTCGTGGGTGATGAAGATGTACGAGAGCCCCAACTCGCGCTTCAAGCGCTTGAGGAGGTTCATGATCTGGGCCTGGATGCTCACGTCCAGCGCGGAGGTGGGCTCGTCCAGGATGACCACCTTGGGGTTCATCACCAGGGCGGCGGCCAAGACGACCCGCTGCTTCATCCCGCCCGAGAGCTCGTGGGGGTAGCGGTCCGCCACGTCCTTGGACAGCCCCACCAGCTCCAACAGCTCCTCCACCCGGGCGCGGGCCTGCGGGCGGGGCGTCTTCTCCAGGAGCAGGGGCTCGGCGATCTGGAGCCACACCTTCACCACGGGGTTGAGCACGTTCATCGCGCCTTGGAAGGCCATGGCGATCTTGCGCCAGCGGATCTCCCGACGGAATTGCTCGTCGGAGAGCTCCATCAGCTCTCGGCCCTCCAGCCGGATGCTCCCCTTGTAGGTATCGACGTTCTTGGGCAGCAGGCGCAAGAGCGCCAACCCCAAGCTCGTCTTGCCCGAACCCGACTCGCCCACGAGCCCCAACGCGCTCCCCTCGGGCAGCTCGAACGAGACCCCGTCCACGGCGTGGACCGGGCCGCGGGGCGTCTCGTAGTACAAATAGAGATCGCGGACCTCGAGGATGGCCATATTTACGACCTCCGTAAGCGAGGGTTGGCGATCGGCTCCAGGGAGAGGGCGATCAGCATGAAGGCGACCGCCGTGATCACGATCAGGAGCCCCGGCGGGACGACCCACCACCAGTAGCCCCGATAGACGGCGCCCGTGCGGAAGGCCCCCTCCAGGATCTGCCCCCAGGTGGGCAGGCTCGTGTCCCCCAGCCCCAAGAAGCTCAGGGTGGCCTCGGACAGGATCGCGGACGGAGCGAAGAAGATGAGCTGGGCCAGCAGGTAGGGCCCTACTTGGGGGAGGATATGGCGGAACATGATCCGCCAGCGGGTCGCCCCTAAGCTCCGCTCGGCCTCCACGAGTTGTCCCTCCCGCAGCTGGAGGACCATCGAACGCACGATGATCGCCAACCCCGGCCAGCTGAAGAAGACGATCACCGGGATGATCACGAGGAAGAGGTTCGATCCGAAGATGAAGACCAAGAAGATCAACAGCGGCAGCCCGGGGATGTTGTTGATCACGTCCGCCGAACGTTGGATGAGCAGATCAACCCGGCCTCCCAAGTACCCGCTCATGATCCCCAAGGAGGCCCCCAGCAGCGTCGCCAACACCGAGGTCAGGATCCCGATGATCAGCGAAACGGGGAAGCCGAAGAGCAACCCCTGCGCGAGGTCCCGTCCGAGGGAATCCGTCCCCATCCAGCCGAAGGTCTCCCCGCCGCGGACGGCCTGGAGGGCCCCGATTCGATCGCGCCGGTCGAAGACGGTGACCTCGACCTCCAGGGCGTACGTTCCCGGCAGGGGGCGGAACGCCGCGGGGCCCCCCCGCTCCTCCGGTGAGGTCGGCTCCCCGAAGAGGATTTCCATCAGGCGACCGCGGAGCTCGTTGGCCGAGAGGCGGAGGCCGTACTCGTCGCGCAGGAAGGCCGACACCTGAGCGCGCACCTGGGGGTCGGCCCCCAGGTCCACCCGGTGGGGCGAGTCGCGGTGGCGCACGTAGGGTGCCTCCTCCCCGGGCCGGGGCGCGGGGGGACTGTAGCGATAGAGCCGGACGCTCCTGCCGTCGGGTCGCGTGAGCGACACGGTCAGAAGCGGCGGACGGCTGTAGTAGACCGCCTCCGTGAGCGTCAGGGAGAGGGAGTCCGGCGGCTTCTCATAGGGGTGGGGGATTTCGAAGCGATAGAGGCGTCTCTCCCCGGTGGAGGCCTTGCGGACCTCGGTCGGCTCCTCCTGAAGGAAGACGCTATGCGGTACGGCCCCGGGCTTCGCCCAGATCGGAGGCTTGACCGCCGGGTTGTCCGCCCAGACCGCCGGGTTGTACCAGACCCGGCTGCCGTAGTCGAGGGGGTAGCTCACCAGCACGTACACCGAGATCCCCGTGAGCAGGGCGAACAAGGCCAAGCCCGCCCGCCCCACCCCCGAGGAGAGGATCACCTTCAGGACGCTTTCCATCAGTATCTCACCCGCGGATCGAGGATCAGGTAGAGGATCTCGAGGATAAAGCGCGCCAAGGCGTAGAGCATGGTGTAGACGAACGTGAGCGCTACGATCAGGGACTCATCGGGCTGGCCGGAGACGGCCTGGAAGTAGAGCTGGCCCATCCCCGGCCAGCGGAAGACGATCTCCGTGGTGATCGAGCCGGCGATCGAGCCCACCAACCCCAGGATGAGCCCCGTCACGATGGGGGGCGCGGCCACCCGCAGGATGTGGCGACGGCGGACCAGCCCCTCGGGGATCCCCTTAGCCCGGGCAAACGTCACGTGGTCCTCCTGCGCCACGTTGAGGGTGATCGTGCGGGCCACGTACATCAGCGGCCCGGTGGCCACCAGCACCAAGGTGAAGATCGGCAGGATCGCGTGGTAGGCCAAGTCGAGGAAGCGGGCCAGCCCGCCCTCCGGCGGCGGGGTGCTGTACATCCCCCCCGCAGGCAGGAGCCCTCCCAAGTAGAAGTAGAAGATCAGGATGAGCAGGATCCCCGTCCACCAAGAGGGCAGCGCGAAGGAGACGGCAGCGAAGTACGAGAGAACGCGGTCGAGCTTCGACCCCGGTCGGGTGGCCAGCAGCGTCCCCAGCCAGACCCCGATGAGGAAGTAGATCACCAAAGCGGTGGTGAAGAGCAGGGCCGTCCGCGGCAGACGTTCGGCGATGATGTCCTGGATGCGCTTGCTCCCCTGGGCGGTGGCCACGGTGCGGGCCTCCCCCAGGTCGAGGGTGAGCACCCGCAGCACGTCCTGAGGCAGGCGGACGTACCAGGGCTTGTCCAGCCCATAGAAGGCTTCCAGCTCGCGACGTTGCTCCCGCAGCGCCCGCTCCAGCTCTTGAGGATCGCGAATCGTCTCCGCCAGCTGCTGGCGGACCGCCCGCATCTCCTCGCTGATGACGGAGCTTAGGATGCGATCGGAGAAGCCCGTCGCCCCCAGGACGACGACGACCAAGACCAACACGATGAGCACCACAGCGATCAGGCTGAGCGCCCGCAGCAGCAGTTTCCTTAGGATCGCCATACGATCTCGTCCGCCGTAGGCTTCCTCAAGGCTTGCGCACCAGGGCTCCGAGCAGCAGCAAGACGGCTACGCCGAGCACTCCCACCAGCGCCCACATCCAGGAGGGGATGACGGGGACTTCGATCCTCTTCTCCACGACCCGTTCGACCTCGACGGGGACCTCCACTTCCTTTTCCACCTCGACGACCCTCTCGACGACCTGAGGTTCCGCCTCCGGGGGGGTGAAGGGTTCGGCGACCAGGGTGAGGCGGTGCTCGGTGACCACGGCCGACTCGACGCTGTTGGCCGCGATCAGCAGTTCGTAAAGCGCGCCCTCGACGAGCCCCTGGGTGAGGTCGGCCGGCAAGATCACGATCGCCTGTCCGTCCTTCAGCTCGGCCGGTCCGGAGAGGAGGACCTCACCGGTGGCCGCGTCTCGCAGGGCGAAACGGGCTTGGAGCTGTCCCGGCCCCTCGATGGCCACCACGATGCGGGTCTCCCTCCCGATAGGCAAGATCTCGTTGACCTCCACCAGGTCGACGGCCTCGACCTCGACCTCCTTGACCTCGACGGACTCCGGCTCGCCGAAGTACCAATCCCCGGGCTTGAAGGGATACGTCTCCTCCCGGAAGGCCCGCAGCTCGGCGAACTGGGCTTCCGGGTCGTACCGGGCCAAGATGTAGGGACCTTGGCTGATGACCATGTGTCCGTACTGCTCGAACCACTCCAGGGCCGCCTCGTAGCGGGCTTGGGCCTCTTGGGGGGTCACAAACGACCGCCCACCGACGGTGACAAACCCCTGAGGGAGGAAGCCTTCGTCCTTCATCGCCTCGATCTCGTCGCGGACGAGCTGGGCGTGGTCCCGGAGGGCCAGGCTCAGCCACGGCACTTCAAACCGCTCCGAGGCCGTGTCGCTGTAGGCCGCCTTGCGCTTCTCGAACACCACCCGGTCCATCGCCGCCAGAATCTCCCAGGGCATCGTCACGGAGCCGGGCGCGGCGTAGTTGGCGATCTCCCACTCGTCGAAGTGCCAGTAGTCGATATAGACTTCGATGCGGCGGTCTTCGAGAACCCGGTAGGCGACGATCGGCTCCAGCGCCGCCCGGTTGCTCGTGGCCACGCTCGACTCGATCTCGCTCTTCTGCGGATCGAACGCGATCTCGAAGCTCTGAGCGATCGCGTAGAGGAGGTCGGCCATGGTGATGGGCTGGCCGTGGTGGAAGACGCTCTGGAAGTACTTCGAGTAGTCGAAGACCACCCGACTCGTGGCCTCGACCTCCTCGCCCACGGGTTCCCAGCGGTCTTCCTCGGCGTTCCAGCGCACGGCGTCGGGCGGGACGGGGAGCTTGCCCGCCGGACCGGCCGTCTCGATCGTCTCGAAGATCACGCGGAAGGGGAGGACGCGCCCGCTGAAGGGGTGGCGCCAGGTGGCCGGGTCGTACACCACGCGCCAGATGTCCACGCTGTAGACGTCGCCGAAGCCGTCGACGGGGTTCCAGGTGGAGCGGTCGGTGTGGACCCAGAGGTGGCCTACGGTGAGGGTGTCCTCGCCGGGGATATAGGCTTCCCGCAGGCTGAAGGGGCCGCGCAGCCCCGCCCCCAGATCCCGGGTAAGACCCTTCACCTCCTTGGAGGCCGGGAAGGCGCTCAGCCGCGTGATCACGAAGATGCGTACCGACTCCTCCAGCCCCAGCTGGGTCATCTCGCGGTAGAGTCGATCGCGCTCCTCACGGGAGGCGTACTCGCCGCGGTAGATGCGCTGGCCCAGCTCGTCGAGCCTCGGGTTCTCGTAGTTCCAGTAGTCGGCCTCTTGCCAACCGGGCATCGCTCCGAACCAGGGGGCGTAGAACTGGTTGATGGTCCCGAAGTCGTAGGCGGTGAGGGCCCCCTTCCCCCAGCCCTCGGTGTAGAGGTGCCACTTGAACTCCCGGGGGTCGGAGCCGTAGACCACATCGAGCGCTGGGCCGAAGGTCATGTACTGCCGATCGACCCGGAAGCCGAGCTTCTCGAGCTCGGCGGCCACCAAGTCCCCGATGTCGCGGCGCTCGTCCTCGGTGCGGATGATGAACGTCAGCGTGATCGGCTCGCCGTTGTAGTGCCACACCCCGTCGACGAGCTCCGCTCCGGCACGGGTAAGGGCCTCTTCGACCATGGCCCGGGCGCGCTCCGGGTCGTAGCG
Organism: Candidatus Bipolaricaulota bacterium; assembly: GCA_026982655.1. Lineage (GTDB taxonomy): Bacteria > Bipolaricaulota > Bipolaricaulia > RBG-16-55-9 > RBG-16-55-9 > JALUUA01. The sequence continues at coordinate 23,260 of JALSGO010000038.1, forward strand.
GATCCCCGCCGAGAGCAGCACGTCGTGAATTACCAGGTAGTCCGGTTCGGCGGCGCTGACGGGGGCGAGCATCGGCACGGCAAACCCTCCGTAAAATTCGTTGACGATAAACTCCCGATCGATGATGAACTGAATCGCCTGGCGGACCTCCTTGAGGGCGAAGGGGTTGAGCCGGCCTTCCGGAGCCGGAGCGGGGTTGACGATCAAGGAGTTCAAGCCGGCAAAGGCTTCGTACAGGGTGAGATCGGGGTTCTCGCGGACCTCTTGGGCTCCGAGGTGCTTGAGCCCGAAGAGGTAGAGGTCCATATCCCCTTGAGCGAGGTGTAGGGGGGCAGCTTCCTGGTCGAATTGGGAGAAGCGGATCACCTCCGAGGCCGGTCCCGGTTTGTCATGGGGCGGGGTATACTCCCCCTTCTCCTGGGGCAGCGCCGGGGCGGTCCCGAGTCCTACGACGATCAGGACGACGAACGTCCAGATCCATACCCATCTCTTCATGATCATCCTCCCCTCCTTGGGTCCGATTGTAGGGGAAGAGCCCGAGAGGAGCAAATCTTCGGGCTCTTTGAGTCTAAGCGAGCCGGTCTAGTAGAGATAGCAGGCCACGAAGTGGCCCGGCTCGATCTCCTTCCACTCGGGTTCCGCCGCCTCGCAGGTGCCCTTCATGAACTCGGGACAGCGGGGGTGGAAGGGGCAGCCCGGCGGGGTGTTCGCCGGGGAAGGGGGCTCCCCGGGGATGATCGAGCGCTCCTTCAAGCGATTCTGGGGGTCCGGCTCCGGGACGGCCTCCAACAGCAGCCGGGTGTAGGGGTGCAAGGGGTTGTCGATCACCCGATCCGCCGGCCCCAGCTCCACCAGGTGTCCCAGGTACATCACCCCGATGCGGTGGGCGAAGTGGCGCGCGGTGGCGATGTCGTGGGTGATGTACAGGATCGCCGTCCCCGCGTCCTCCTGGCGGTCCTTGAGCACCAATAGAATTTCCGCCCGGCTGGAGGCGTCCACCATGGAGACGGGCTCGTCGGCGACCAGATATTCGGGGTCCAAGACGAGGGCCCGGGCGATCGCCACCCGCTGGCGCTGGCCCCCCGAGAGCCGGTGGGGGAAGCGGGAGAGGAACTCCTCCGGGGGGCGGAGGCGCACGGCGTCCAGGGCCTCGCGGACCCGGGCGGCCCGCTCCTCCCGGTTCCCGATCTTGTGGATGACGAGCGGCTCCTCCACGATCTGGGCCACGGTCATGTAGTTGTTGAGGCTGGCGTAGGGGTCCTGGAAGACGGCCTGGGCCCGGCGCCGGAAGCGCAACAGCTGCCCCTCGGGGACGTGGGAGATGTCCTGTCCGTCGAAGAGCACCCGGCCCTCGGTGGGCTCGATCAGCCGTAAAGAGATCCGCCCCAGGGTCGTCTTCCCCGAGCCGGACTCGCCCACCAGCGCCACCGTCTCGCCGCGGGCGATCTCGAGGGTGATGCCGTCCACGGCCTTGACCACGGCCTTGGAGACGAAGATCCCCCGCCGCAGCGTGAAGTGGGCCTTGACGTCCTGAAGCTGGACCAGGGGCTCGCGGTCCCCGAAGGCGGGCTCCGCCCGCTCCGCCGTGAGCGTATCCTCGTGGGTGGTCGCCAATCCGGTTCCTCCTCCCTTTCTCTTGCTCGTCTCGTTGCGATTATGCTTCAAGCCCGCGCACCTGGGCCCCCAGCTCCCTCTGCAACGCCGCGATGACCCGCCGGTGGGCGGTCTGGGCCTCCTCGTCCGTGAGCGTCTTCTCCTCGCTCCGATAGAAGAGCGCATAGGCCAAGCTGCGATGGCCCTCGGGGACGGGGTCTCCCTTGTACACGTCGAAGAGGACGACCTCGCGGAGCCACTCCCCCCCGTGCTCCCGGATGACCCGCTCGACCCGCTCCGCGGGGACCTCCTCGGGGAGCACCGCGGCCAGGTCGAGACGGATCCCGGGGAAGCGCGGGATCGGACGATAGACCCGATCCTCCCGGACCCGGGCGTGGGCCCGCAACGCTTCCAGGTCGAGCTCCGCTAAGTAGACGCGCCCCCGCAGGTCGAAGCGCTCGGCTACCCGCGGGTGGACTTCCCCCAAAACGCCTATGGGGTGCTCGTGGATGAGGAGCTCGGCGGCCCGCCCGGGGTGGAAGGGCGCCCCCTGTACGGGCCGATAGCCTACGTCCCCTTCGTCCACGCCCAGATGAGCAAGCAGGGCAGAAATCGCTCCCTTCAAATCATAAAAATCTACGGAGCGGGGCTTGTCCGCCCAGCTTAGGGGGTGGCTCCTCCCGGCCAAGGCGATCCCCAATCGGCGGGGCTCTTGGGGCAACCCCTCGGGGTCGGAGTGCTCGGGGAGGAAGACCCGCCCCACCTCGAAGACGGCCACCCGCTCCCGGTGGCGTTGGTTGTGGGCCACGGTCTCCAAGAGCAGGTTCATCAGGGTGCGCCGTAGCACCCGCCGCTCGCGGGAGATGGGGTTGGCCAGCTCCACGAACGGCCCTTCCGGCTCGCCGTCGTCGAGTTGGAGTTGGGCCGCGCTCTCGGGGCTGGTGAGCGAGTAGTGGATCACTTCCACAAAGCCCAATCCCGTAAGGAGGTCCCGCACGTGCTCTTCCAGCTCCAGGGAGCGGTTCCGCCGCTGGGGGGGCAGGGGTTCCTTCAGCAACGTCGCGGGGAGCTGGTCGTAGCCCCACAGGCGGGCCACTTCCTCGACTAGGTCCGCTGGGATCTCCACGTCCAGCCGCCAGTACGGGACCGCCACATCGAAGCCGCCCTTGCGCCTTCGGCATCGAAACCCTAACCGCTCCAGCGCCGAGCGGATCTCTCGGGGGTCGAGGCGCACGCCCAGCAGCCGCTCGACCTCTCCCGTCTCGAAGGGGATGACCGTGGGCTCGCGCTTCCCCGGGTACGCGTCCACGAGCCCCGGGGCGAGGTTGCCCCCGGCTACAACGCGCATGAGCTCCGCGGCCCGGACGGCCCCCCGCTCGGACAGCTCCGGGGGCACCCCCCTACTGAAGCGCAAGGACGCTTCGCTGAAGAGTTGCAGCTTCTGGGCCGTGCGGCGGTTGTTGAT
>JALSGO010000039.1 GCA_026982655.1 Candidatus Bipolaricaulota bacterium
GAAGGCTGTGTTGTCCAGGAGGGAGCCATTCTCGGGCTCCCGTACCGAGAGGGCTGCCGGGAGACGCTTGTGGGCGACCGGGCCGTCATTCGAGCCGGAACGATCATCTACGCCGACGTCGTCATCGGGAACGACTTCAAAACGGGGCATCACGTGCTCATCCGTGAGCACACCCGCATCGGGGATCGGGTGGTAGTGGGCACGGGCACCGTGATCGACGGTCACGTGGAGATCGGGAGCTTCGTCAAGCTGGAAAGTCACGTGTACATCCCCACCCACACGGTGATCGGCAGCTACTGCTTTCTCGGGCCCGGCGCGGTTCTGACCAACGACAAGTACCCGCAGCGCTTACGAGACGAGTACGAGCCGCAGGGCCCCATCTTGGAGGAGAGCGTAACGATCGGGGCCCGCGCGACGATCCTCCCGGGGGTGCGCATCGGCGAGGGGGCGATGGTCGCCGCCGGAAGCGTCGTCACTCGGGACGTGCCCCCCTGGCACCTGGCCGTAGGGGTACCTGCCCGCGTGAAGCCCCTTCCCGAGCGCCTGCGGGAGCGCAACCGGGCGAAAGCGTGGTGAATTCCTTCGTGACAAAAGAGACGATCCATATCGGGGTCATCGGCTGCGGCAAGATCGCCGAAAAGCACCTCAACGCCTACCGCAAGCTGGAGGGCGTTCGGGTTACGGTCACCGACATCGTCCCCAAGGGCGAGGACGTGGCTCGGAGGTACGGCGTCGGATGGCACCCCCGCCCCGAGGAGCTCCTCGTCCAGGACGGCGTGGACGCGGTGGACGTCTGCATCCCCACTCCGGCCCACGCCGACGTGATTCTCAAGGCGCTGGAGAACGGGAAGCACGTCTTCTGCGAGAAGCCGCTGGCCCGCAACCTCTCGGAGGCCCGGCGGATCGAACAGGAGGCCAAAGAGGCGGGCACGGTGGTCATGGTCGGATATCTCTATCGCTTCCACCCTGCGTTCCGGTTCGTCCAAGAGGTCCTCCAGGAGGAGATCTTGGGCGAACCCTACTTCGCGCTCTTTCGGTTGGGGGGGCGCGGCTCCCACAAGGCGTGGAAGCATAGGCGGGAGACGGGCGGGGGTGCCGGAAACGAGATGCTCGTCCACATGCTGGATCTTGCCCTTTGGTACTTCGGAGAGCCCCGCAGCGTGCAGCCCTTGGACGTGGACGTCGTCCTGAAGGAGCGCGAGATCGAGGGACGGAGGGTCCAAGTGGACGCGGAGGACCTCGTGGTGGTGAAGCTCGAATCCCAAACGGGCGTTACGATCCTCTGCGAGAGCGACCTCATCACCCCCTCGTACATGAACTACGTGGAGATCCAGGGGACGAACGGCTCGCTGTGGACGTCCATCTTGGAGCAGTTCCCCACGCTGTTGTACTGCAAGGAGCCGCGCGGGGTCTACGATCGCGGACAGAACGTCTTCGAGTTCCCCCGAGTGGACCTCTTCGAACGCGAGCTGGGCTACTTCTTGGAGTGCCTCCGTAACGGCACGCAGCCCGACCTTAACTCGTTGGAGGATTCGCTGAAATTGATGAGCATCTTAGAGGAAATCTTCTCCCAAGGGAAAACCGGAGGCGAGCGCACATGACGGAGCAACGGATGATCCCCATCGCCAAAGTCGTCCTGTCCGACGAGGAGATCGAGGCCGCCGTCGAGGTCCTACGCTCCGGGCGCTTGGTCCAAGGCCCTCGGGTGGCGGAGTTCGAAGAACGATTCGCCGAGAAGGTGGGCGCCAAGCACGCGATCGCGACCAGCTCGGGAACGTCCGCCCTGCACATCGCGTATATGGCCGTACTCGATCCCGAGCCCGGGGGCGACGTCCTCGTCCCCACCTTCAGCCACATCTCGACGGCCAGCATGGTCCACTTCGCGGGCGGGCGACCCATCTTCTGCGACATCGATCCCCGGACGTTCACCCTCGACCTAGACGATGCCAAAGGGCGTCTCACCGCAAACACGCGGGCCATCGTGGGGGTGCACCTCTTCGGGAACGCCTGCGCGATTGAGGAGATCTTGACGTTTGCGCGGGAGCACGAGCTCCGGGTGATCTGGGACGCCGCGCAAGCCCACGGGACGCTCTACCGGGGGCGCGACGTGGGGGGCTTCCCGGACTTGGTGTGTTACTCCTTCTATCCCACGAAGAACATGTTGGTGGGGGAGGGAGGGATGATCACAACCGATGACGACGACCTGGCGGAACGATGCCGCTTGCTCCGCGCTCACGGACAGACCGAGAAATATTACCACCCAACGCTGGGGTTTAACTACCGCATGACGGAGGTCGAGGCGGCCATCGGGCTCAAACAGCTGGAGAAGCTCGACGATCTCACCCGGAAGAGGCGGGAGAACGCGGCCTTCCTCACCGAGCGCCTCTCGCGCCTAGAGGGCCTGCAGACCCCCTACGTGCCCGACGACGTCGTCCACGCATACCATCAGTACTCGATCGTCGTGAACCCAGACAAGCTGGGCCTTACCCGTGACCAGCTGGCCCGGGCGCTTAAGGAGCAGGGCATCGGAACCGGGGTTCACTATCCCCGCCCGATTCACAAACAGCCGGTCTTCGAGGGGTTGCTCGGGCAGCAGACCCTGCCGGTGAGCGAGACGATCGCGGAGAGGATCCTTTCGCTTCCGGTGCATCCCCACCTTACCTCTGAGGACCTCGAGCGAATCTGTAAGGCCGTCGAGCGAGCGGCTCTTTCCCCGACGTGAGTGGGGCCGGGACGCTTTGGATCGTCAAGCAGTACGCGGTCACCCCCGAGCAAGCCGGGGGCACCCGCCAGTTCGACTTCGCCAAGGAGCTGGTGAAGCGCGGCTGGCGGGTCGTGGTTTGGGCCAGCAGCTTCTCTTATCTCGAGCACCGAGACGTAGTGCTCTCACCCGACGAGCGCTGGCGGGTCGAGGAGGTCGAGGGCGTCCTCTTCGTCTGGCTGCGCAGCGTTCCTTACTCGCGAAACGATTGGCGTCGGGTAGTGAATATCCTCCATTTCGCCTGGGCCCTCTACCGCTACGGGCGTCGGTTGCCCTTTCGTGCTCAGCCTAGGATCCCGCTGCCCGATGCGATCCTAGCGTTTTCCGTGCCGCTCTTTGCCCCCCTGGCGGCTTATTTTCTTGCAAGGTCCTACCGGGCGAGGTTCCTCGTGGAAGTGGGAGACCTCTGGCCCCAGACGCTCGTGGACATGGGGGTGCTCCCGAAACGCCACCCCTTAACCGCGATGCTGCGCGCCCTCGAGCGCTTCCTCTACCGGCGCTCCCGTCGAATCGTGGTGGCCCTCCCCTATGCCGTGGACTACTTGCGGAACCTCTTGATCGAACCCGAGCGGATCGTCTACCTTCCCAACGGCGTGGATTTGGAGCGCTTCTCGGGGGTCCTCGACGGGGACGACCGAGTTCCCGACGGCGAAGGAAACCGTCCGTTTACGGTTATGTACGTAGGAGCCCACGGCCCGGCGAACGCGCTCGATACGCTGCTGGAAGCCGCGAAGATCCTGCAAGAGCGGGGATATTCGGGCATCCGCATCGTGCTGGTGGGGGATGGCCAAGAGAAGCCCCGGTTGCAGAGGTTGGCCCGGGAGTGGCGGTTAGACGGCGTAGAATTTCGGGGTGCCGTCCCTCGCCGGGAGGTCCCCCAACTGCTTCGGGAGGCCGACATCGCGGTGTTTACGTTGCGAGATCTGCCCCTCTATCGATACGGGATTAGCCTCAACAAGCTCTTCGATTACATGGCGGCAGGGAGACCCGTTCTCCTCGCGGGCCGCGCTCCGGACAACCCCGTGGAGAAAGCCCGCTGCGGGCTCACCGTGCCTCCCGAGGATCCGGAGGCCCTTGCGGAGGCCCTCCTTCGGCTTCTCCAGATGCCCCCGGAGGAGCGGAAGGCCCTGGGACGACGGGGAAGGGAGTACGTCGAGCAGCATCATGCAATTCCGGTGCTGACCGAGCGACTCCTCGAGTGCCTGGAGGAAGGAAGACAATAAGAATCCTAGAGTCCTGCCGCTCGCTCCTTCGCTCGCTGTAGATCTGATCTGTGCTGTAGGCTAAACCTACTAGCCTAGCCTAGCGCAGCATCACCTGAACCTCGATCATCCCTACGCCCTCCTTGAGGGGCTCGAGGGCCTTCCCGATGACGGCGCCTACGCACTGAGAAGCCTCCGGGCACTTCATGGCGTAGCCCGGGATGGGGGAGGCCACCAACAGGTCTCCGACTTCGATGGCTCCGAACTTGGCCACGGCCTTGACGGGGACGCGCCCGGCCAGCGCGAGCAGGGGGCGAGTGTCCTCCCAGCGGTCGGCCTCGGGGTCGAAGTCGTTCCCCAGGGTGATGGCCGGGGCGGTGGAGATCACCCCGGCCACCCGGCGGCTCAGCGCCTCGCGGGCCTTGCGGAACTTGCCGGGGTTCTCGGGGTCTATCTCCACGACGTCCCCGGGCTCCAGGGGTTCGGTGGCGTCGATGCGCTCGGCCACGTCGGCTCCCTGGCCGGAGTTGAAGCATCCGGAACTCAAGCCGCAGTTGAAGCTCCCGTCGGCGTAGACATCTCCGTCATTTTGCACCTTGAA
>JALSGO010000040.1 GCA_026982655.1 Candidatus Bipolaricaulota bacterium
TGCTGCCCCCGGCCCGGAGGCGCTTCCGGGACGAGCTGCCCGACGCCCGCTTGGAGACCGTCGAGCGCCGCCTGGGGAGGGAGCGCTTATTAGACCTGCCGAGCGCCCTGGTGCCCGATTTTTACAACACCTATCTGGAGACGGGCAACGTCGGCCCTCTGGTGCCCATCTTAGAGCACAACAAGCACGACCTCCTTACGCTGACCGTGCTGCTGCGCGAGCTGGCTCGTCCTTGTGAATCCCCCTCCCCGGCCCGAGAGCCATGAGGAGCGTCCCGGAGATCGTCGAGGAACTGAAAAGGGCTCACCCCCAGGCCGTGGTCGCCGTAAAGCGCCTCCCCGCCCGCGAGGCCCAGTACGCCGCGCCGAACGCCCCGCTGCCCGAGCCCCTAGAGCGCTTTCTGGAGGCGCGCGGGCTGAAGCTGTTCACTCACCAGGTCGAAACCCTGGAGGGGGCCCGCCGGGGCGAGAACGTGATGCTCACCACCCCCACAGCCTCGGGGAAGACCTTAGCATTTAACCTGGCCGTCTTCGAGCGGCTGCATTACGACCCGGAAGCGACGGCCCTCTATCTGTACCCCCTCAAGGCCTTGACGCAGGACCAGCTGCACTCCCTGCAGGCCCTGGAGCGGGAGACGGGGATCGAGGCCCGGGCCGCGGTGTACGACGGGGACACCCCGGAGCACCTCCGCCGCCGGATCCGGGAGGAAGCGCGGATCATCCTCACGAACCCTTACGCTTTGCATCAATATCTGCCCTGGCACCACAAGTGGCGGCGCTTCTGGAAGAACCTTCAATTTATTGTCCTGGACGAGGCCCACGTCTACCGCGGGGTCTTCGGCTCGAACGTGGCCTTTCTGTTGAGGCGACTTCGGCGGATCGTGGAGCGCTACGGGGCCAAGCCCCAGTTCATCCTCTCCTCGGCCACGACCGCCAACCCGGAGGAGCACAGCCGAAAGCTCACAGGGCTGGACTTTCGCGTCATCCGAGAGAGCGGCGCGCCCCAGGGCGAGCGCTTCTTCCTTCTGTGGAACCCCTTGGCGTACCCGGAGCACTCCGTCCACCGGCAGACGAGCGAGCTGTTGGCGTACTTGGCCTCTCGGGGGCTCCAAACGCTGTGTTTCACCGTGAGCCGCAAGCTGGCGGAGCTCGTCGCGATCTGGGCGGAGGAGCTTGCTGATCTCAAGGGCGCGATTGCGGCCTATCGGGCGGGATATCTCCCCCGGGAGCGGCGGGAGATCGAGCGCAAGCTGAAGACGGGGGAGCTGCAGGGGGTGGCCTCCACCACCGCCTTGGAGTTGGGCATCGACGTCGGGAGCTTGGATGCCGTGATCATCTCGGGCTATCCGGGGACGGTCTCCTCCACCTGGCAGATGGCCGGGCGGGCCGGGCGGGGCACGGATCCCTCATTAGTGGTTTTTATGGGCTTCGAGAACCCGCTCGATCAGTACCTGCTGAAGCACCCGGAGCACCTGTTTGAGAAGCCCCATGAGCACGCCATTGTGGACTTAGAGAACCCTTACATCGCGCTGGGCCACGCGATGTGCGCCTCCGCCGAGCTGCCGCTGCAACCCCAGCGGGACCGCAAATTTCTGGGCGAGCGCGTAGGCGAGGCCCTTCGTTCCTTGGAGCGTCAGAAACTCGTCCGCAAGACCTCGACGGGCTGGGTCTATCGCGGGATGGCCCGCCCCGTGGACGTCGTCCCCTTGGATCACATCTCGGAGCGCTCCGTCACGGTGTTCTGCGACGACCACGTGTTAGAGGTGCTCGAGTACCGCCGGGCGCTGGGCGAGGCCCACCCCGGGGCCGTGCTGCTCCACCGCGGCGAGACCTACGTCATCGAAGATCTGGATTTACAGGCCGGAATCGCGAAAGCCGTCCGAGAGGAGGTCGAGCACTACACGGACGCGCTGCGCTCCGTGGATCTTAGATTGCGAAAGACCCTCCAAAAGCGAAAGACCCCCTGGGGGGTGCTGGCCGTGGGCGAGGTGGACGTGGTGGAGCGGGTTACGGCCTACCGCGTCCGGCGGTACGACCGGACGCTGGGGGTTCACCCTTTGGATCTGCCCCCCGTGGAGTTCGAGACGGTCGCGCTCTACTTCACCCTGCCCGAGGAGCTCGAGCGGGCGATCCTCGAGCGGGGGAGGGACTGGGCCGGGGGGCTGCACGCCGCGGAGCACGCCTTGATCGCGATGACGCCCTATCACGCGATGTGCGACCGCTGGGACATAGGCGGGCTCTCCACCCCACATCACCCGGACACGAACGCCGCGACGATATTTATTTACGACGGCTACCCCGGCGGCATCGGCATCGCCGAGAAGGTCTTCGAGCTGTTCCCCGAGCTCGTCCGGGTCACCCACGAGTTGGTTCGGGATTGCGCGTGCGAGACGGGGTGTCCCTCTTGTATTTATTCCCCGAAGTGCGGGAATCAGAACGAACCGCTGGACAAGCAGGCGGCCCTTGGGATCTTGGAGCTCATCAAAGAAAAGCCCGTCCCTCAGGGGACGGGCTCCTAGCGTCTCAGACAATCACAGCAGGAAAGGGAGCTACTCTTCCTCCTCGCGCTCCTTCTCTTTCTCCTTGTTCTCGCTCTGGCTCTCGGAGCTCACCTTCTTGCGGAAGCCGCGGCCCTTGTAGATCACCCGCACGCCCTTCGGCGGTTTCCAGCTGTTCGCCATCCCGAATCGACCTCCTTCTTCTCCTGCGCAGAACGAAAGGGACTTGCTGGGTGCTTTCGGAGAAAGGCTCACATCGAAAGCGGGAATGTATTATACCTGCATCCCGGAGAGGGGGCAAGCGTGCGGTTGCCCCGGCTCTCTTTCGGCAATTACAATCCCTTTGAGGTGAAGCGCCATGGCCCTTAAACGCACGCCCTTCTTCGAGCTCCACCGCAAGCTCGGCGCAAAGCTCGTCGAGTTCGGCGGCTGGGAGATGCCGCTACAGTACACGAGCATCCTGGAGGAGCACCGCGCCGTCCGCGAGAACGTCGGGGTCTTCGACGTAAGCCACATGGGCCGGATCGAGATCACCGGCCCTCAAGCCTTCGATCTCATTCAGTTCTTGATCCCCAACGACGCTGCCAAGCTGGACGTGGACCAAGCTTTGTACTCCCCGATGTGCAACGAGCGGGGGGGAACCCTAGACGATCTCTTGGTGTACCGCCTGCCCGACCGCTGGCTCTTGGTCGTGAACGCAGCGAACACGGAGAAAGACCTCCGCTGGATCCGGCAGCAGGCGGAGCGCTTTCCGAGCGTGGAAGTGAGGGATGCGACCAAGGCGTACGCCCAGATCGCGGTCCAAGGCCCCCGCGCGGAAGAGGCTTTGCAGAAGCACGTGGAAGTGAACCTCGCCCGCTTAGGGTACTACCGCGCGGTGGAGACCGAATACTTTAAAGAGCCCATCCTCCTCTCGCGCACGGGCTACACGGGGGAGGACGGCTTCGAGGTGTACGGCCCGCCCCAAGCCGTGGTGCAGCTGTGGAAGGAGCTCCTCAAAGCCGGTGTGCCGCCCGTGGGCCTGGGAGCCCGCGATTCGTTACGCTTTGAGGCATCGTATCCCCTGTACGGCCACGAGTTGGACGAGGAGACGACCCCCGTGGAAGCCGGATTGCGTTGGACCGTGAAGGACAAGCCGGTGGACTACGTGGGGAAAGAGGTGCTTCTGAAGCAGAAGCGCGGGGAGGGGGTTCGCAAGTGCTTGGTGGGCTTTCGGATGCGGGAGCCCGGGGTTCCGAGGCAGGGATACAAGCTCTTTCTCGAGGGCGAGGAAGAGGAAGCGGGCTACGTAACAAGTGGGATGAAGGCCCCCACGCTGGGGGAGTTCCTGGGCATGGGGTATCGGTGGGGGAGCGAGGCCCCACCGCCGGGTACGCCCATTGAAGTAGAGATCCACGGTAGGCGGCGTAAGGCGGAAATCGTGAAGATGCCGTTCTATCGAGGGTCGATTAAGAGATAATCGAAGTTAAGTCAGATCAAGGGTGATTTTCAGAGCCTGATCGATTTGGCTCATTGTGCTCTGCGACAGCTCCCCCAAGCGTTGAAGCAGGCGGCTCTTCGCGATAGCCCGGACCTGTCCGGTGAGAACTACAGAGTCTTTCGCGAGTCCACCTTCGGGAGCCTGCACCTTCACATCGCTGGGATAGAGTTTGGACACACGAGCTGCATCGGTGAGGGGACAGATCACGATGACGGGGCTATAGCGATTGATCGCATCCCGAGAGACGACCACGGCGGGACGGGTGCCCGCTTGCTCCGATCCTTCCGTAGGATCTAGACGGACAAGATGAACCTCCCCTCGTCTGGGAATCGGTGGCGGGGTCATCGTCCGCCTCTTTCCCGATTTCCTGTCGAAGAGCTGCTATTTCTCGTCGGACGTGGGCGCATAGAGAGCTTCCCAGTCCGCTTGCTCAAACTCTTGGGCAATTTCTAGCGCCAGCTTTTGATATGGCTCGTCGCACTCCATCTCGGCGAACTGAGCGTCAATCCACTGCTGTTCCACCTGCTGGATATAGGCTTCCACGGCTTGGAGGATGAGGTGGAAGCCTATAT
>JALSGO010000041.1 GCA_026982655.1 Candidatus Bipolaricaulota bacterium
ATCCCACACTCCGCTATAATACCGGCGAGCGTGCGGGGTGGAGCAACTGGAAGCTCGTCGGGCTCATAACCCGGAGGTTGCCGGTTCGAATCCGGCCCCCGCACCCACCGGACCATCGCCAGTCCGCGGACTTCTCCCATCTATTCTCAGCGCTTGACATCCCTAGGCCGAAGCTTTCGATTTCAACCTAAGGCTCGTCCCGCACTCGGGGCAGTTGCCCCAGAGATCGGCATAGCAGTAGGGCAGATGCCCTCTTCTTCTACACGAGGGGTCTCAGCACCCAACAGGTATCCGTGTCCTTCAGCCACCAACCGCGTAGCTGGGGGATCATTCATGTGATGGCATAGACGCGATGGATCAATAATGTCCCAGAAGCCCCCGGTCCCGCGCCATCCGCTCGAAGTACTTGAAGCCCAGATACCCTAATCCGAAGTACACCGCGGAGTTCGCGGCCAAAAACAGCACGTCGCTTGCAGGCATCTCGAAGATCGATTGGCCCCCGATCATCACCCGCCCGATGAGGTGGGTCCCCCAGCTCACGGGCGCGTACTTCAAGAGGGGAAACGGATCCAGGGGCGCGGCGATCAGGCCCAGCCAGACGAACTGCAGGATCTGAAAGGCTGCCTGCACCTGCTTGAACACCAACGCCAGCCCGCCCATCAGGAACCCGAAGCCGTAGACGCCCCATACCGTCAAGAGCATCAAAGGGAGCACGCTGAGAAAGTCGACGTTGAGCCAGCGGCCCGTGATCCCCATCATGGCAAAGAGCATCCCGAACGTGGTGATGAGGTTGATGAGCAGCCACCCCAAGATGTGCGAGATGGAGACCCATCCGAACCCCAGAGGGCTCATGTAGAGCTGTTCCAGCGTCCCCTGCTGCGCCTCGTTGATGAAGTCCCATGTGAGATCAGAGTACGCGAAGACGATGAAGCTCCAGAGCATAAAGCCCATGACGATCCCGCTTAAGGTCGCCCCGAAGGCGGGGTTCCCCCCGCCCACGGCTTGGGCCCCGTAAAAGATGACCAAGAAGATCAAGAACAGACTGATTAGGCCCGCGATCAGGTTGAAGGGGTAGCGCACCACCATGAGGAAGTTCCTCTTGACGAGGGCCTTTAGGACGATCGCGTGTCTCATTTTCGGGCCTCCCCCCGCACGATCCGCAGGAAGATCTCCTCCAAATCGGGGTACTGCCTTCCGACCGACTCGAGCCGGGCGCCGTTTTGCCTCAGCACGTCGATGACCTCGTAGACCCGGGAGGGGTCGAGCATCTCCGCCTCGATCACCGTGCGCTCCTCGGTGTTTGTGATCTTGAGGAGCTCGAAGCGCTCTTGCAGTCGGCGTTGTTGCTTAGGCGAGAGGTGTCCCTCGATCTCAAAGCGATAGGCGCTCGCTTGGAACAGCCGTTTGAGGTTCTCGATGCGGTCGTCCACCACAATGCGCCCGTGGTTGATGATGATCACCCGATCGCAGATGTCTTGGACCACGCTCATGTCGTGGCTCGAGAGCAGAATCGTGCGCTCGCCCCTCTGCGCCAAGTCCCTCAGAATACGCCGCAACTCGTAGGAGGTCTCCACGTCCAGCCCCAGGGTGGGCTCGTCCAACAGTAAGATCTCGGTCTGTTTGACAAGGGCGCAGGCGACGGCGAGCTTCTGTTGCATCCCCCGCGAGAGGGCGCGGGCTTGCGTGTTCACTTTCTCTTGGAGGTTGAACGTCTCGATGAGTTCGTCGATGTAGCCCTTAACGTTTCTCAGGGGCAGCCCCTGCAACCCGGCGAAGAACTCCAGATTGTCCCGCACGGTCAGGCGCCAGTAGACGTTGCGGTTCCCCTCCAAGACGGCGGCGATCTTCTCCAAAGCCCGGCGGGGATGGCGTAGGGCGTCGACGCCGTCGACCCAGACGCGCCCGGAGGTGGGGCGGATCAACCCACAGATGCACTTGATGGTCGTGGTCTTCCCCGCGCCGTTGGGGCCCAAAAGCCCGACGACCTCGTTTCTGTGGACGGAGAAGCTCACGCGATCGACGGCTTTTACTTCCCCCTGCCGCCGACTGCGGTAGATCTTGGTGAGCTCCTCGACGCGGAGGACGGTTTCCGCCTCACTCATGGTTAGGGCTCTTCAAGATCTCCACGTTCCCGCTGTTCGTATCGATGAAGATCTTCGCCTTGGGGAGCTCGCCCACGGTGTCGCTCAGTACCCCCTTGGCAAGGAGCTTCCGACATGAGGAAGCCCCGCTGAGGAGCCCCACCAGAAGCAGCCCGGCCAGGACCGTCCTCACGCTCTTCACCTCCCACGTCTTCCCTTAAGCCGAGGCCTTCGACTTCCGCCGCAGGCTCGTCCCGCACTCCGGGCAGAAGAGCACACCCAGCCGGTGGATCCGCCCGCACTCGGGGCAGTTGCCCCAGAGATCGGCATAGCAGTGGGGACAGACCGAGGCGTCTTTGGGGACCGTCCGGAAGCACTTGGGGCAGCGGGGGCGGCGCTCGAGCGCCCGCCTCTTTACGCGGGCAAAGCGCCTGCGGCCCGCCGCCGTCCAGAGCAGATACCCCAGGCCCCCGACGAGGAGCAGGGGGACCCCCACCACGACGGCGAGCACCGTCGCCCCGAGGACGAGCCCCGCAATCTGGAAGGCCGCCCACAGCAGGGAGCCGATCACGGCCACCGCCGCGACCCCCAGCGCGACGACCACCAGCACAGGGATCGCCACGGCCAAGATCACCCAAAAGGCCCCCGAGAGCACCAGAAGCGCCAAGATCACGAACCCGAGAACCTCTACGATCGCCATAGACGTTCCTCCTTTGGCTTCAGCTGCCTCGCCCCATGGGGAATGTACAGGGTCAAGCCGCAGGCTGGCGCGCCTGCATCGCTCGACACTCCGGACACAGGGACTCGACAGGGCTCGTAGAGAGGTCGAAGATCCGCCCGCAGCGTTCGCAGTTCGCTTTGAGATCCCGGTAGCAGTGGGGGCAGACGGCCTGCTCCTCCCCCACCCGTTCCCCGCAGTGGGGACACCGGCGGGTGGGCAGCGCCCTCTTGGAGGAGATCTTGCGCACGCGCACCAGCCCTCGGCCCAGAACCCACTCCCGGCGCTGCCCCTGGAGGAGCCGCCGACTCAGGCCCATGGCCGTGGGGATCCACCAGACCGCGAACGCCAGCCAGAGGAGCCAGCTCAGCTCCTTGAGCATCGGGGCCAGGGCTTGAACTCCCCGCACCCCTAGGTAGAGGAACAGCGCGAAGAGCACCCAGCGGAGCCCCTCGGCCCCCGGCCACCCCTCGTCGGGATCGCGGTCGCCCTCAGACCTTCTGCTCTTCTCCCACGTCCGCCGACTCATCGACCTCTAAGCTCTCCTCGTACTCCACGCGCTCGATTTCGCAGTCCGGGCCGATCACCACCCGCTTGCCCCGGACCACCTTGGCCTTGGTCGATTCGAGGTAGATCTCGTCGCCCTCGATCACCTCGGCCTCCAAGGTGCCGTAGCCGCCGAAGCCCGTTAAGCTCAAGCCTAAATTGCCGAGCATCGCGCCCAGTTTCCCCAGCTCGCGGGCCATCTTCTCCACGTCGATGTCGATCTCGATCCCCAGCTCCTCGAACCGCCAGCGCTTCGCCCGCGCTTTCTCCTTGACTTTTTGTTCGACCCTGCGCTCGAGGTCCTCGGGCCGGAAGCGCGGGCTCTTTTGTCGTACTTCGATGCGCTCGCCGCCGATCTCCCGCACGACGCAGTCGCCGCCCAAGCGGATCTCGATCTCGTCCGCCGTAAGCAGCCCCTCGATCTCGAAGGACCCCTCGGAGACGAACTTGTCGGCCTCCACGTCCCCGCCCACCGTGAGCGACCCGCTCGTCTTGACGAAGCTCGCCGTGAGTTTCTCGCCGACGCGCAGCGAGCCCGACGCCTTCACGATGTCCGCCCGGAGGTTCCTCTCGACGGTGGCCGAGCCGCTCACCCGAAACTCCTCCGCGCGCACGTCCCCGGAGACGCGGCAGGAGCCCGCGGTCTTCATCTCCTCGGCCTCGACGTCCCCTTGGAAGGCGCAGGAGCCCGCGGTGCTGATCGTCTCCGCGCGCACATCCCCTTCGATGGTCCCGGAGCCCGCCACCTTGACGCTCTGGTAGGTGCCGCCGCCGATCTTGCCCGCGCCCGCGATGCTCACCCGCTCCGCGCCCTTTTTGTCCGTGCCCATCACCACCTCCTCCTCTTGCGCTCCCAGTCGTACTCTTCGTCCTCCTCATAGTCCCGTGGGGGAGCGAGCTTGCGCTGCCACCAGCGGTAGCCCAAATAGGCCGCCCCGCCCACGAACAGCGCCGGGACCAGCAGGGAGAAGAGGGCGAACGCCAGCTTGAGCCCGAAGTAGAGCACCAAAAGCCCTAACACGAGCCACGCCCCGGCCTTGACGTACTTCTTCAGTCGCTCCACCAGCTCGTCCGTCTCCATGAAGGGCTTCCTCCTCGGGTTCCGATCAAGTCAAGTCAAGTCAAGTCAAGTCAAGTCAAGTCAAGTCAAGTCAAGGAAGATCGAT
>JALSGO010000042.1 GCA_026982655.1 Candidatus Bipolaricaulota bacterium
ACCCCCACCCCATGGTCCACGAAACCCGCGTGGCGCTTCGGTGTGGTGTCTGGGATAAGTCAAGACACTTTTCGCCTGAGGAAATCCCCCTCATGAGTGGTCACGCTGCGGCCTGCAATTCGAGGTTTTTCGCCCGGCGTTCCGCCGGTGTCTCCCACCCGAGCGCCTGATGAGGTCGCCCGTGGTTGTACTCGATCAGCCAGGTCTCGATCGCGGACCTCAGCTCCGCAATCGACTCCCAGTCGCGCGTCCAGATCAACTCCGCCTTCAGGGTCTGGATGAACCGCTCCACTACCGCGTTGCCCGTCGGCCTGCCCACAGGCGCCAGGGTATGCTCCAAGCCCCAGCGCCGGCACAGGTCCTCGCAGTCCTTGCCCGTGTACTGGCTCCCGTGGTCCGTTCGCAGTTCGAGCCCCCAGGGTACGTTCTCGGCCTCCCCAAATTCCCGCACCAGGGAGCGACCCACCGGCGCCAGCACCATGGGCGCCTCCCGGCTCTTCATCACCTCGCATGCCAACGCATAGCGGTCCCCGCAGTCAATCACCGGCACCACAGTGACCCACCCGTCTCGGGCCGTCCACACGTTTGTCAGGTCTGTCGCCCAGCGACGATTGGACTGCGTCACCGCCACCTGGCCCCGAGCCGAGGCCCCCTGCCTTTCCCTCACCGGTGGCAGCACAAGCCCCAGCCGTCGCATCGCAGTCCATACCCGGTTCCGGGACGCGATCACCCCCTCCCGGCGAAGCCGCGCCCACACCTTGCGTACGCCCCAGGCGGGGTGCTCCGCCACCACCCGGCGAACCCCTTCCTCCAGTTCCGCATTGCTGGCCCACGGACCCGCGCGCTCCCGACGAGGGCGGCTCGGGGACTCCTGCTGCCCGCCACTGCCCCCCTCCCCCCGGAGGGCCCTCTGGGCCTGGTAGTACGCCTGTCGGGAGATGCCGAACGCTTTGCACATCTGCCGCACCGTCGCTTGGCCCCGGGAAGTCTCGCGGCTCATCGTCGCGACCTCCCGGGCCGAGTAGGGCGTTCCGCCAACGCTCGCTCCACCAACTCGTGCCGGATGGCCAAGTCCGTGAACGCTCGCTCCAGGCTGCGCAGTTTCTTCTCCAGCTCAATCTCCCGGGGGCTCTTTCCGGTCCCCTGGCGAAGGGACTGCTCGATGCCCTCCAAGGCGATGTCCCGCCACTTCTCGATCGTCTCGGGCCGCACACCGAACCGGAAGGCGAGTTGGTCCACGGTGGCCTTGCCCGAGAGGAGTTCCAGCACGGCTTGGGTGCGCTCTGCCGTCCCTCGCCGGCCGGGACGGCCGCGCCGGACGTCGGCCGGTGGCTTCGCCTCGCTACGCTCGGCTTCGCCCCCGGCCGATGAATCGACGATGTGGAGCGACTTTTCGTTGCTGCTCATGGCTTCCCTCCTTCCTTGCTGGGAGGGATTTCCTACGACTCAAAGTGTCAACCCGTCAACCCGTGACAGGATAGTGGGCTACGAGATCAGCTTCAACCGCTACTTCTACAAACCCAAGGCCCTGCGAAGCCTCGACGAGATCCGCGCCGACCTGCTGGCGGTGGAGAAGGAGGCCGAGGGGCTGTTGGAGGAGATCCTGGGCAAGGCGCGCATTGGGGAAGGCCCATGAGCAGCGGCTTCATCCCTCCCCATGGGGGTTACCGGGATTTGTTGTCGTACCGGAAGGCGCTCATCATCTACGACGCCACCGTGAAGTTTTGCGAGCGTTTCATCACCGATTTTCGCGCCCGCCTTTGGGCTAAGAGGGCCGCCCTGTTGTGGTTGCAAAAAGTCTTTGCAGTTCAGTTGGTTGCGCCAGATATCCACTGCATCGCCCCCTCATTCTCTTATGTATTGTGACGCTTTTGTGAGGGGCTCGGTCCGGGTAAAACCAACTCTCGCCCCAAGGGGCTCGACGGCCGAGTGCGTTTTGGGCCGTAAATTGGCCGAATTTCGGTGATTCCGCTCGGAGGCGGTCTTGCATGTGCATGTTTTATGATTTTGTACGTTGCTATTTATCCGCCACCTGCTATAATGCAACGCATGCGGGATGCCTCGTACTTCATCCATCCTGTCCACGAGTGGCAACGCCGCTACGAGGCCCTTCGGGCTTCGTTCGTGGAGCGTCTGCCCGCCCGGGTCGTGGCGGAGCGGTTCGGCTACAGCGTCAGCTACGTGAACCTGCTCCGGCACCAGTTTCGCCACGGCAAGATCGACTTCTCCGAGCCGGTGCCGGAGGGGCGCAGGGGACGACGCCGGGTCACGGCCGAGGTGCGCCGCAAGATCGTCGCCTGGCGCGAGCGGCGCCTGTCGGCCGGGGAGATTGCCGAACTGCTGAGCGAGGAGGGTGTGGAGATCTCGGTGCGCACGGTCGAGCGGGTGCTGGCCGAGGAGGGGTTCTCCAGGCTGCCCCGCAGGACGCGGCTCAAGATCGGCCTTACGGTGAAGGGCGCCGAGGTGCCCCCTCGGGCCGAACCGGTGAGGGTGGCCGATCTCGATGGCTTTCGCGCCTCGTCGCCAGGGGCCGGGGTATTCCTGTTCGCCCCGTTCCTGGCCCGATTCGGCGTGGACAAGATCGTACGGGCGGCAGGGCTTCCCGGGACGAAGGCGATCTCGGCCCGCCACTACTTCCTGTCGTTTCTGGCCCTGAAGCTCCTGGGCACCGAGCGCTACGCCCACGTGGCCGAGCACGGGTTCGATCCGGGGCTGGGGCTGTTTGCCGGGCTCAACGTGCTGCCCAAGTGCACGGCACTGTCGAGCTATTCGTACTCCCTGGACGAGGTACACCTGATGCGCCTCCAGCAGGCGTTCGTCAAACAGGCGGCCCGGCTGGGTCTGTACGACGCAAGCGTCATCAACCTGGACTTTCACACCGTGCCCCATTACGGAGACGAATCCGTGCTCGAAAAACACTGGGCAGGGGCCCGGGGCCGGGTGATGAAGGGGGCGCTCACCCTGCTCGCCCAGGATGCGGCCTCCAAGCTCATCCTCTACACGGCGGCCGACATCCAACGAGACGAGGCCAACGAGCAGGTGCTCGCGTTCCTGTCGTTCTGGAAGCGGGTCCGCCGGGGGGTGCGGCCGATGATGATCTTCGATTCGCGGTTCACCACCTACGCTCATCTGTCGCAGCTCAACGCCCAGGGGGTGCGGTTCATCACGCTGCGGCGACGCGGCAAGCGCCTGGAGGAGCACGCGGGAAAGCTCCAAGACTGGAGGCGCATCACCATCCCCCATGCCAAGCGAAAGCACCCCCACCCCATGGTCCACGAATCCCGCGTGGCGCTTCGGGGCTACGATGGGGAGGTGAGGCAGATCATCGTGCGGGGCAACGGCCACGAAAGGCCCGCCTTCATCATCACCAACGACTTCGAGACCCCAGTGGAGCTCATCGTCGGCCACTATGCCCGTCGGTGGCGGGTGGAGAACGGCATCGCCGAGGCGGTGGACTTTTTCCATCTCAACTCCCTGAGTTCGCCGATCCTGGTCAAGGTGCACTTCGACGTCGTGATGACGATGATCGCCGACACCCTCTACAGCCAGCTTGCCCAGAAGCTACGGGGTTTCGAGCACTGCGACGCCCCCAAGCTCTACCGCCACTTCGTGCGGGGTGCGGCCACGGTGGAGGTGCGCGGAGGAGAGGTCACGGTGACGTACCCCCGCAAGGCCCACAACCCGATCTTGCGGGCTGTCCCTTGGCACCGGCTCCCCCAAACCCTCCCGGGGCTCGACGGTGCGAGACTCACCCTGCGGTTCCAGTGATGCCCTCTCACCGCCAACTCTTATATCCGGGTGACGGTTATCCCGGGCGCGAAAATCGGTGCTGTACCTAGAGGCCCTGGGGATGGCAACCCGGAGTTGAGGTCCCCGGAGCCCCGGTCACAAGGGGGCGCTCGTTGCGCCCCGGCGGGGTGGTGTGAGACCCTTCGGTGGGTTCCCGCAATCGGAGGCAGGGATGTGGCATGCGCCAGCTTGAGCTGTTTCGGGACGCGCCCCGGCACTACATCATGGCCGTGGAGCGCCTTGGGTGGCTGGACTTCATAGGGGTGGACACGGCGCTGGAGGCCCACCGCAGGGTGTTTCCTGGTGGACCCGACCCGGGGCCGGTGGAGCGGGCGGCGCGATGGCTCCGGGACGCGGTGCCCCCCGTGCCGGGGCCCGAGGCGGGGGCCGACGCGCTCGCGCTGTGCAGGATCTTGGCCGAAGGCAGGGCTCCGGAACCCTTTCTGCGGGAGCGGCCGGACCTGTGCCTCCGGGCCGCCAGCAGGGTGGCCGCGGTGTTCCTGGGAGCGGCCCGCTCCCGGGGGAGCCCCCTGGACGCGCCCCTGGCCCAGGGCCTGCCGTGGGGCGTGTTCGCCCTGTGGACGGGAGAGTGGCACGAGGCCAGGGCGGCGCTGGAGGCCGCGGTGCGCCGGGACCCCGAGGCCGGGCTGGCGTGGCTCGCCCTGGGCGATGCCCTG
>JALSGO010000043.1 GCA_026982655.1 Candidatus Bipolaricaulota bacterium
ATCTGAGAAGTTATGCTATTCTTTACCTTACCTTACCTTACCTTACCTTACCTTACCGGGGGAAAGGAGATATTCCCCCAAAGAAGGAGGTACCTATGTGCTGTGGAAGGGAGATCTACGAGCACGAGGAGCGGGAGGAAGGTCGGGTAAGGCTGACGCGGCGACAGGTGCTTAAGGCAGTAGGCCTTGGAGCCAGTTTAGCGACTTTAAGCGGGCTTACCGGGTGTACAAGCCTCATCGTAAGCACAAGCTCAAGTCATGAGAGTCGAGAGGAAGTCCAAGCCCTCAGCCTGAAAATTGACAAGAAGCTTTCGAATATCGTTCTCAATCGATGGATAAAGGTTGTTCGCATCGTTAACGGTGTGGAGCGAGGCTCGAGAGAAGAGTTGCAAGAGCGCATTCAACAGGCTCAAGAAGTTACGGATCAGATGCTGAATCATTGGAAGGAAATCGGCTATGCTGGAGCAATTGATCGTATGCTTCAGCAAGAGATGTACAAGACTCCTTACGAGATCGAGCTGACCAATTCCGGAAAGGAGGCAATACTTCATCGGTTGAAGAGTGCCTATCCGCCGGATGAGATCAGATACTTCAAGAGCAACCTGCCTTCTATCGTATCAAAACGGTCGGTCATTGAACCCATTCTACAGGATGGAGGAATCGCAGCACACATCCAGCGTCTTGCCAAATCGGCAAGCTCCCTTAGCGACCCAGTCAAGGCGCAGCGATGTGAAGAAATTTGCATCGCCTGCTTAGCAGCTGCTATTGTTCTCTGTGAGCTAGGAATTGACTGTGCGGCTGCTGCCGCTGCAGCAGCTGTATGCTGTGCCTTGGCGTGTTGATGGCCAAGGAGGTGTCCATTCTCATGTACCGACGCGCAAATCGCTTGGCGCTGGTTTCTGTAAGCTTGTTTATATTCTCCACTCTTATCATCGGTGTACCTCCGGTGCAAGGAGCTTCCAGTCCCTCAGACTCCGCACAGCAGCCTAAGATTCAACTATCCCTTCGAGCCAAGATCTGCTTGGGAACCCTCGTACCTGCCTTGGGTCTTTATGTGTTACACGACTCCTTGGGAATTGAGCGACCCCTTGCTCGAGCAGTCTTGATTGCAGCGGGCTTGACCTGCACGGGGGCATCCTTGCTTTTGCCCTACCCCCATATTTTGCAAATCGCTCCGGAGAGAATTCCGTCACGTCAGATTGAATAATCAGCTAATTTACTCGGCTGAGGAGGCGCTTGGCCAACTTCGCGGGGTACTTTCCGGAAGGAAGCATCCAAAGAGTGCGGGAGTGGATCGGGACGTGGGCCGGCTTCTACAACCTCTCGCAGCTCGGCTTATGTTAACAGCGCCCCCTTCTGGTTCCCTTCAACAACAACATCAGCAGGATCATCACCAACCCCGCGGATAACAATCCCTTCCTTGCGGATGGTCATTCCCCGGGATACCCTGTAGGTTCCCGGAGAGATGAGGATGTGATCGCCCGGTTTGGCAAGGCCCACAGCGATTGTAACGGAAGTATAATCCTCGGGAACCCTGATGGCTCGGGTTTGAGGTTGGTCGGAATCCAGCAATTCGATCGCAGGAGGAAGCGGCAGCTTCGCCGTATCCCCCAAGTCGCGCGACGGGGAGATCCCGGCAGCGAATCCGAACCCGGAGGCGAACCCCACCGAGGAGCCCGGTACGGACCCTTCCGCCCCGATCATGTCCCCCGCTGCAGCCGAAGCCGGAGCCGGAGCGGGAGCTAGGGCCAGAGCCGTGGCCGACGGCGGCGAAGAGGGCCCCTGCAGGGCCAGGCTGAGGGCCGTCGTCCCCAAGACGACAAGAAGAGACAGAAACGAAGCGATCTTCACTGCCGGGTGGGCGCGCATTCGTATCTCCTCCTTAAAGAAAAAAGATGTGAAGCCCAGTATGGAAGATTCTTCCTCGATTTGTCAAGAGGGGGTGGCTCCTTGATCGATCGCCAGCCTGTCCTCGGGAGGGTTCCCTTTCAATGCCGGGTGCGTCCCAGGGGGAAGACCGGCCCATCGAATCCGACGGCCCGCCCACCGCTACACCCGCTTCACCAGCACCTCTACGCGCGAATCCGGAAACGGGCGTATTTCCGAGGGCTCCCCCAAGAGCACCAGGAGAATCGGCTCCTCCCGCAAGGGGGTTCGGAGTCCCTCCAAGTGATCTTTGAGGATCTCCCAGTCCTGAGGGGAGGAGGGCGGAGGGCTGAGCACCACCAACAGCTCCTCGGCCACCTCGAGGGCCACCGGAGTCCTCTTCGGGTCTGTGTCGACAGGGTCGGGATCGGCGAGGGTTCGCTCCCCGATCGAGACGTCGGGAAGCGCCTCCTCTAAATATTCCCGAAGGGCACGCCGCTGGACCTCCAGGCTCAACGTCCCGTCGAGATCGAGGTTCGGGTCGGAGGAGGAGGCGTAGGACGGCTCCCATCGCTCCAGGAGCCCGCGCAGATGCCGCCGGGGCTGCAGGGCAAACCGAAACGCGCTCCTTGGGTCTTGGATCCGGGAGAAGAGCAGGAGCCACGCGCCGATCCCCACCGTCATCCCGATCATCCCTACGAGCCGCCCCTCCCGCAGCTCGTACTCCGTCAAGAAGACGAAGAGGCCCACCCACGGCAGCAGGGCGTAGACGATCACCCGGTAGAGAAACCGGCGGCGGCTGCCGAGATAGCGGCGCATGGCACAAGTGTACTGCCCCGCCCGATTCTGTGCTATACTCGAACGCCAACGCGTTACGTCGCCGGAGGGGGAGGAAAACGATGCTCTCGTACGGGATCTACGCCTTGAGGGTTGCGCTCTGGAAGCTGGGCTCGCTGCTGCGCCGTTTGGGGAGGGCTCCCGACTACGTCTATTTCGTGCTGGAGGGGGCGTATCCCCGGCTGCGCCCGCCGCGCGGCCCCTTCTGGCAGCGCTGGGTCTCCCCGCCGCCCCCGAGCCTCCAAGACCTCGAGGAGCGGTTCCGGATCGTAGCGAACGACCCCCGCATAAAGGGCGTCGTGCTCCATCTAAGGCCCTTGGAGATGGCCCCGGCCCACCTCCAGACGCTGCGCGACCTCGTTGTCGAGCTGCGCAGGGCGGGCAAGCGGGTGGTCGCGTGGTCCCACACCTACGAGCCGAACAACTACTCTCTCGCCTGCGCCTGCGACGAGGTGCTGCTCCAGCCGGGCGGCTCCGTCGGGCCGCTGGGGATCAAACAGGGCTTCGTGTTCCTCAAGGACGCGCTGGCCCGCGTCGGCATCCAAGTCGATGTCCTCCAGATCAGCCCCTACAAGTCCGCCGCCGATCCCCTGGTGCGCTCCGAGATGTCCCCCGAGATGCGGGAGATGATGGACTGGCTCCTCGACTCGCTCTACGGTCAGTTCTTGAGGGCGATCGCCGAGGGCCGCGGCTGCCGCGAGGAGGAGGCCCGCGCGCTCGTGGACGGGGCCCCCTACACGGACGAGGAAGCCCTCCAAGCCGGGGCCGTGGACGCCGTCGTGGGGGAGGAGGACCTCTCCCGGCATCTCTCCCCGAGCGGAAAGCCCGCGCGGATCGCGACGTGGGAGGAAGCCCGCAGGGGGTTGTACCGGTTGCCGCCGGAGCGGCCCGGACGCTACGTCGCCCTGCTTCGGATCGAGGGGGACATCGTGGACGGGCGCTCGGGGCGGCCTCCCATAAAGCCCCCGGTGCCCATCCCCTTCCTGTTTAACGTACGGTCGGGGGATCTCACCGTGGTCCGGCAGGCCCGCCGCATTTGGAAAGACAAGCGGGCGGCGGCCCTCGTGGTGTATGTAGACTCCGGGGGCGGCTCGGCCACCGCGTCGGAGGCGATGGCCGCGGCCCTGAACGAAGTTGCGGAGAAGAAGCCCGTCGTGGTGGCGATGGGCGGGGTGGCCGCTTCGGGCGGCTACTATGTGGCCACGCCCGGTCGGTACATCGTGGCCCAGCCGGGGACGCTCACGGGCTCCATCGGCGTCTTGGAGGGCAAGATCGTCAGCGCGGGGACGTTCCAGAAGCTGCGGATGAACCGCGAGGTGCTCGCCCGCGGGAAGCGCTCCTTGCTCTTCGACCCGGGTCGCCCGTTCACCGACGAGGAGCGCGAGCTCGTCGGGAAACACCTCCGGCGCACCTACGAGGTCTTCCTCGAGCGGGTCTCCCAAAGCCGGAATCTCAGCAAAGAGGCCGTGGACGCCGTCGGCGGCGGGCGGGTCTGGACGGGCGAGCAGGCCCTTCAACACAAGCTGCTAGACGAGCTGGGGGATCTCCAGAAGGCGATAGAAAAAGCGCGCGAACTCGCCCGCTTGGACGAGCGGGCCCCCGTGCGCGAGGTCCTTCCCGACAAGCGCGAGCGGGCCCCGCAGCCGAACCCGTCGGCCCTAGGGCTGTGGGAGTACGCCCTCGAGGGGCTGCGCTGTCTCCTTCGG
>JALSGO010000044.1 GCA_026982655.1 Candidatus Bipolaricaulota bacterium
GGGCGCGCCCGAGGGGGCCGCGGGGGCGCCGGTCTCGCACCAGACGGTCAAGAGCGCCCTGGCGCTCCCCATCGGCTGGGAGCCCGTCGCCGACGGGATGGACCCGACGCCGGCCCGCCTCCCCGCGGGACCCCAGAGGGTCGTGGGGTTCGCCAGCCCCGGCGGCGGCTTCGACTGGGGCTCCCCCGACATGGCAGGACGCCTCCCTGCCCCCCACTGGGGCAGGAAGCCCCTCCCTCAAATCGTCCGGGTGGAGTGGCGGGTCGACGACGGCGACTGGCAGGAGGCCACCCTGATCGACGAGCCGACCCCCGGCAACTGGGTCCGCTTCGAGTTTGAGTGGGAGGCCATCCCCGGGCGCTATACCCTCTACACCCGGGCCACCGCCGAGGACGCCGAGGGGAACGTCTACACCCAGCCGGATGCCGTCCCCTTCAACGGCAAGGGCTACCTCTACAACCAGATCCTGCCCCACCCCGTCGAGGTCGAGGGCTGAGAGCGGTCATTGACCCAACGCACGCCTTTCGGTAGGCTGGATCGCCGCGGGAGCGGGAGGGTTCTTCGGTGTCCCTCCCGCCCACGTTCGAATCGATCTCCTAGGGAGATCGCACCAGCAGCTTTAGGAGAGGGAGGCGAGGGGTGTGGTGGGCAGGGGCAGGCACAGGCGAGCGGTATGGATCGGCGGGCTGGGGGTGCTCGTGCTGGCGGCCCTGGGCGGGTGGGCTTGGTGGTGGCTGGGAACGCCCCGCGGGGAAGCTCCCCAAGCCCCGCAAGATCCCCGCGCCGAGCAGATCGCCCGCGGATCGCTGTACTTCCAGCAGAGCTGCGTCAGCTGCCACACGCAGGGGGGCATCGGCCCCGAACTGACCCGCGGAGTGCTGGCCAACTACCGCACGGCCGACCGCCTCTTTCGGTACGTGAGCCGGGCCATGCCCTACGACGCCCCAGGAAGCCTCGAGGAACAGACGTATTGGGACATCGTAGCGTTCTTGCTCGCCGAGAACGGGATGCTCCCCGACGACGTCGTCCTGGGGCCGGAGACGGCTCCCGACGTCCCCCTGAGGCGACGATGAGGAGCCTACACGACGCGATGGAACGCACAGGAGACGCAGCAGTAGGCGCGAGGAAAGGAAGTCCCCGATGAGTGCCCAGCTGGTTGACCGCTTCGGCCGCCGAATCGACTATTTACGCATCTCGGTGACCGACCGCTGCAACTTGCGGTGCCAGTACTGTATGCCCCTTACGGGGCTCGAGTTCCACCCCAAGAGCGAGATCTTGACGTTCGAGGAGATCGTCGAGACCGTTCAGGTCGCGAACGAGCTGGGGATCACCAAGGCCCGGATCACCGGCGGCGAGCCCCTGGTGCGCCGGGACCTCCCCCAGCTGGTCCGGATGCTCAAGCGCGAGACGGACCTCCAAGAGCTCTCGATGACCACCAACGGGCTGCTCTTGGCGGCACAGGCCGAGGCGCTGGCCGAGGCGGGCTTGGACTGGGTGAACGTGAGCGTCGACTCGCTCGACCCAAAGCGGTTTCGCGAGATCACCCGCTTCGGGGATCTCGAGCGGGTCTGGGAGGGGATCGAGCGGGCGGCCCAGGCGGGCCTTACGCCCATAAAGATCAACACGCTGATCCTGAAGGGCTTCAACGACGACGAGGTCGATCGTTGGGTGGAGCTGACGCTCGACCACGAGTTGGTGGTGCGCTTCCTGGAGCTCATGCCCATCGGCGAGGGGGTGAAGCTCAAACACCTAGGGAGCTTCGCCAACCTCACCGAGATCCGAGAGGAGCTGATCGCGCGCTACGGACTCGTCCCCGCCCGGCCCGCTAGAGGGAACGGCCCCGCCCGCTACTGGAAGGTCCCGGGGGCCCGGGGGATGCTCGGGTTCATCACCCCGATCAGCGACAAGTACTGCGACTCTTGCAATCGCATGAGGCTTACGGCCAACGGGGAGCTGCGGCCTTGCTTGGCGTACGACGTGCACGTCAAGGCGGGGGAGGCGATCCAGCGGGGGGATCGCGCAGCCGTCAAGCGGGCGTTCCTGCGGGCGGCGGACATCAAGCCCGAGGGCCATCACTGGGAGGTGGGCCAGACCACCCGGACGGTGATGTCCAGCTTGGGGGGCTGATCCCGACATGCGGGTGAAGGTGCTCGCCTTTGCGGGCTTAAAATCGGAGCTGGGCGCGGAGCTTCCAATAGAGCTGCCGGAGGAGGCGACCGTCCAGACGCTGCTGGATAAACTGGCTGAGGAGCACCCCGCGCTGCGGGGCCAGTTAGAGGCGACGGCCGTCGCCGTGGGGGATCGTTTGGTCGAGAAGGACTATAAGCTGCGGGAGGGCGAGGAGGTGGCGCTGCTGCCGCCGGTGAGCGGGGGCTGACAGCAGGGGGAGAAGCCGTGCATACAAGGGAGCTCATCTTCCTGGTCGAGGAGTCGCCGGAGGGCGGCTACGAGGCGCGTGCGTTGGGACATGCGATCTTCACCGAGGCCGACAGCTTCGAAGCACTCAAGGAGCACGTTCGCGATGCCGTGCGCTGTCACTTTGATGAAGAGGAACGCCCTGCGATCGTTCGTCTCCACCTCGTACGGGAGGAAATTCTCACCGTATGAAGCTGCCGCGGGATCTCGGCGGGGAAGAGCTGGCCCGGCTCCTGGGCCGCTATGGGTATCGCGTGGTGCGTCAGACGGGGAGTCACCTGCGCTTGGTGAGCCAAGTTAAGGGCCCAGAGCATCGGATCACGATTCCCAAGCATGAGCCGCTGCGCGTCGGGACCCTGAGCGGGATCTTGAAGGAAGTTGCTGCATATTTAGAAATAGACCGGGAAACTCTCGTCCAAGAACTCTTTAGCCCGTGAACGGAGGCTGAGATGGGCCGCTGGATCACCGAGGATCCTCTCGACTTGGCCCCGCTCCTTCAGGAGACGGAGGACCCCGGGAGCGGGGCGTTGGTGGTCTTCGTGGGCACCGTCCGCGACCGCAACGACGGAAAACCCGTCGAGGCCGTCACCTACGAGGCGTACAAACCCCTAGCTGAGAAAGCCCTGAAAGAGCTGGAACAAGAGGTCCTCGAGCGCTTCGACGTGCGAAAGTGCCGAATCCAGCATCGGGTGGGACATCTTCAGCTGAAGGAGCCCAGCGTAGCCATCGTCGTGCGGGCGGCCCACCGCCGAGAGGCCTTCGAGGCGGCGAAGTGGGCGATCGACGAACTCAAGAAGCGCGTTCCCATCTGGAAGGAGGAGCACTATGCCACGGGCGAGCGGCGCTACTTGGAAGGGATACCCCTTCGGTCGTCCTCCGAATGAGCCCGGCTTGCGGGCTTGACGCTACCGCTCTCATCGCATACACTGGTCTTAGACCGGTCTAAACAGGGGGATCGATATGACTACGGTGGGCGCGTACGAGGCCAAGACGCATCTGGCCCAATTGCTGGAGCGCGTGGCGAAGGGGGAGCGGATCGTGATCACGAAGCACGGCGTGCCCGTGGCGGTGCTGGAGCCCGTCCCCCCCGCCCGGAAGCGCGATCCCCAAGAGGTCGTCGCTGCCCTTGAGGAGTTCGGCAGCCGGCACAGCCTGGAGGGGCTGAACCTACGTGACCTCATCGAGGAAGGCCGCATGTGAGGGAGAAGACGTGTTTCGTCCTCGACGCCTCCGTAACGCTGGCGTGGGCCTTTCGGGAGGAACGGAACGCGTATACCCGATCGGTGCTGAGATCCCTGGCCGAAGGGGCCGAGGCGCTCGTGCCCGCCGTCTGGCCGTTGGAAGTGGGCAACGCGCTCCGGGTGGCCGAGCGCCGGGAGCGACTCACCCAAGCGGATACGGTTCAGTTCTTGGCGCTGCTGCAGCAGCTCCCCATCGCGGTGGAGCCGGAAACGCCGAGCCGAATGCTGGGTGAGATCTTGGCGTTGGCGCGCGAACACGGGCTGTCCACGTATGACGCGTCGTATCTTGACCTGGCGATGCGTCAAGGGATCCCGCTGGCCACGCAGGACGAGGACCTTCAGCGGGCCGCAGGGCGCTCAGGTGTCACGATCTATCGCAAGAGGAGGAAAGATCTATGAAGGACATCACACCCAAGTTCGAGACGCTGCGCACCGCCACAGCAGAGGCATTCGTGGCCATGCCCACAGAGGTACTGCAGCTTCTTAAAGAGCGCAAGCTGGAGAAGGGGGACGCCCTCGAGCTGGCCCGCGCCGCGGGGGTCATGGCCGCCAAGCGCACCTGGGAGCTGATCCCCTACTGCCACCCGATCCCAATCACCCACGGCTCGATTGACTACGAGTTCGAGCCCGAGGGCGTGCGCGTGAGGGCTGAGGTGAAGGCGATCGCGCCCACGGGCGTCGAGATGGAGGCGCTTACAGCTGCTAATATCGCAGCGCTCACGCTCTACGACATGCTCAAGCCTCACACCCCTGAAATCGAGATCTCCCACGTAAAGCTGGTCGAGAAGCGCGGGGGGAAGAGCGACTGGCGCGATGTGCTCGATCCCCCCGTCAAAGCGCATGTGATCGTGCTCTCGGACTCTGTGGCCGCGGGCAAGAAGGAGGACCGCGCGGGCAAGGCGGTGGTAAGCGCCCTAGAGCGAGAGCCCTCCGTGGACGTCGCGGGCTACGAGGTGCTCCCCGACGATCCGGGAAAACTCAAGGCGCTCGTCCATAAGCTCGTAGACGAGGGCATCGATCTGGTGCTGACGGTGGGCGGGACGGGCCTTGCTTCCACGGATCAAACCGTGGAGGCCTTAAAGCCCCTCATCGAACGAGACGTGCCCGGCATTATGGAAGCGGCCCGCGCGTATGGGCAGCGGCGCACCCCGTACGCGATGCTCTCCCGCGGGGTGGCCGGGCTGATAAGAAACACGCTGGTGATCACGCTGCCGGGGAGCACCCGCGGCGCACAGGAGACGATGGAGGCCCTCTTCCCCGCCGTGCTGCACGTCTTCTACGTGATGAGAAAACTCCCCCACGCCCACGGTTATCGTTGATTGAATGGACGCTCTCTGGGTTCTCGCACCTCTGTATCTCCTGGCTGCTTTCCTCTACTCCACTGTGGGCCACGGGGGCGCGTCGGCCTATCTGGCCCTGGCGGCCCTGGTGGGCCTCTCCCGCGAGGCGATGGTCCCGATCGCGCTCGCACTCAACGTGCTCGTGACGTCTTTGGGACTCTGGCACTACGGTCGCGCCGGATATTTCTCGGCAAGGTTGCTCCTGCCTTTCGTCGTGACGTCGGTGCCCTTGGCCTTTGTGGGGGGCTCGTTGGAGATCCCGCCCCGGCTGTTTGCGCTGCTCCTCGGGATCACGTTGCTCCTCGCGGCACTGCGGCTGTTGGGCTGGGGGCGAGCCGTCGCCGCTCCCGAAGCGAAGCCCCGCCTGCTCTGGCCCTTGGGACTTGGGCTCGGGGCGCTGTTGGGGTTCCTCGCGGGCTTGATCGGCGTGGGCGGCGGGATCTTCCTAAGCCCCCTGCTGCTGTTTCTGGGCTGGGCGGACGCCAAGCGCACCGCCGCCGTCTCCGCCGCGTTCATCGGGCTGAACTCCTTAAGCGGGCTGGTGGCCCACGCGCTCCGGGGCTCGCCGGACTGGGGACTGCTCCTGCCCCTGCTGGCCGCGGTGGCTGTGGGCGGCGGGATGGGCTCTCGACTCGGAGCGCGGCGCTTCTCGCCCGTCGTCATCCAGAGGCTCCTTGGGGCCGTTCTGGCCGTCGCCGCGACGAAGTTGCTCCTGCAGGCGATCGCGGGCTAAAGTAACCCGGAGAAGAGCATGGAAGAACTCATCCGTCTCATCGGACGTTATCTCTGGCCTCTCCTTGGAACGGGCCTCCTGATGGGGGCAATCGGCGTTCTAAGGGGATCTCCCGCTTTGTGCTTCCTCGCCGCGCTGGTTTTGCTCGCGGTGACACTGCCCCTCTTGCCCAGCGGCTGGCTGGCCTTACCCCCGTTCGCGCTGGCGGGAGGCTTTCTCTATGCCGCGGTAAACGTTTGGTACACGAAGAGGAGAAGATGAAGCAACTGATCCCCGTGGACGAGGCCTTTCGCCTCTACGAACAAGAAGTCGTCCCGTTGCCCGCGGAGGAGGTCGGGCTCGGGGAGGCGCTCCATCGGGTGCTGGCCGAGGAGGTCCGCAGCTCTGTGGATCTCCCCCCCTTCCCCCAGAGCGCGATGGACGGCTATGCCCTTCGCTCGGGGGACACCCAAGGCGCGACGCGGGAGCGCCCGGCGCGGCTGAGGCTGGTAGGCGAGGTGCCCGCCGGGGCCCTCGCTGCGATCCCGAGGATTCGCCCCGGGGAGGCCGTGCGGATCTTCACGGGGGGGCACATCCCCGAGGGGGCGGACGCCGTGCTCCGTCAAGAGGACGCCCGGGTAGAGGGCGACCGGCTGTGGGTGACGGAGCCCGTCCCCGAGGGTCGGGATCTTCGCCGTCGGGGGGAGGAGCTCCCCGCAGGGACGGTCCTCGCGCCGAGGGGCGAGCGCCTGGGGGCGGGGCACTTGGGGGCGCTGGCCGTAGCGGGCGTCGCCTCCGTGCGCGTGCGCAGAGAGCCCCGCATCAGGGTGCTCACGACGGGGGATGAGGTCGTCCCGCCCGGGCGGCCCTTGAGACCGGGCCAGGTCTACGACGCGAACGCCCCGCTCATCGTAGGCTGGCTCCGCGGGCGGGGGTACGCCCACGTCACGGCCGAGCACCTCCCGGACGACCTGGGGCGCACGGCGGACGAGCTGGCCCGGGCGCTGGAGGAGGGCGACCTGGTGATCACGGCGGGCGGAGTCTCCGTAGGGGAGCGCGATTTTATCTTGAAGGCCGCCCGGCACATCGGGGTGAAGCCCGTCTTCTGGAAGGTGAGGCAACAGCCGGGCAAGCCCCTGTTCTTCGGGATCTTTGACGGAAAGCCCCTCTTGGGGCTGCCGGGGAACCCGGGCTCCGCCTTCGTCTGCTTGGTCACGCACGTCCGGAGGGTGCTCGATCTCTTAGAGGGCTGCGCGGAGCCGGGGCCGCGCTTCTACGAAGGGGTTTTGAAGGAACCTCTGGAGAAGAGCCCCGAGCGGGAGCGCTGGATCCGGGCGCGTTGGGTCGTCAGGGACGGTGCAATCCGGCTGGAGCCCCTCTCGAGGCAGCGTTCCCACATGATCTCGAACCTCGTGGGGTGCACGGCGCTCCTGTGGGTGCCCCAGGGAGAGGGCGTGCTCCGGATGGACGAACGATGCCGTTGGACCCCTTGCCTATGATCCCTTGACGTACGCCCCCAGAACCCGAAGGAAGACCGCCTGCTCCCGCAGCCGCGCCAGCGCGTCTTGGACGTGGGCCTCCCCGCGGTGGCCCTCGAAGTCGAGGTAGAAGCGGTACCGCCACCGTTCCGTCCGCAGCGGGCGGGATTCGAGCTTCGTGAGGTTGATCCCCCGCTCGGCGAAGATCCCCAGTGCCCGATACAGGGCCCCGGGCTCGTGGCGGAGTTCCACCACCAGCGAGGTGCGCCACCTTTGCCCCCCGGGAGCCTCGGGCGGAACTCGGCCCGGAAGCGTGAGCGCCAAGAACCGGGTCGTGTTGCGCTCGCAGTCGGATACGTCCTCTCGGAGCACCTCGAGCCCGTAAAGCTCGGCGGCCAGCGGCCCGGCGATCGCGGCCCGGACGGGGTCCCCCTGCTCCGCGACCCAGCGCGCGGCCCCCGCGGTATCGTAGAAGGCGTGCCGCTCGGCGCCCAGCGTCTCCAAGAAGCTCTCACACTGCCAGAGCGCCTGCGGATGCGAATAGACGTCGCGTATGCCCTCGAGCCGCGCGCCGGGCAGGCCCAGCAGCTTATGAGCGATGGGCTGAAAGACCTCGCCCACGATCTCCAAGGGGAACTCCAGCAGCAGATCGTAAACCTCGTGGATGCTCCCCGTAAGGGAGTTTTCGATGGGTACGATCCCTACGTCCGCCCCCTCCCCTGCCACGGCGCGGAAGACGTCCCGAAACGTCCGACAGGGGACGATCTCGGGCTCTTGGGGGGAGTGGGCGAGGGCCGCCTCGTGGCTATAGGCCCCGGGCTCCCCCTGAAACGCGACCCGCATCCTACAGGCGCTGGACGGCCAGCGAGATCCCCATCCCGCCGCCCATGCAGAGGGTCGCCAACCCCCACTCCCCGTCGCGGTCGCGGAGGGCCCACACCAGGGTGGTGAGGATGCGGGCCCCGCTGGCCCCGATGGGGTGGCCCAGCGCGATCGCGCCCCCGTGGACGTTGACGCGCTCCCAGTCCCACTCCAGCTCCTTGCCGTCGGCCAGCACCTGGGCGGCGAACGCCTCGTTCACCTCGATGAGGTCGAAGTCGGAGACGCCCATCCCCAGCTTCTCCCAGAGCTTGCGGGTGGAGTGGACGGGGGCGTAGAAGAGATCTCGGGGTTCGACGGCGGCCACCGCGTACCCCGCGATCCGGGCCAGGGGCTTCCAGCCCCTCCGCTCCGCCTCCTCCCGGGTCGCGAGCAACAGGGCGGAGGCGCCGTCGTTGAGCCCCGGGGCGTTCCCCGCCGTGACCGTCCCGTCCCTTTGGAAGACGGGCTTCAGCTGGGCCAGCTTCTCCAGAGAGGTGTCCGGGCGCGGGGTCTCGTCGCGGTCCAGCACCCCCTCCTTCGTCTCCAGCGGGATCAGCTCGTTTTGAAATTTACCCTCTTCCGTCGCCCGGAGGGCCTTCTGGTGGCTCTCGTACGCGAATCGGTCCTGGTCCTCCCGGGAGATCCCCGACTTCTGGGCGGTGTACTCCGCCGCGTTGCCCATGTGGTGATCCTCGAAGGCGCACCACAGCCCGTCGCAGATCATGGAGTCGATGATCTTCTGATCCCCGTAGCGGAAGCCCTGCCGGGCGCCGGGGAGGAGATAGGGGGCGTGGCTCATCGTCTCCATCCCGCCGGCTATCACGGCTCGGGCCTCCCCGAGCTGGAGGGCCTGTGCGCCCAAGATGACGGCCTTAAGCCCCGAGCCGCACACCTTGTTGATCGTTACCGCAGGGGTTTGGGGGGAGAGCCCCCCTCGCACGGCGGCCTGGCGGGCCGGGGCTTGGCCTAGGCCCGCCTGGAGCACGCAGCCCAGGATGACCTCATCCACGTCTTCCCCGCCCAGACGGTTGCGCTCCTTCAAAGCGCGGATCACGTGGGCCCCCAGCTCCGGGGCCTTGTACTGGGAGACCCGCCCCTGGAAGCGGCCCATCGGCGTGCGGACCGCGTCTACGATCACCACGTCGCTCTCGATCTTCATGGGTACTCGCTCCTTCGATCTCTCGTTCTCGGATCTCCAAGAGAATAGCAGGACTTCGGCCTCGAGGCAATGGAGCGCAGGCCGAATCCGGCCCTAGGGATGAGGGTTTAACGTTTTTTTAACGCCGGGGGTGTATACTGCGCGCGACGCGGTTTGAGGTCGGCAGGTGACCGAAGAACGCCCAGGGGGACTTCGGCGAATCCGGGCACGGCGGACCTCCACAAGCACCTCGGGGGTTTTTCCCCGCCCGCGGGAGCGGGCAGAGGTTTTTCCCTGAGGACCTTGGCGGGCGGCTCTCGCCTCCCACCTCCCGGGAGCCGCCCGCTCACCTCCCGTCTTACGCGATGGTCCCAGAGAGATTGCCCTAGAGGCCCAGGGCTGCCTGCAGCCCCGAGGTCGCTTGAGAGACGGCTCCCTCCCCGAAGTCGAAGGGGAGCTCCGCCGCCCGGAAGAGCTCGGGCAAGGGCCGCGAGCCCCCCAGCGCCAGCGCCCGCTTGTAGGCCCCTACGGCCTCCCGATAGTCCCGCTGCGAGCGCAGCCAGATCCCCAGCGCCCCCAGCTGGGCGATCCCGTACTCGATGTAGTAGAAGGGCACCAGGAACAGATGGAGCTGGCGGTGCCACAAGCTGCTCAGGGCCTCCTCGTAGCCGTCCCAGCTCTCGATCCCGCCGAAGCGCTCCCGCAGCTCGAGCCACTTCTCCTCCCGCTCTGTGCGGGTGTGGCCGGGGTGGGTGTAGATCCAGTGCTGGAAGGCATCGATGGTGGCGATCCAGCACAAGATCCCGACAATTCCCTCCAAGTGCTCCCGGCGCGAGCGCTCGGCCTCCTCCGGGGCGTAGAAGACCTCGAGGTGGGGGGCGCTCAGGAGTTCCATGCTCATCGAGGCGACCTCGGCGAACTCCAGCGGGGCGTGGCGGTACGCCACCAAGGGCTCCTCTCGGGCGGCGAAGGTGTGGAAGGCGTGGCCGCCCTCGTGGAGGAGCGTCCGGACGTCCCCGTCCCGGCCCACGGCGTTCATGAAGATGAACGGCAGCCGGTGCTCCTCTAACGTCGCCTGGTAGCCGCCGGGGGCCTTCCCCTTGCGGCTCTCTAGGTCGAGGAGCCCCAGCTCGGCCATCCGCCCGAACCTCTCGCCCAGCTCGGCGTCGACCCTCCCGAAGATCTCGCGGCAGCCGTCGATCAGCTCCTGAGCTTTTTGGAAGGGCCGCAAGGGCGGGCGGCCCTGCGGGTCGACGTTCAAATCCCAGGGGCGAAGCTCCGCAAGCCCCATCTCCCGTTGGCGTCGGCGCTGCAGCTCCCGATAGAGGGGCACCACGTAGCGCTCCACGGCCTCGTGGTAGCGCTCACAATCTTGGGGGGTGTAGTCGAAGCGCTCCCGCTTGCGGAAGGCGTAGTCCCGGTAGTTGGAGAACCCGGCGTTCTCCGCGATCCTCTGGCGCAGGGCCAGCAGCTCGTCGTAGATCTCGTCGATCTTCTCGCGGTCTTGGAGGCGGCGCTCCGCCACGAGCTCCCAGGCCTCCCTCCGGACGCGGCGATCGGGCTCCTCGAGGTAGCGGGCCATCTGCTGGAGCGTCTGCTCTTTTCCGTCGTACTCCACGGTCATCGCGCCCGTGAGCTTCTGGTACTGCTGCCCCAGCTTCTCCTCCTGGGTCTCCAGCGGGACGTTCTCCTCGCGGAAGAGCTCGACGGCGTTTTGGGTCTTGCGGTCGAAGACGAGATAGCGCTCCTTGGGGAGTCGGGAACGGGCCGGGCTTTTTAGGTACAGCTCGTTGAGCCGGTGAAAGCGGGGCTTGAGCCGGGGCTCGATCTCCTCGACGAAGTAGAGGTAGGCCTTCTCGTACTCGGGGTTGTCCGTCTGGCAGGTCATGCGGATGTAGCGCACGGAGCCCTCCTCGTGGACGGCGGCGGCCAGTTCGGAGCCGTCGAGGATCCACTCCTCCAGGGCCTCGGGGGTATCGATCCGGGCGGCGCGGCGCTCCAGCTCGTCGAAGAGGGGCTCGATCTCGCTCCAGTGGGCCAGCTGTGCCTCCTCGGGCACGAACCTCCGCGGGAAATCCTTCGGGAGCTTCGACAGGTCCAGGGTCATCGGAAACCTCCTTCATGGGAGCTTGAGCTTGGGCTTGGGCTTAGGCAGGGCAAGCCCGTCGTCCTCGCTCTCGTCGGAGGCGAGTGTACCCCATGGCCGCGGGGCGATCAAGACCGCGCTCAGACGGTCTCTTCCCTCCCGATCCCCAGAGCTTCTCGGATCTGCCCATAGATCGTCTCCCGATTGCGGGGGGAGAGGACGTAGACCGTGCACTCCCGTCGGAGGCGCTCCACCAGGGGGTGGCGCGAGCGCTGCTGGAAGGTGATCACCCCGGGTTTATCGCTTTCCAGGGCGCGCTCGAGGGCTTCCACGAACCGAGGGCTGGAGAGCTCCATGGGCGCGACCTCGTCGATCACCACGAGATCGGCCCGTTCGAGGGCGCGGAGGATCGCGGGGACCGCCACCCGCTCCACGTCGGGGAGGTTCACGCGGTACTTCCCCACCCGCGGCCCCTCCCTCCGGGAGACGTGGGCCAGGAGCCCCCTTTCGCCCGTGGCGAGGTCCTCGATCTCGAAGCCGACGCGCTTCCCTTGGCGGTCCCGCAGCTCGCGGGTGAGGACCCCTCCGACCCGTCGCTGCTCCTCCCGAAGGGCGCTCACCAGGCGCGCGCAGAGGGTCGTCTTCCCCGAGCCGGGCGGGCCGGTGACCGCGAGCTTCCTCCCGCCGGCCGCTGCGGTTGCAGTTGCCGTGAGCATCAACGAAGGAGCAACACCAGAAGGCCCTTCTGCGCGTGGAGGCGGTTCTCCGCCTGGTCGAAGATGACGCTCTGCGGCCCATGGGCCACTTCATGAGCGATTTCCTCGTCGTAGTGGGCCGGGAGGCAGTGCATCACGATCGCGTCGGGATGGGCGTGCTTCATCAGCTCTCGGTTGACCCGGAAGGGGCGAAAGACCCTGCGCCGCTGCTCGGCCTCGGCCTCCTGGCCCATGGAGGCCCAGACGTCCGTGTAGACCACGTCCGCCCCGCGGACGGCCTCGACGGGGTCGTGGGTCAGCTCCACGGAGCCGAACTGCCGGGCGTACTCCACGATCTCGGGGAGGGGCTCGAAGCCCGCGGGGGTGGCCACGCTCAGGGACATCCCCAGCTTGGGAGCCGCTTGAAGCCAGGAGTGGCAGACGTTGTTCCCGTCGCCCACCCAGGCGAGCTTGAGGCCCTCGATCCGCCCCTTGCGCTCCCAGACCGTGAGGAGATCCCCCAGAATTTGACAGGGATGCTCGCGGTCGGAGAGCCCGTTGATGACGGGCACCGAGGCGTGACGGGCCAGCTCCTCCACGATCTCGTGCCCGAAGACCCGGGCCATGATCCCGTCGCAGTAGCGGGAGAGCACTTTGGCGATGTCCTCGGTGGTCTCGCGCTCCCCCAGACGGATGTCGCCGGGGGCCAAGTAGATGGCGTGCCCCCCCAGCTGGGTCATCCCGACCTCGAAGGAGACCCGGGTGCGCAGCGAGGGTTTCTGGAAGATCATCGCCAGGGTCTTGTGGCGCAAGACGGGCCGCTCTTGGCCCGCCCGGTGGGCGATCTTGAGCTGCTTGGCCGTGTGGAGCAGCTCCCAGATCTCCTCCCGGGCGTAGTCCGCCAGCGAGACGAAGTCGCGTTTGTTCACGGAAGTCCTCCTCCTCACTTCTTCAGGCTAGGGTGGGCTCCCCGATCGCTGTAGGGTTACGCTTTGCGCCGGGAAGTCTATGGTCAGCTTCCACGCCTTAAGGAATCCGGTGCCGATCAGGGCCTCGTCGGATTCGGTCAGTAGGATTTCGACCTCCTCCAGGGGATGGCCGCCAAATCCCGCCTCCCCGAGGAAGACCAGCTCATCCCGAAGAGAGCCGTCCGCGAGCTGGATCCGCTCGACCCCACAGAGGTCCAATCCCAACTCGATCGCAACCGAGACGGGCAGACAAAGGTCCCCGTCAAAACCGGTGTCGATCAAGGCGTCCAGCGTGAGATCCCCCCGGGCTCCGCGAACGGTGATCGCAATCTTTGGGCTGCCGACCTCGTTGAGGTAGCCTTCCACCAGGGCCATGGGCGGAATCAGCGTCTCAGGTGGACGAAGGGAAATCCCACCCTCACAAAGTAGAAGTGCTTCTCCGGGTGCTTAGCCCGCGCCTTCCTGGCCGCTTCGGCAACGGAGTCCCCGAGAAAATACTCTCCCGACTCCACCTCGATGGCTACGATCTTTCCGCGACAGGTGGGGTCCAGTTCCTGCTGAAGCCGCTCGTAGATCTCCCGTCCTCTAGCTGCCAGCTCCTTGGGATTCACGCCGACAACCGCTCCCATGGCTTCCCACCTCGTAGGATGATAGGCGATGGAGGAAGCTTTCGCCAGGCTTTACTTGGGGAGGTCACGGAGCTCGTCGAGGGCCCTTCGAATCGCCTGCGTGGGAAACCCCCGCCTGCGCAGGAAGCTGTAGAGCCGCCTCTCCAGGGTTCGGGGGTCCAGCCCCAAGCCTTGATAGCGGAGCAGGCGCTCCTCTGCGAGCTCTCGAATCGCCTGGGCCTCGTCCCAATCCGCGGCTTCCTTCGCGAGGGCCTGCTCGATCGCCCCGTCGGGGAGGCCCTGGGCCCGTAGCTCGCGCACCAGGAGCGACCGGGCCATCGGCTTCCGTTGGAGTCGATCCCGAATCCATAGGCGGGCGAAGGCCTCGTCGTCCAGCCAGCCCCGCGCGCGGGCCTCCTCGATCACGGCCTCCACGACGTCGGGAGGGAAGCCCGCGCGCTCCAGACGCCTGCGGGCCTCCGCCACGCTGCGCGGGCGGTACTTGAGGAGCCGCAGGAGGCGCTCGCGGGCCTTCGCCCGCTCGTCGTTGCCCCTAGCCACGTCGCCCGCGGGCCTTCGCTGCGGGTTTGGGTCCACTTCCGTCCGGGGTCCCCTCGGACTCGGGCTCGGGCTCGGGGGATCCGCCTCCGGGAGCGCCTTCTTCGGACTCCTCCGCGAGCAGCCCCGCCCTCACGCGGATCTCCCGCTCGATCTTTTGCGCGGTAGAGGGGTTCTCCGCCAGGTACGAGGCGGCGTGGGCGATCCCCTGGCCCAGCCGGGTCTCGCCGTAGGAGTACCAAGCCCCGCTCTTCCGGACGACCCCCAGCTGCTCGCCCAGCTTGACGAGCTCCCGCTCCCGGGCGATCCCCACCCCGTAGAGGATGTCGAAGCGCGCCTCCTTGAAGGGCGGGGCCAGCTTGTTCTTGACTACCCGCACCAGGGTCTCGTTCCCCACCTTCTTGCCGCCGTCCTCGATGGCCCCCAGGCGCTTTACCTCCAAGCGCACCGAGGTGTAGAACTTAAGCGCCAAGCCCCCCGTGGTTGTGGTGGACGGCCCCCACGGCCCGGTGTTGATCATGGAGCGGATCTGGTTGATGAACACCACGAGACAGTTCGACTGGTGAATCGCCCCGGAGAGCTTCCGCATCGCTTGACTCATCAGGCGCGCCTGGAGCCCTACTTGGGTGTCGCCCATGGCGCCTGCGATCTCCGCCTCCGGGACCAGCGCCGCGACGGAGTCGATCACGATGAGATCCACCGCGCCGCTGCGCACCAGGTGTTCCGTAATTTCTAACGCCTGCTCCCCGGAGTTGGGCTGGCTGAGCAAGAGCTGGTCGAGGTCCACCCCGATGGCCTGGGCGTACCGGGGGTCGAGGGCGTGCTCGGCGTCGATGAAGGCCGCGATCCCCCCCTGCTTTTGGGCCTCGGCGATGAGGTGGAGTCCCAGGGTCGTCTTGCCCGAGGCCTCGGGGCCGAAGATCTCGGCGATCCGCCCGCGGGGCATCCCCCCGATCCCCAGGGCGATGTCCAAGCCCAGGGAGCCCGTCGGAAGGGTCTCCACCCGGAGGCGGGGCGACTGCCCCAGCCACATGATGGACCCTTCCCCGTAGCGCTTCCGGATCTGGTCGAGCACCGAGTGGAGCACTTCCCGCTTCCCCATGGCGCCCCCATGGTAGCCCATCCTCCCCGGGGAGACAAACCCGAGAAAGCCGCTGTGGCAGCGCTATAGTTACAGATAGAAGTGGATCGCCAAGCCCGCGGTCACCTCGCTCACCCCGCGGAAGAGAAGCCCCACCTCGGCGGCCAGGGCGATGTTGGGCGTGAGGCGGATCTCCAGCCCGGAGACGGCCTGCAGCGGCACCACCAAGGTGCCGTCGCT
Source organism: Candidatus Bipolaricaulota bacterium (assembly GCA_026982655.1). GTDB lineage: Bacteria > Bipolaricaulota > Bipolaricaulia > RBG-16-55-9 > RBG-16-55-9 > JALUUA01. Next base: position 15,422 of record JALSGO010000044.1, read on the forward strand.
CCCGAAGATCGCCGCCCCCGTGCCCAGATAGAGGTCGGCCACGGAGGTGTTCACGTACTTGAGGAAGCCGCGCAGGGAGAGGCTCGGGGCCTGATCCACCACGAAGAGAGAGGCCTCGACGCCGAAGAGATTTGCGATCCAGATCCGCCCGGAGAGCCCCGAGGCGGGGAAGGTGTTCGGCGGGGTGAAGGGAGCTGTGATCCCCAGCCCGAAGCCGATCCCGTGCCCCTGCGAGAGGTCCTCCACCGCCGCAGCCGCCGCGGGCTGGCCCCATCCCGAGGGCGCAAGCCCGCCCACCGCAAGCCCGAGAATTGCGAACGTCAACACGGCCCGGTATCCGATCTGCTTCGTCTTCATCCGTCTCTCCTCCTAATCAGCGTGGAATTCGCCCTACGGTAGGAGCTTTCGCTCGATAGAGGAAGGACCGAAGGACGGGTCTCGGGACCGACTCTGTCTCCAAGCCGAGGGACCGATGTCTGTAGTTTTTCCCGAGGCCGCCGTTTGTTGACAGGGGAAAGAGCAAGGCGTTCAATGGAGCGCCATGGGCCGAGACGGGGTCGAGCGGACGCTGGGTATGGGGCTTCTGCTGCTGGCGATCGTCCTCGCCTTGGGGATCGGGGTCGCCCGCATCCGCTGGGAGGGGGCGTACGACCGCGTACGGCTCGCCGTCTATGGGAGCGATTTGGATCGAGGCATCTCGTGGGAGGGCCTCCAAGAGGTGGGGATCCGCGCGATCGTCGTCTCCCCCCGGGACGTCTCGGAGCTGCGAGCGGAGTACTTCGCCCGTCGGCGGGGGGAGCCGTCGCTTTCGCTGGAGGACCTGAGGGCTTGGACCGCCCGAGGTCTCTTGTACTGGGATCTCGACGCGTGGGTGCCGCCCGCCTCGTTCTCCGCGTACTTGGAGGATCTCTTTGGAGAGCGGCCTCGAGGGTTCGTGCTCTCGTTTCCCTATGCGTTGGGGCCGTGGGGGGCCGAGCCCTGGCGCCCGTGGCTCTCCCGGGACGAGGGGGTCGTGGAGTTCGCCGTGCGGGAGTTCGGGGGCTTCGCCCAGCGCCACGAGCTGATCGCGCTCTATCGCTCGGGGTGCGGGTGCGTGCCCGTGCGGGCCCACGGCCTCTCCCGGGAAGATCGGGAGCGTCTGAGCCGAGAAGAGCGGCTGGATCGCTACCTGCGGGCCGTGCGGGAGCGCAACGTCCGGCTCCTCCTCCTGCGCGCCGGTTCGTTGCGAGACCTCCGCCAGGACGTGGAAGCCCTGACCCGTCGCCTGCAAGGGCTGGGCTTTTCGAGGGGGAGTCCGCTGCCTCCCGGCCCGTTTGAGGTCCCCGTAGGGGTGCTGGCCCTCCTGTGGGGGAGCGCCGTCGGCGGGACGTGGATCGCCCTCCGCCGGGTCCTCTTCGCTCCCTCCCAAGCTCCGGGAGCTCGGTTGGATCTCCTCATCGGCGGGGTCGCCCTCGGAGGGGCCGCCGGGCTGCTGGTCCCGATCGAAGCCGTCCGAGCCGCCGCGGCCTGGGGGGTCGCCGCGGCGGCGCCCGCGATAGGGGTCTTCCTCGCCTATCGCTGGGTGCGGCGCCCGGGGGGGATGCCGACCCCGCCGCTGCCGCGCGCCGTGCAGGCCTTCCTCCTCGCGATCGCGGTCTCCGCGGCGGGGGGGCTCCTGGCCGCCGCGCTGCTCGGCTCCGAACGGTACTTCCTCAAGCTGGAGGAGCCCCGGGGGATCAAGGCCGCCCTGGCGCTGCCGCCGCTGGTCGTGGCCGTCGGGCTGCTCCGCCGCTACCGCCTCCGGGACGTTCGCCTATGGGACGGGGTGGTCTGGGGAGGCGTTCTGCTGGCCGTCGGGTTCGCGCTGCTGCGCAGCGAAAACCTTTCGTCCTTCGTCTGGGAAGGAGAGAAGGCGCTGCGGGAGGCGCTGGAGGACGCGTTCGGGATCCGCCCGCGCTTCAAGGAGTTCCTCATTGGGCATCCGCTCCTCCTTGTGGGCCTCCTGCTGCACCCCAGCGGGAAGCGCCCTGTGACCGCGGCCCTGCTCACCCTGGGGACGATCGGCTTAGTCTCCCTGGTGAACACGTTTTTGCACCTGCACACCCCCCTGGGGCTCACCCTGCTGCGCATCCTCCTCGGGGTCGGGCTGGGGCTCCTGCTCGGGTTGGCCCTCTGGGGGGCTGTGGCCGTAGGGCTAGGAATGAGACTCCGGCTCCGTCGCCGTCGACGGCTCCGCCCCGAACGGGTAGACTGATCCCCCCATGAAGGTCGTCATCTCGGGCTACTACGGCTTCGGGAACCTGGGGGACGAGGCGATCCTCCACGTGCTGCTCGAGGAGCTGCGCTCCCGGAAGCTCGAAGAAGAAGCAGGAGCAGAAGCGGAAGAGGACGGGATCGAGCCGGTGGTCCTCTCCGCCGCGCCGCGGGAGACGGCCCGTCTCTACGGCGTGCGGGCCGTCGATCGCTGGAACCTCCGGGAGCTTCGACGGGAGCTCCGCACGGCGGACGCCTTCATAAGCGGGGGAGGGGGGCTCCTCCAGGACGAGACGAGCCGCCGCTCCGCGCTCTACTACCTCGCGCTCCTGGCGTACGCCCGCCGACACGGTCCCGTGTATCTGGTGGGGCAGGGGCTGGGTCCGCTGCGCAGCCGCTTCCTGACGGCGTGGGCCCGGCGCGTCGTCTCGAAGGCGGCGTTCGCTACCGTGCGGGACGAGCCGAGCGAGAAGCTCCTGCGCCTCTGGGGCCTTCCGGAAGAGCGCCTCGCCCGCGGGGGGGACCTCACGCTCCTCCTCCAACCCAAGCTGGCGGAGATCGCCCGCGAGGACCCGGAGAAGCCGTACGTCCTCGTGGCGCTGCGGGGAGACCTCCCGGACGACCTCCAAGAGGCGTTGGCCCAGCAGCTCGAGCACGTCCGGAAGGAGCTGGGGTTGCACCCCATCTTCTTCGCCTTCCATCCGGCGGAGGACCGGGAGGCGATGGAGGAGCTGGCCGCGCGGATGGTGCCCCGACCGCCCGTGCTGCAGGCGGAGGGCGTTCCGCTCTGCGAGGCCCTGCGCGCGGTCGGAGGCGCCCGCGCCGTCGTGGGGATGCGCCTCCACGCGCTGATCTTCGCGCTTTTGTGGGGCGTGCCCTTCCTGGCCGTCGGGGGCCCGACGAAGCTGGAGACCTTCCTCCGGCAGGCGGAGCGGGCGGGCGCGCCCGCCCTGCCCTGCGCCACCCCGGAGCAGATCGTCTCCTTCGAGGTGGAGCTGGCCGCCGTCTTGGAGGACTTCCGGCGCGGAGGGGAGGCCCTTCGGGAGCGCCTCCGATCCGCCCGGGATACCCTGTATCGTCAAACCCGGAGGGCGATGGACGCCTTCCTCCGGCGTCTCCGGGAGGACCTTTACCATGGGAGAGGCGAAGCCGCCAAGGAGAAATCCCAATCGAAATCCGAATCCGGGGCCTCCTAGGCCCCCCGAGGGCTCGGGAGAGAGGGCCGAGCACCGACCGGTGCTCCTGCGCGAGGTGCTCCGGCACCTAGTCGTGCGGCCCCGGGGGGTGTACATCGACGCGACGGTGGGGGGCGGGGGGCACGCCTACGAGATCGCGCGGCGTCTCGGGCCTTCGGGGAAGCTCCTGGGGCTCGACGTCGACCCGGAGGCCCTGACCGTTGCCGAGGAGCGCCTGCGGGCGTTCCTCGAAAGGGGCGTCGTAGAGCTCGTCCGGGCGAGCTACGTCGATTTGGAGCGGGTGCTCGACGAGCGGGGGATCGAGGCCGTGGACGGGGTGCTCTTCGACTTGGGGCTCTCCTCCCTGCAGCTCGCCGACCCTCGAAGGGGCTTCAGCTTCCAACGGGAGGGTCCCTTGGACATGCGCTTCGATCCCGAGGGGACGCGTACCGCAGCGGAGATCGTGAACACCTACCCTCCCGAAGAGCTCGCGCGCATCCTGCGGGAGTACGGCGAGGAGCGGTACGCGGCCCGCATTGCCTCGGCGATCGTCGAGGCCCGTCGGATCAAGCCCATCGAGACGACCCGGGAGCTGGCGGACCTCGTCTTGCGGGCGATCCCTCAACCGGCGCAGCGGGCCTCCTTCCGCCGGGGGCTTCATCCCGCCACGCGGACCTTTCAAGCGTTGCGGATCGCCGTCAATCGGGAGCTGGAGAACGTGGAGCGGGGCTTGGAGGCCGCCTTCCGGAGGCTCAAGCCGGGGGGGCGGCTGGTGGTGATCTCGTTCCACTCCCTCGAAGACCGCTTGGTGAAGCGCTTCCTGCGGGAGAAGGCACGGGGGTGCGTTTGCCCTCCGGAGCTTCCCGTCTGCCGCTGCGGACGGGTGCCGGAGGCCCGGATCGTGGGCCGGGCCCTGCCCTCGGAAGAGGAGATCGCGGAGAACCCGCGGGCCCGGAGCGCCCGGCTGCGGGCGTTGGAGAAGGAACCCATCCCCTAGGCCAACGGGAGCGGGACTTGGCCGAAAAGATCGATCAAAACGCTCTATTCGGGCTTCTCCTCCGACTTGACAAACGAGCTTCTTATGTGCTATAGGGATCTCTGAAAAACGAGGTGCATTGCATGGGAGATCGGAAGGCCGGAAGCTCCCTACATGGGTAGCCATTTGCCGGATGGTCCTTGAGAGGAGTTTCACCTTAAGAAGACAAGGGCACTTCCTCCTGCTGGGTCACCAAAGAGGCGGGGATACGTGTGCCCTTAATGCACGGCTTGCCGTGGCAGAGGTTCGGGTCCACCGAGATGCGCTCCAGCAGATCGGGCTGTTCCTGCTTCTCCATGCACTTCACCTCAGACGCGATTGTAAGCTTAGGCTCTGCTTCATGCAAAATTGAGGAGAGCATCACAGCCCCGGAGTCCCAAAGGGTGGTGAAGGTCTAGCGAGCATAGACCAAAGGAGCAAAAGGCGCAGCTGCATGCAATGCGATGCGTGGAGGGCAGCAGCCATGAGACCACTTAGACCAGGCAGCCTAAAGGAACACAAGGCAAGAGTTGTCCTTTCAGCCTCTCACTTCAGAGGTCCGGCGCTGCGCCTTCGCCTTACGCACTTCCACGAATTTCTGCAAACAGAGCTTGATGAGCCGCTGATAGGGCAAGTCTTCCTCGCGGGCGATCTCCTTGAGGTCGGCGATCAGGCGCTCCGGCAGGCGCAGGCTGACCAGCCGTGTGCGGGCCATGGGGTCGATCTTGACTTCCGCTTCCACGATCTCCATCTCATAGTCCAATGCGCTATGAGTGGCCCAGAATTCCTGTTCATCTTGCTCCGATTTGAAGTTCGGGATGGGCTTCTTCTTTTTGCTTTTCATCATCGGTTCACCTCCTCACGGTTTCTCGTAGAAAGCACGCTCCTTGCGATCCATGTCGCGGGCGCTAATCGGACGGACGATGCCGAATCCCTTGTATTGAAAGACGATGAAGAGGTAGCGGCCTCCATCCGTTCGGCCAAAGAGATAGTAGCGATCCCGAGATTTGGGTTTCCTGGTGATCTTTCGGGGATGGTTGAAGAAGCACTCTTCCACTTCTTCGGGACGGACTTTATGACGGTCCCAGATATGGCCCTCATTGGCTTCATCCCACTCGAACTCGCTGATGTAGAACTCCATCGTCGTGGAACGCTCACTTCCGTTCTGTACATACAAAAAGTATATGCGATTCGGGGGTTTAAGGCAACCTGCACTCGAACCCGACGATTCCAACTACGTCAAAACCGCGTTCCTATAGTCGAGGGCAGCTTGGATGTCCGTCGAGGTAGCAGGAGGGTATTCTTCGATGATCTCTTGAGGGTCATGCTCGGGCCAGGGGGTAGAGGAGGACCAGGAGACGTTCCCTTAGGACTCCCCCTCCGACTTGACAAACGAGCTTCTTATGTGCTATAGGGATCTCTGAAAAACGAGGTGCGTTACATAGGAGATCGGAAGGCCGGAAGCTCCCTATGCTAAGGAGTAATCATCCGACGATGAGAGATCATTTGTTACCGAACGCGTGCCACTTTGGAACCCAAAGAGAGGGGAAGGTCTAGCAAGCATGATCTAAAGGAGCAAAAGCGCGATAAAGGAGGGCTGAGCCCAAGGAGGTGGGGATAATGAAGCGCAAGATTACTTTCTCTACACTCTTACTTGTAACTCTTGCTTTGGGAAGCCCTGCTTTCGGCCAGCTACCCAGCGTCATCGACCTTGCCAATAATGAGCAAGATATCATCATCTATGGCAGAGATGCTGGAGATCAGCTCGGCGGAAATGCAATTATTAACATCGGCGACTTTAACGGCGATGGCTTCCAAGATCTTGTCGTCGGTGCTTATAAGGCCGATGGGCCTAATAACAGCCGCCCTGATGCTGGGGAAGTTTATATCATTTTCGGTAATCCGAATCTTCCTCCCTCAATCGATTTCGCCACCGCAACTCCAGACGTGACCATATATGGAGCAGATGCGTATGATCTCTTAGGACATGTACCTTGGTCTGATGCCGTGGACTTGAACTCAGATAGCATTGACGACATCATTATTGGTGCTACGCCTGCTGATGGACCTGGGAACACCCGCGACTCCGCTGGGGAAGCTTATATCTTCTTTGGCCGAACCTCTTGGCCTTCTACTATAGATCTCGCAACTCAACCTGCAGATGTAACCATTTACGGCCCCGCAAGTGATTCTAATCTACGTATTGGAGGGATAGCTGACATTAACGGAGATGGACTCCTAGATCTTACGTTTGGAACCACAAATTATGGGGGATTTATTCATAATGCCTATATCATTTTCGGACGAACAAATTGGCCAGCAGTTTTCGATCTCCAAAATGCAGACCAGGACGTTCTTTTTGAGGATTCCTCTACAGATCGGTGTGAGTCTGAATTTGTCCCTGCTACTGGAGACATTAATGGGGATGGAATCTATGATATTTTTATCTCCTGTGCACAATATTGGAGTGTAGCAGGGGGAGACACTGGTAGGGGTAAAGTGTATGTCTTCTTTGGAGGAAGCACTTGGCAATCCGTTTACGACGTTGTTGTGGATTATGATGTATTGATAGTTGGAGCCGATGAGGATACGAGGCCTGAAAGCGGGGATGCGCTAAGTGCTGGTGCAATAGGAGATGTTAATGGAGATGGGATTGATGATCTAATCCTTGGTGCAGGAGGAGCTGATGGTCCAAACGACAGTCGCCCAGATCAAACTGGAGAAGCTTATGTGTTTTTCGGAAGGGCGATTTGGCCTAGCCTAATTGATTTATCTGCTGGAGGACAAGACTTAATCATCTACTGTGCTGCAGAGGTTACTCCATCACAGTGTCCGCGTATTAGAGGCCGCCTACCTGACGTAAATGGCGATGGTATCGCTGACATCTTTCTTGGATCCAATAGAGGGGCCGGGCCTAATGATAGCCGCCCAGGGGCTGGAGAAGCTTACATTATCTATGGAAATCCCAACCTGCCTTCAGTTATTGATCTACAAAACGATAAGCAGGATGTCATTATCTATGGAGTGGATAGCGGTGACCAAATGGCTGACCACATTTATGTGGGTGATGCTAATGGCGATGGGATCGATGATCTCATCATTAATGGTAGTCTTGCAGATGGGCCAGGAAATACTCGCTCAGATGCAGGAGAAGCCTATATCATCTCTGGGGTCTTCGGTAGAGTCTCTTTTCAACCAGGTACGCTTGTGATCAACGAAGTTGCCTGGATGGGCACCCAAGCCAGCGCCAATGACGAGTGGATCGAACTCTACAACACGACGAGCCAAGACATCGACCTCACCGGCTGGACGTTGGAATCGACCACCGACAGCACGCCCAGCTTCACGTTCGATGCCACAAATTGCAGCAATTTGATCATCCCCGCCGGGGGCTTCTTCCTGCTGGAGCGCAGCGACGACAACACGGTAAGCGACATCCCCGCCGACTGCATCTACACCGGTTCGCTGGTCAATTCGGGAGAGAGCCTCGCGCTGAAAGACCCCTCGGGTACGGTGATCGACACCGCCAACGGCGACGGCGGAGCGTGGCCTGCGGGCACCGACGGAGCAGGAAGTCCGCCCTATGCTTCGATGGAACGGATCGATCCCCTCGCTCCCGACACGGATGCAAACTGGGCCACGAACAACGGCGTAGATCGCAACGGATTGGATGCGGCCGGCAACCCCATTAACGGCACGCCCAAAGCACCAAATTCCGCACTCCCTGCTGCTCCTCTCCTTGTGGCCGCCAAGCGACTGGCGGAGCCCGGTCCCTGGGTCAAGGTGGGGGAGGGACTCGAGTACGAGATCGTCCTCACGAACGCGGGCAACGCCGTACAGCCCGATAACCCCGAGCCCGAGTTTCAAGATCCTATCCCCGCGAACGCGGAATTTGTGGAAGGATCGCTTACGGCCACTTCGGGCACGGCCTCCTTCGACGACGTCGCCCAACATATACGCTGGGACGGCGCGCTCAACCCCGGAGAGAGCGTCACCCTCACCTTCCGCGTCCGCGTCCGGGAGGTGCCCACCGGAACCGTGATCGAGAACCAGGGGGAGGTGCTCTACGACGCCGACGGCGACGGCTCCAACGAATCCTCCGGCCTCACGGATGACCCCACCACCCCCGAGGAGGGGGATCCCACCCGCAGCCCGCCCGTCGTTCTGCCCGGCGATGCCAACGGGGACGGCGTCGTGGACCTGCGGGATGCCGTCCTCTGCGCCGAGGGCGCGCTCGCGCTGCGGGCCCTCACGGAGCTCGAGGAGGCCGCCTGCGACGTGGCCCCGCCCTCCGGTGCGGTCGACGGTCGCGACGTCGTCCGAATCGCGGAGATCGCCCTGGGGATCTCCCCCGCCCGGGCGACGACCCAAGGCTCGAGGGCAAGCTCCGCGGAGCCGATCCGGCTGCGACTGCGCTGGGACAACCTCAACCTCGCCCCCGGCGAGCGCCGTGCGATTCGGCTCTACGCCCTAGAGGGGAGCGTAAAGGGCCTCCAGCTGGGACCGGAGGGCGCGATCCGCTTCGACCCGCGGACCCTCCGGGTGCTCGACGTCCGGGCCGCCGAGCCATATCGCCTGCTGGCCGCTCGGGTGGACAACGCCCGCGGGCTTGTAAAGGCGATGCTCGTGCGCTGGGACGGGGGCGAGCCTGCCGCGGCGGTCTACGCCCACGCCCAGGACCACGCCCACGCTTCCGCACCCGGGATCCCGCTGTTGGAGCTTGAAGTGGAGGCCGTCGGCCTGCCGGGGATGCAGACGCTGCTGCGCACGGAACCCGACCTGGCCCTGGACGCGCAGCTCCAGGCGGCGACGGTCGCGGTCGGAGGTGGCGTGGTTCGGATCGGACCGGCGGTACCCCTCGTCGTCGAGCGCTTCCTCGCGCGCCCCTTCGGCGTGGGTACGGCGGGCATAGAAGGCTATCGCTTCTCCGCGGAGGGGCGGGGCGTCCGCGCCCTCTCCGTCGAGATCTTCGACCTTCGCGGCAGGGCGGTCCTCCGAAGCGGCAAAACGGCGAACGGCTTCGTCTGGCAAGGACGGAACCGCTATGGGGAGAGGCTGGCCAACGGGGTGTACCTCTACGTGGTGACCGCCTACGGCCCCCGTGGGGAAGTCGTCCAAAGCGAGGTCCGAAAGCTCGTGCTCCTGCGCGGACGAAGGGAGTAGGGAAAAGAAGTGAAGTGAGGTGAGGTGAGGTGAGGTGAGGTGAGGTGAGGTGAGAGGGGTAATGCCCATTCGAAAGCATCGCGCATATGCGCTCTTCGGGATCGCGTGGGCTATAGCCGTGGGACTCCTCGGCTGCGGCT
>JALSGO010000045.1 GCA_026982655.1 Candidatus Bipolaricaulota bacterium
GCCAAACCGAAGGGGACGATGTTGTCCACGCCGCGCGACCGCCAGCGTTCGGGGGCGATCTCGTCGGTGTACAAAGGGGAAAAGGTCCGCCCGTCGTCGTGCGTGGCGTAGACGAACTGGCTGTCCACCCACAAAAGGGCGTCTGGGTCGGAGAGGTCAACGCCCAAGGTCTTGGCGTCCCCGTTGAAACTGGTGCCGTAGGCAAGAGCCACGCTCGACCAGCCGGGGTCCCAGTCGTCTTTGCTGCCGATCCAATGCCAGGTGGCGCCGTCGTCGGTGGATTCCCACAGTTCGGGGTAGTCCATGTCGATCACCCGCAGCGCGTATTGATCGTCGGCATCGGGCCAGATGAGCAGGTTGCGGCTCCCCAGGTCGTTTTTGTCGGTAAGTTGCTTCCACGTCCAATCCCCGTCGAAGTGACCCCGATAGAGGTAGCCACCGTTCGGGTCATCGGTGATGCACCGGTAGCCGGGGTCCCACACGTCGCCGTAGGTGGTGAGGTAGAGGGTGTTGGGGGCGTTGGGGTCCAAGGCAACATCGGCGACCTGGCTCAGGTCGGCGGCGATGCGCCTCCAGGTCACGCCACCGTCGGCGCTCTCGTAGAGGACGGCCGGGCCGCAGGCGAAGCGCCCTTCCCCGGCCAGCAGGTAGAGCACAGCTACGTCTTCCGGGTCCACGATCAGCTTGAGGATGTGGAGGTTTCCCGGCAGGGAAGCGCTGCTGACGCGCGTCCAGGTCAGCCCCCGGTCAGTGGTCTTGTAGACCGTGCCGTCGGCGACGTTGTATTGGGAGTGGTGGGCCGCGTAGCCCACGTTAGGGTTGCTGGGGGCGATGGCGATGTCGGTGATGTAGCCGTGCTCCAGGACAAGGGTGAACGACTCGCCGGAATCGGCGCTGCGGAAGATGCCGCCTTCGGTGCCCAGGTAGAGGATGGCGGGATCTGCCGGGTCGAAACCCAGCCCGCTGACGTGGGTGGAGGTCAGGCCGCGGGTGGCGCCGATGACATCCCAGGTCTGGCCGCCGTCGAAGGAGCGGTAGGCGCCGCTGAGGTCGCTGGCAGCGAGGATGATGCCCGTGGGGCCGGCGCCGATGGTGTTGAAAGCGCCGCCCCCGCCGGGGTTGGTGCGCTGCCATAGGCCCGCGGACGGCAGGGGCCGCGCAGTCGGGCCGACCTCGACGGCGCTCCCTGCCCCCTCCGGCGGGGAGAGGCCCGACCAGCCGAGGAGGAGGAGCAGGGAGAGCCCCGCCCCGACGGGAGCGAGCCCTCCCCAAGATCGGCGTGAGGAATCCGTAGAGCTGGCTCTGTAGACCATCCTTGCGCTGGGAAGGATCACCGCCTACCCTGATGCGATGATCCCCGATGCAGAATCCCTCCCAGCTGCTGCAGTTTACCCAAAAGTGCCTGGAGCCGGCAACGGAGCATGTGCCCCCTTGCTCCTTCCAGTTCTCCAAGAGTGCTTTCACCCAGTCTCAGCTCATCACGCTCTATTGCCTCAAGCTTAAGCTGGGGGTCAGCTACCGAGAGTTGATCGATCGACTTCGAGAGATGCCCCGCATCCAGGAAGCCTTGGGGCTTCTGCGCCTGCCCCCACTTCACACGGTCTCGAAGGCCTTCGCTCGTCTAGAGACGGCGGTCTGGCGGGTGCTGCAGCGGGTCAGCGCCTCTCGGGTAGAAGGAGAAGGAGATCGGGTAGCCGCCCTGGACGCCTCCGGCCGGGACCGCTATGCCCGCCGCCACTACACCCAACGGGTCAGCCGCCAAGGGCTATGACGATCGAAGCGTGCGGGGGAGCTGCCTGCTATGCTCCCCTCCGCAGAGGATCTCTTTCGATGCCGAGGGAGACGCCTCCGCGACGGCGGTGAGGTCCTGGGGAAGAGTCCCTAGGCGCAGGGGTGCACCCCGCGTGTAAGGACCGGTAGCGCGGCTCGGCCGATCGCGACGCTCTTTGTAGCGAAGGGACGACGCCTCCGCGTGGCAAAGGGAGAAGTCGTAAGCTAAGCTTTGTAAGCTTGAGGAAAACATGAGCCGAAGAATCTGCGACAGACCGCGAACCGAAGTACAGAAAAGGAGTGGATGCGATTGGCGCATAACACCGTCAGACAAGCGGGGATGGCCGCCGGGTTCGGACTGATCGTCCTGCTCGGGATCGCCGCGCTCACGGGATCCGGAACGGCTACGGGGGCTGGAGCGGCGCAGGACTCGCTCGCGGCCATCGTGGACCTCTGGCCCCTGCCCGTCCCGGACGCCCTGCCCGCGGGCCTTGCCGTGGACCCCCAGACGGGGGAGGTCCTCGTCACGATGTTCCGCTACGGCCTCGGACGGCTCGATCCCGCCACGAACGGCTTCACGTATTGGCAAGTAGGGGGAGGCCCCAATCAACTCCGGCTTTGTCGCTGCAGCGGGAACGCCCTCTACGCCGTCTTCACCCAGGCGTTGAGCGATCGAATCGGCCTGCTGCTCAGTCCCGCCGGTTGGTACCGGGCGGCCTCGGACACCACGCCCGGCGGGTTCGCCCAGGGGCTCGATCTCTTCCCGGTCCCCGGCTCCGGAACGGTGGAGGTCTGGTTCACCGAGCGCCTGAGCGGCGGATTGGGGTTCCTGCAGCTGCAGCCGAGCGACTTCGACCCGCAGGGGTTCGGGAGCACCCCCGACAGCGGGCAGACCCTCACGCCCCAGGCCCTCTCCGTGACGGCCACGGTGGTGCCCACGACGACCCTGCTCCACCCGGGGATCGCGGCCTCGCCCCCGACGACGCCGCCCCTCCCGGCCCGCTCCGCGGGGGGTGCGGTCGTGTGGGACCTCGCCCCCGCCTACGGCGGGGACGTCTTCCCGGAGGCCGTGGCCGTGCACCCCGACCTCGGGGAGATCTGGGTGGCCAACAGCGCCCAGTCCCGGCTGGTCCGGTTCGACCCCCTTGCGGGCACGGCCCGGCTCTACGACCTCCCCTCCGGGAGCGTCGCGGTGGACTTGGCCGTGGATCCCGCCCGGGGCTCCGTCTGGTTCGTCGAGGGCTACCGGAGCAAGATCGGGATGCTCAACCCGGCCACCGGGGACGTCCACGAGTGGGACCTGCCCACGCCGGGCCAGCCCGTCGCGATCGCCCTGGATGAGACGGGCGAGCTCGTCTGGTTCGCCGACCGCGAGGGGAACCGCATCGGCGTCCTCGACTGGGTCAACGACGAGATCACGCTCTACCCGCTCCCGCCGGACTCCTACCCCGTGGACCTCGCGGTGGACGCCTACGGGGACGCCTGGTTCGTCGCCGAGCGGGGGAACGCCATCGGGCGGATCGTCCGCGCCGCGGTGGGTCCGCCCCCCGGGCCCTAGCGATTCGAGCGCCCGGCTCGGTTTCGGTTTCGAGATCGGATCGGACCGGCCCGCGACAGGATCAGCGCAGCAGCGCCAGCTCGCGGTAGGCGGCCTGCACCAGGCGCCTGTGCAGCTTCGGGTTTAGGAAGCTCGTCCCCTCGAAGCGCGGGTCGAAGGGGACGGCCTCCAACACCTCGGCCTCGGGAGTGCCCGCCGCCGCCAGGGCGCGCACGGCGTGGACGAGCTCGCGGACGTACGCGCGGAGCTTCTCGAAGGTGAGGCGGTCGTGGGGCCGCTCGTGGCCCGGGACGAAGACCTCCACCTCGAGAGGGGCCACCCGGTCGAAGAGCTCCAAGAGCTTGAGCAGGCGGGCCTCCGGCCCCTCGCGGTAGTAGAAGGCGTCGGAGGTGAAGAGCACCCGCTCGTAGGGCAAATAGACCCCCACGGAGTCGTCGCTGTGGACGCCCGCCAGCGGGAACATCTTCAGCAAGACGCCGTCGAGGTCGAGGGTCATCTCCCCCTCGAAGCTGAGGGAGGGCGGGACGAGCCGCAGCCCCTCGAAGTCCTGGGGCCGGAGGGTGGGGACGCGGGAGAACATCGTCTCCTGGAGCCAGCGGTGCACCCGGGTGGGGGACCAGTCGTCCTCGAGGTTGCGCACGAAGTGCTCCCAGCAGCGCCGTCCGGCGATCACGGGCGCCCCAAACGCTTGGTTGCCGAAGACGTGGTCGAAGTGGCGATGGGTGTTGATCACGTACAGGACGGGTCGCTCGCGGATCTCCTGCATCGCCTCGAAGACGCGCCGCCCGTGGGCCGGGGAGACGCCGCCGTCTACCGCGATCCAGCCCTCGGCGGTGAGGACCATCCCCACCGCGGGCTCCAGCCGCTGCCAATCGTGACGGTACAGCCAAACCCGATCCGAAAGCTGCTGTACACGGGATTTTCGCTCCAATCTGCTCATGGCCTACCGCTTAGATTATCGCACGCTGTACTTGTCCCTTAACCTA
>JALSGO010000046.1 GCA_026982655.1 Candidatus Bipolaricaulota bacterium
GAGGAGCCGCCGGGCACCCTCTCCGGGTCTAAGGGGTTGCGCGTCGGCCCGAAGGCACTGTTCTCGTTCGAGGAGCCCATCCCGAACTCGTCGAGGTTCGTCTTGCCCAGCACCGTGGCCCCGGCCTCCTTGAGCTTCTGAATGGCCGTCGCGTCGTAAATCGGCCAAAAATCCCCCAAGAAGCGGGACCCGCAGGTGGTGCGAAAGCCCACCGTGGAGATGAGGTCCTTCACCGCGATAGGGAGACCCCTCAAAGGCTTATCGCGTTGGGCTTGGGCTTCTCGTGCAAGTTCCCCCGGGTCGGCCAGCTCCAAGTACGCGTGAATCTCGGGTTCTCGATCCTCGATGGCCTGAAACAGATCCTCGATCAGGGCCTCTACCGCGATCTCCCCCTGCCGAAGGAGGGAAAGAAGCTCGTGAAGGGGCTTTTCGTTGAGGCGTTCCGGTGCTGCAGCCATGGAAGGGTGCCTCCTGGGTGGTGCCGGGGGAGGGACTTGAACCCTCACGGGCACGAGGCCCACAGGTTCCTGAGACCTGCCTGTCTGCCAATTCCAGCACCCCGGCTTGCGCTTTCCGAGCACGCGTATTGTAGAAGTCCCCTCTCCGCTTGTCAAGGCCAAGTTTAGCCCACCCCTTCTTGACGAGAACGGCCCCATCGGCTATGATGACTTCGGCATCCGCACGGATTTTTCGCAATTCGTCGAGTGAGTCGAGATTCCAGGGAGAGGTGATTGCGATTCCGAACACGAGATCGGCGAAGAAGCGGCTAAGACAGAGTCTCAAGCGCCGCGAGCGGAACTTGGAGCGCAAGCGGGCGCTGCGCATCGTGGTCAAGCAGATCAAGCGGGCATTAGCTGCGGGCGACAAGGCCAAGGCCGAAGAGTTGGTCCCCCAGCTGATGAAGGTGGCCGACAAGGCGGCGAAGAAGCGGGCGATCCACCCCAACAAGGCCGCGCGCCTCAAGTCCCGCCTCATGAAGCGCATCCAGGCGCTCTCTTAGTTCCTCTTCTCCTCTGCAACGTACGACACCAAACCGGAGACAGGGACCAAGAAAGAAGGATATGATCCGAAGATCCCTGATCAAGGGCCGGAGCCGGTGGACCCTCGCGCAGCCGTCCGAGGACCGGGTTCGGGAGCTTACAGCTCGGCTCCGCGTCCCCCCGGCGGTGGCCCGGGTGCTCGCCGTCCGCGTCCCTCACGGGGACCCGAGCGCCCTTCTGCGCAACGATCTGGAGGATCTGAGCTGCCCCTTTGCGCTCGCGGGCATCGAACGGGCGCTGGAGCGCCTCCTGCGCGCGCTGGAGCGGAACGAGAAGATCTTCATCCACGGCGACTTCGACGTCGACGGCCTGAGCAGCGCGGCCCTCCTCTATCGGGCCCTCCGCCGCCTGGGGGCTCGGCACCTAAAGGTCGAGATCGAGGACCGCGAGCGGGGCCACGGCCTCAACCCCGGGGTCGTCCGCCAGATCCTCGCCCAAGGCTTTACGCTTTTGATCACCACCGATTGCGGCATCTCCGACGTGGAGAACGTCCGCACCCTCCAGGAGAGCGGGGTGGACGTCCTCATCACGGACCACCACCACCCCCCCGAGGAGCTCCCGCCCGCGTACGCGATCATCAACCCGCGGCAGTCCGACTGCGAATATGGGAACGCCGACTTGGCCGCGGTGGGCGTCATCTACCAAGTCGTCTCCGCGCTGTTCGAGCGCCTAGGGCTGGGCAAGGAAGCGGCCCACGACTACTTGGACCTGGTGATGCTGGGCACCGTGGGGGATCTCGTCCCCTTGGTGCGGAACGGCTGCGCCGAGAATCGCATCTTGGTGAAGGCGGGGCTCGATCTTTTAGCCCAGGGGCGGGGGACGCTGGGGCTTCGGGTGCTCCTCGAGCGGCTCGGACTGCGACCGGAGCGCCTCACCGCGGGGGAGATGAGTTACATCGTGATCCCCAAGCTCAACGCCGCCAACCGCGTGGGCGACCCCCGCGTGGCCTTTCTGCTCCTAAGCACCGAGGATCCCCTCAAGGCGGAGTACTGGGCCACCACGCTCATCGAGTACAACACGGACCGCCAGACAGCTCAGGAGGAGCTGCGCGCCCGAGCCGAGGCGCTCATCGAGCGGGAGATCGACCTAGAGCACGAGAAGATCCTCATCCTGTCGGGCCCGGGGTGGAACCCGGGGATCCTCGGGCTCGTCGCCTCGGATCTCGTGGAGAAGTACGCCCTCCCGGCGATCTTGATCTCCGAGGGCGAGGAGGGGTACGCCCGCGCCTCGTGCCGCAGCATCCCCGAGTTCAACATGATCGAGGCCCTCACGCATCATAAACACCTCTTCGAGCGCTTCGGGGGGCATCCCATGGCCGCGGGCTTCTCCATCCGCAACGAGCGAATTCCCGAACTGAAAGAGGCCCTAAGCGCCCATGCCCGCGGGATCCTCAGGGACTACGAAGGCCCTACCCAAACGATCGATGCGGAGCTTTCCCCCGAGGAGATCTCTTTAGAGCTCCACGAGGAGCTGCAGCGCCTGGGGCCGTTCGGGGTGGGGAACCGCGAGCCGCGCTTTCTCCTCCGAGGGGCGATCGTGGCCGAGGCCCGCACGGTGGGCAACGGCTCGAGACACTTGCGGCTCTTGATCCGGGCCGGTCCCGAGGGCCCCCTGCTTGACGCGATCGGATTCGGTTTGGGCAGTGCAATCGAGACGATCGGCCTAGAGGAGCGTCTGGACCTCGTCTGCAAGGTGGGGCAGACGGAGTGGAACGGACGCCGTTGCGTGCGGCTTGAGCTCGTAGACGTGCTAGAACCCTTGCTTCCTTCCTCTGCTCCTGCGGCTTCTCCCTCTCGCTCGTCTGCATCGACCACTTCGTTGCTCCCGGCTGCGATCGATGAGCGTCGCACTGCGACGGCGATCTGCGATCAGGACGAAGGAGCAGGAGCAGGGGCAGGGCGCTCCCACGCCGTCTCCAACATCCGCTCGACCAGGTCGTCGAAGGAGAGGCCGGCTGCCTGAGCTGCCTGTGGGAGATCGCTGGTCTTCGTCATCCCCGGGAGGGGGTTTACCTCGAGGACGTAAGGGGTCCCTTGAGAGGATACTCGGAGGTCCACCCGGGAGTACCCGAAGCATCCCAGCGCACGGTGTGCGGCCAAAGCCGCTGCTTGTACCTCCTCGGCCGTCTCCGCGCTGAGTTCGGCCGGCAGAACGAACTCCGTCCGACCGGGGGTGTACTTGGCCGCGTAGTCATAGAACCCCTCCCGAACGCGGATCTCCAGGGGCGGCAGCCCGCGATCCTCCCCTTCCATCCGGAGGATCCCTACGGTGATCTCCTTCCCCTCGATGAACTCTTCCACAAAGCAGGCGCCGAATGCGTTTCGGGTAGCCCGTACGGCTTGTACCAGCTCGTGTCGATCCTGCACGATATGTACGCCGACGCTGGATCCCTCTCGCACGGGTTTGACAACACAGGGAAATCCCAACGTCTCGTCTACTCGCGCGACCCAGTCCTCCCAGGCATCGGGCGTATCCTCGGGGAGGTCGACTTCCATATGGGAAGGCGTTGCCAGGCCCACCCGGCGAAACTCCCGCTTGGCCACCAGCTTGTCCATGGCCCGTGCGCACGCCAAGGGTCCGGACCCCGTGTACGGGCGGTTGAGCAGATCCAGCAAGAGCTGGATCGTCCCGTCCTCCCCGATCCCGCCGTGGAGGCAGTTAAAAAGGACCTCTGCCCCGGCTAACCGGTCGATTAAGGTATCGGGGTCATCGAAGACGAGCTTCTCGGCGGAATATCCCTTTCGCACCAGCGCCCGGTACACGTTCTCCCCGGAGCGGAGGGAGACCTCCCGCTCTGGGGAGAGGCCGCCCATCAGCACCCCGACTCGCCTGCGGCGGAGGGGGCTGGAACCGTTCATCGCCCGCATGCTTCCTCTACGGCCTAGGAACCCACGATCAGCTCGTGGCGGTCGGAGGGGCGTCTCCGCCCGATGCGCAAGGATCCAATAGGAACCCGCCCGATGACGCCCACCACGCACTCCTGCCCGTCGATCTCCATGGTGACGAGCTCCTCCAGCTGGAAGTGCTTGTAGCGCAAGAGGCGCTCGACGACGGCGGGCTCGTAGCTGCTCACCCAGGCCCGCCGATCCCGGCCCGTGAAGTGAATCGCCGTCTCGTTCTCCTTCGGATGGGCCGTCGGATCGGGGCGAATGGGCTGTCCCTCGTACTTCCTCTTGATGCGATAGGCGTTCTGCAGCTTCTTCAACGGTCTCTCACCACTCTCCGCCGCTATGATAGCGCTTTTTCCGGAGAAAGCAACACCCAAGGGCGTCTCTCCGCTCATCTCGACGCTTGTCCTCCAGCGCGGGGGAGGCGTATACTGGATCGACCGGAACCGAGGGATTCCCAAGGAGGAACGAAACGAGATGAACGCGATGAAAAATGCGCGCACACGCAAAGCTCTAATCCTACTGGTGGGAGGGCTCCTCCTAGGCGTAGGGGTGGGCACCGCGG
This sequence comes from Candidatus Bipolaricaulota bacterium, assembly GCA_026982655.1. Taxonomy (GTDB): domain Bacteria; phylum Bipolaricaulota; class Bipolaricaulia; order RBG-16-55-9; family RBG-16-55-9; genus JALUUA01. The sequence goes on from JALSGO010000046.1 coordinate 4,494, forward strand.
CCCTTTCCGGCCAGCCCGACACCGTCCCTCCGGAGATCAAGGTCTTCATCCCGCAGCGGGGGGATGTCTACGTCCTCAATCAACCCGTGGAGGCCTCGTGGGCCGTGGAGGACCCCGAGCCCAGCTCGGGGCTGAAGGCCGTGCTCGCCTCCGCGCCCGACGGGGAGCCGATCGACACGGCCACCGTGGGGCGCAAGGAGTTCCGCGTCTTCGCCGTGGACGAGGCCGGGAACGCCGCTTCGGTCGCGGTTCCCTATCGCGTCCGCTACCGCGCGGAGATCCTGGAGCCCTTGCCCCAAGCGGCCTTCGCGGAGGTGGGCGCCCGGCCTCCGCTTCGCGCCCTAAGGGGCGAGGAGATCCCCTTTGCGATCTCGATTCGAGACTATTTCGATGAGGCAGTCCCCCGGGCCGTGGGGACGCTCACCGCCCTCGACCCGGCGACCCGCGCCATCGTCGCCGTCGAGGAGGGGATCCTCGGGGTCTTCCGCTTCGACCCGGAAGCGGGGGTCTATCGCTACACCCTCCGGACGGAGGGCTTAGAGCCCGGCTCGTACGAGCTGATCGTCCAGTTCAACGACGTGCTCACGATCTACCGCATCGCCTTCGAGGTGACGGAGTGAGGCTTGGGACTTAGGCGGAGAGAGCACCCCCATCCGAGAGGGCGGAGACGGGCCACCCAGATCGGGCCGCGAGGCGCCCAACCCCCAACGCGCCCCCAACGCACGACGACATCGAGATCCCCTTCCCCCAGCGGGGTGGTCCACCTGCGCTCGGAAGCCGAGAGGGGTTGAACGGCTCCGTGCGGATGGAGTATAAATCCTACGGGGATGAAAGCACTCTTTTGGATAACACCAAGCTTTACCCAAAAAGAAGGCGATCCGACGCCGCCTTAGAGATCGGAGACAACCAGCCAGAGAGGAGAGGGGCATGAACCAGACACAAATCACGAAAGAGAAAGAGGGGATGGAGCAACCCCAAACGCAGGTGCAGACGATTCCCGTCGCCCGAGGGGACGGGATCGGTCCCGAGATCATGGACGCCTGCCTCTACATCTTGGGGGAGGCCGGAGCGCGCATCGAGCCCGTCTTCGTGGAGATCGGGGAAAACGTCTATAAGGCAGGCCACAGCGCCGGGATCACCCCGGAGACGTGGGAGATCCTCCGCAAGCACAAAATATTCTATAAAGCCCCCATCACCACGCCCCAGGGCGGGGGGTACAAGAGCCTCAACGTGACGGTGCGCAAGGCGTTTGGCCTGTTCGCCAACGTCCGCCCGGTGGTGAGCTACGCGCCCGTCATCCCCACGAAGTACCCCGGCATGGACGTGGTGGTGATCCGCGAGAACGAAGAGGACCTGTACGCGGGCATCGAGCACCAGCAGACCCCCGAGGTCGTGCAGTGCTTGAAGCTCCTCTCGCGGCCCGGCTGCGAGCGGATCGTGCGGTTCGCCTTCGAGTACGCCCGCGCCTACGGGCGCCGGAAAGTCACCTGCATGACCAAGGACAACATCATGAAGCTCACGGACGGGCTCTTCCACAAGGTCTTCGACGAGATCGCGCAGGAGTACCCCGACATCGAGGCGGAGCACTGGATCATCGACATCGGGACCGCGAAGTTGGCGGACACCCCGGAGCAGTTCGACGTGGTGGTGATGCCCAACTTGTACGGGGACATCGCCTCGGACATGCTCGCCCAGATCGCGGGCTCGGTGGGGCTGGCCCCCGGGGCCAACATCGGGGAGGAGTACGCGATGTTCGAGGCCATTCATGGGAGCGCCCCCCGCCACGCGGGGAAGAACAAGGCCAACCCCTCCGGGCTGCTGCTGGCGGGCGTGATGATGCTCGTCCACATCGGCCAGGGGGACGTGGCCGAGCGGGTCCACAACGCCTGGCTCAAGACCCTCGAGGATAAAATCTGGACCTACGACCTCGTGAGGAAGGCCCGGGCCGCCGGCATCACCGAGTATCGAGAGGTGGGCACACGGGAGTTCGCCGAGGCCGTGGTGGAGCGCCTGGGCGAGGAGCCCGAGCAGCTTAACCCCGTCCGCTACGCGGGGAAGGCGATGCGGCTCTCGTTCCCCACCACGGACGTCCGCTCCCAGAAGATGGAGCTCGACGGCGTCGACGTCTTCCTCCGCGAGGGGACGAAGTCGGCGGAGGAGCTGGGACGGCTCCTGGAGGAGCTGGCCGGGCCGGAGTTTCAGCTGGTTATGATCAGCAACCGGGGGCAGAAGGTCTACCCCGGAGGGTTGCCGGAGACCTTCTGCACCGACCACTGGCGCTGCCGGTTCCGGTGCCAGGGGGCCGGGGAGAAGCCCACCCACGAGGCCATCCGACGGCTGCTGGAGCGCATCGAAGGGCAGGGGCTGGAGTGGATCAAGCTGGAGAACCTCTACTTGCTGGAGGGGGAGCGGGCCTACAGCCTGGGACAGGGGGAGTAGCGAACGAGAGCGAGAGCCCGAGTCAGCGCACCTCCACCTGCCCCGTCTCCTCGTCCACCCCGACGCGGCCTTCGGCCAGCAGCTCGAGGGCTTGTCGATAGGCCGGACCGTCGCAGGCCCACTTCATGCGCTCTTGGTGCTCCTCGGGGGAGACCCCCGGTTCCACCTCTAGGGGGTCCGAAAGGGTGAGGATCGGCCCGCCGTCCACCTCCTCCGTCACGAGGTGCACCGTGGAGCGGGTGAACCGCTCGCCTGCCTCGAGGGCCTTGCGCACGACGTCCAGGCCGACGTATTTGCGGCGGCCCCGCTCGTCCGTGATCGTGAGGTCCGCGGGGTGGACGTTCAGGATGCGCAGGCGATAGGCGCTCAGCAGGGGCTCCGTCACGATCAGCATAAACCCCGAGAGCATCAGCACGTCGGGGGTCCACTTCTGGATACGCTTTACAACTTCCGCGAAGTACGCCTTTCGGGCCTTGGGGTCTCGAAACGAAGCCCCCCGCTCCCGCAAGAATTCCCGAAACGAGAGGACCTCTACGGGAATCCCGGCTTGCTTAGCGATCGAGATGCCCGAGGCGTCGGGACGATCCGTAAAGGCCCCTACGATCTCGTACTTCCTGCCCCAATTCGGGTCGTTCTCCCGAAGGTACGCAAGAGCGCTCGCGCCGCCGGAGAAGAGGACGACGACGCGCATCCGGTGCCCGGGTTGGGGTTCATACAGGGGCTTCCACGATCTCGTGCTCATCCTTCCGCTTCTTCCACTTCTCCCGCTTCTCCCGCTCCTTCCGCGGAAGCCGCAAGGGCCTTAAGGGCGATATCGCGGCGGTAGCGCATCCCGGGGAAGGAGATCTTCTCCACGGCGGCGTAGGCCCGCTCGCGGGCCTCGGCGATCGTCTCGCCCAGCCCCGTCACCCCCAGGACGCGCCCGCCCCGGGTGTAAAACTTCCCGCTGCGGTACTCCGTCCCGGCATGGTAGACGATCACGTCCTCCATCGCCTCCGCCTCGTCGAGGCCGTGGATCTCCTCGTTCTGGTGGGTGTAGCGCTCGGGGTAGCCCTCCACGGCCACCACCACGCAGACCGCAGCCCCCTCGCGCCACTTCAGCTCCGCGCCCTCAAGCCTCCCCTCCACGCAGGCTTTCAAGACGGGGTAGAGGTCGCTCTCCAGAAGTGCCAGGATGGGCTGCGTCTCGGGGTCGCCAAAGCGGACGTTGTACTCCAGCACGTAGGGCTTCCCCTTGGGGTCGATCATGAGCCCCAGGTAGAGGACCCCGGAGTCCGTGAGCCCCTCCTCCTCCATCCCCAGGAGGGTGGGCAGCAGGATCTCCTGCTCGACGCGCTCGTAGACCCGCTCGTCCACCAAGGGCGCCGGGGCGTAGGCCCCCATCCCGCCCGTGTTGGGGCCTTGATCGTCGTCGTAGGCCCTCTTGTGGTCCTGGGCGGGCGGGAGGGTGGCGATCGTTCGCCCGTCCGTGAGCGCCAGCACCGAGGCTTCCTGGCCGCGGAGGGCCTCTTCCACCACCACGCGCTCCCCCACCCCGCAGAACCTCTCCTCGAAGAGCTTTCGCAGGGCTTCTTCGGCCTCTTCGGGGCGGAAGGCGGGGAAGGCCCCCTTCCCGGCGCAGAGCTCGTCGGCCTTTACAAAAAACCTGCGCCGGGGGTCTTCCTGAAACTGCTCTTGGAAGAAGCGCAATGCGGGCCGTATGCGCTCGAAGACCCAGAAGGGGGCGGTGGGGATGGCGTACTTCTGCATGAACCGCTTGGCGAAGACCTTGCTCCCCTCGAGCTGCGCCGCGGCCTTCCCGAAGCCGAAGATGGGGAGGTCGTGCCGGCGAAAGTGATCTACCAGCCCTTCCACGAGGGGCTGTTCAGGGCCGACCACGGTGAGATCGATCGCCTCGCGGGTGGCGAAGGCCACCAGGTCCCGGGGGTCCTTCAGGGCCACGTTGGTGACGTTCTCCATGGCAGCGGTGCCGCCGTTGCCCGGGGCCACGAAGACGTGTTCGACGTCCCGATCGTCCGCGAGGGTTCGTACGAGGGCGTGCTCCCGCCCCCCGCCACCGATCACGAGGACCTTTGCCTTACCCATGACGCCTGCGAATCCGCTCCTGTCGGGAAATTCCTGCCTGTTTGAGGATGCGCCTTAGGAGATCCACGCCGATTTCCTTGCGATGGGGATTTGGGATCGTTACGGTGAGGTTTCCTTCCACCATGTAGGGATGCTTGCCCTCCTGATAAGGACCTTCAAAGCCCAGTTCTCTCATTCGTTGCACGAACTCTTTCCACGAGATGGGGGTAAGTCGAGTCACGGGATCTGGACTTCTTGGGGCTCTTCGATGCGAACCTTCCCAATGGGAGGGAGATCGAGTCCCCGCTTAAGACGGAAGATGATCCACCCTTGGAGGACCTCTTCCGGGTTTTTCCGGCACTCTTCGAGGGTCTTCCCCGTGGCCCACACGCCTCGGCAGGCCGGGATCTCCCCGTAGTAGGGCTCTTCGTCCTCGATGATCTCGTAGCGGGCTCTCTCCATGGCCGCCTGGATGTAGCGAAGCAACATAAGGGTCACCGCTCCTATTCTAGCGTGCGTCTCGGGTGCAGCCAAAAACTCGATGCCTCCAACGGCACGAGGTTGAGGTTAAAGCTTGCCCGCTTGCGGGTTGGGTTCCCTCTGCGGAGGGTCCCGCTCCTCCGGCGGGCCGTAGCCGCCCCCGCCCGGCGTCCTTATGCTCACGACATCCCCGGGCTGCAGCTCGACCACGCCCTTGGCGGGCAGCTCATACTCGTGTCCGTTGCGAATCAGCACGTTCTGCCCGGGCGCGCCGGGCTCTCCCCCCCGCAGTCCGTAGGGCCTCGAGCGTCGCCGATCCGTGAGCAGCGAGAGGGTTGCCCGATGATCGACCACCCGGACGTCCCGGCGAATGCCCCATCCGCCGCGCCACCTCCCCCGTCCGCCCGTGCCGGGACGGAGCTCGTAGCGCTCCACCCTTAGAGGGTAGGCCGTCTCCAGCGCCTCTACGGGGGTGTTGAGCGTGTTGCTCATGTGGCAGTGGACCCCGTCCAACCCGTCCTTCCCCCGCCGGGCGCCGAAGCCGCCCCCGATCGTCTCGTACACGGTGTAGGGCTCGCCCGTCCGCGGGTCGATCCCGCCCAAGGCGACGTTGTTCATCGTCCCCTGACAGGCCGCGAGCGCCCTCTCGGGTGCGGCTTGGGCCAGCGCTCCGATGAGCACGTCCACAATCCGCTGGCTCGTCTCTAGGTTCCCGCCGACGACGGCAGCTGGAGGGGTCGCGTTCACCACGGTCCCCTCCGGAGCGACGATCGCGATGGGGCGGTAGGCCCCGTCGTTGGGCGGCACCCCCGGGTCCGTAAAGCAGCGCACGGTGTAGTACGTCGCCGAGGCCGTGACGGCGTAGACGGCGTTTACGGGTCCCTCGACCTGGGGGCTCGAGCCCGTGAAGTCCACCACCACCGAACCCCGCTCGGCGTCGACCGTGACGGCGGCCCGAATCCGGACGTCCCGGGCGGAGCGCCCGTCGTCGTCCAGCGCGTCCTCGAAGCGATACGTCCCCGGATTTAGGGTTTTCAATGCGGCCCGCAGGCGTTTCTCGGAGTAGTCGAGCAGCGCCTCCACCAGCATGCGGAATCGCTCCGGGCCGCAGCGTTCGATGAACTCGAGGAGCCTGCGGCGGCCCGTCTCGTTGGCCGCGAACTGCGCCCGCAGGTCCCCTACGCGCTCCTTGGGGGTGCGGACGTTCGCCAGGATCAGCTCTAGCAGATCGCGGTCCCAACGGCCCCGGCGCCGGAGCTTGACGGGCGGGATCCTCAGCCCCTCTTGATGGATCTCGGAGGCGTCCGCCGGGATGCTTCCGGGGCGCATCCCCCCGATGTCGGCGTGGTGGGCGCGGTTGGCGGCGTAGCCCACCAAGGTGTCCCGATGGAAGATGGGCGTCACGAACGTGAGGTCCGGGAGGTGGGCCCCGCCCCGAAAGGGGTCGTTGAGCACGACGACGTCGCCGGGCTCCCACTCTTTCAGCTCTTGGAGGGCGGCCTTCACGGAGAAGGGCATCGCGCCCAGGTGGACGGGCATCCCCCAGGACTGGGCGATCATCCGCCCCTTCGCGTCGAAGAGGGCCGAGGAGCAGTCGCGCCGCTCCTTGATGTTAGGGCTGTAGCTGCTGCGGATGAGCGCGAGGTTCATCTCGTCCGCGATCCCCTCCAAGGCGTTGCGCGCCACCTCGAGGGTGATGGGGTCCACGCTCATGGGTCCTCCTCTTCGCCTTACCAGACGCTCATTCGCAGACGCTCAAGAAGACCGTCCCGTACGCGTCGGCCCATGCTCGGACCCCCGGCGGGACGAGCGCCGTCGCGTCTTGTCCCTCGAGCACCGCGGGTCCCGTGATCGCGAAGGGCTCGTACAGGGCCTCCCGCTCGTAGACGGGGCACTCCACCCAGCCTGTGTCCTCGAAGCAGACGGGCCGCCGCGTCCGCGGCTCCGGCGGCTCCGCAAGCCGTCTCCGCGGGAGGCGGGGCTTCGCCCCGCGCCCGAGGGCCACCAACCGCACGTGGACGATCTCCACGGGCTCCTCCGGGGCCGAGAAGCCGTAGGCCCGCTCGTGCGCCTCATGAAAGCGCCGCGCCACCCTCGCGCCCGTCTCGGGGCCGAGCGCCCCTAGCTCCTCCGGCGTGAGGGGCACGTTCAGCTCGAACGCCTGGCCCCGGTAGCGTAGATCGAGAGAGGGTGCGAACGTAATGTGCTCCTCCGGGAGTCCGTCCTCTTGGAGGCGCTTCCGTCCCTCCTCACGGAATCCCTCCAAGATCGAGCGTAGCAGCGTCCAGTCGGCCCGTTCCAGGGGCTGAAGCACCGTCTGTCCGAACGTCAGCACCGCGTCCGCGGCGAGGAGCCCCAGTGCCGAGAGGACTCCCGCCGCGGGGGGCAGGATCACCTTCGGGATCCGGAGCGCTCGGGCCAGGTCGGCGGCGTGGAGCTGCCCCGCGCCCCCAAACGCCAGGAGCGCGAAGTCCCGGGGGTCGTGGCCCCGCTCCACGGTGAGGGCCCGGATCGCCCGCTCCATGTTCGCGTTCGCCACCTTCACGATCCCCAGGGCCGCCCTCTCGAGCGGAAGCCCTAGGGGCTCCGCGATCTTGCGGATCGCCCGCCGGGCGGCCTCCACGTCCAGCCGAGGGATGTCCCCCAGAGGGCGCTCGGGGTCGAGGCGTCCGAGCACGAGCTGCGCGTCCGTGACCGTGGGCTCCGTCCCGCCGCGGCCATACCCCGCCGGGCCGGGCTCGGCTCCGGCGCTCCGCGGTCCCACCTTGAGGGCTCCGCCCGCGTCCACCCAGGCGATCGAGCCCCCGCCCGCCCCGATCGTCTGGATGTCCAGCATCGGGAGGCGCAGGGGCCGACCCGCGATCGCGCCCTCGCCGCTTAGGCGGGGCCGCCCGCCCCGGATGAGCGAGACGTCGCAGCTCGTCCCGCCCATGTCCAGCGCGATGAGATCCCTGTGCCCGATGAGCTCCCCCAGGAACTGGGCCCCGGCCACCCCGCCCGCCGGACCCGAGAGCACCAGGGCGGCGGGCAGCCGACGGGCTTGGGCGACGCTCGCAATCCCGCCGTTGGACTGCATCACCCGCACCTCGCACCCGAGCCCGAACTCCCTCAGCCCCCGCTCCAGCGTCCCCAAGTACCGGGAAACGACGGGGACGAGCGCCGCGTTCATCACGGTCGTGGAGGTGCGCTCGTACTCGCGGAACTCGGGAAGGGTCTCGCAGGAGAGCACGATCGGGACGGAGGGAGGAAGGCCCCTCCGCAGGATCTCGCGGGCCCGGCGCTCGTGCTCCGGGTTGAGGTACGAGAACAGAAAGACGACAGCGACGCTCTGGACGTCCTCTCGTTGGATTCGCTCCGCGATCCCCTCGAGCGCGCGCTCGTCGAGGGGACGGAGCACGCGGCCTCGATGGTCTAAGCGCTCGGGGACCTCGAAGCGCAGGCTTCTGGGCACGATGGGTTCGGGCTTCTCGACGAAGAAGTCGTACAGATCGGGGCGGTCTTGGCGGCCGATCTCCAGCACGTCCCGGAAGCCCTCGGTGGTGACCAGCGCCGTCTTGGCCCACTTCCCCTCGAGGAGGGCGTTCGTGGCCACGGTCGTCCCGTGGACGAACCCCTCGACGTCTCGCGGGGAGTTTTTCATCTGTGCCAGGAGCCGTCGAAGGCCCTCGATCACGGCTACGGCGGGGTCCCCGGGGGTCGACGAGACCTTCCGCGTCTCGATGCGGCCCGTCCCGAGGTCCAGCGCCACCACGTCCGTGAAGGTCCCGCCCGTGTCGACGCCGACGCGCAGAGGGCTCATCCTAGGGGCTTTAGCTCAATTAAGGCCGCCGCGACCCACGTGGGGGCCGGGGCGTTGTACATCTCCGTCGTGTCCGTGTACGTCAGATCCAGCACGCGCCCCCGGAGGGGACCCAACAAGTAGCGCACGACTTGGCCCGCGTCCCGTCCGTCGCTCTTGGCCTCGACGCAGTGCTGATGGAACGCCCAGTACTCCCCCCGCTCCAGGAGCGCGAGGCCCTCCTCGATCGTCCGCTTCGCGAGGTCGAGCCCGCCCTCCTCGGGGAAGAGCGCCCGGTCGGGCGGGTCGCCGTAGCCGATCCCGTGGTGGAAGGGGTCGGCAGTTGTGATGACCACGGTGCCCGGCTCCTGAACGAGCGCTTGGAGTTCTTCCATCCCGGGCAGGCATTCCGGGTGGCCTCCGGCGAGGTAGGGATAGCGTTCGATGAGCTCCGGAGCCGATCGGGAGCCCGTAAGGCCCCGGTGGCGCAGCTCAAACTCCCACAGGACCCGGAACGGGCGGAGGGAGAACTCGTCGCGCCAGTGGGAATGTCCGGGGAGGCCCGGCCCCTGGATGCCCCAGAACTCCTCGTCGGCGGGATCGCCGCCCTGGGCCACCCGGACGCGGGCGGCCTCCAGCTCGTCCGTGAGCGCGTGGAGCACCCCCACGGCCAGGACGCGCTCCGTGCCCGACTCTAAACATGCGTGGACCGCGGCGGCGATCTGGTGGCCGCAGTCGGGCAGCCCCGCGTGGGGGACGAGCACCGCCCCGCCCTCACGGAGCGTCTGGGCCAGGCCGAACTTCTCGGAGAGCTCGCGCCCTCGGTCCAGGAGCCGAGAGAGCCCCTCCTCCCCCAGCCGGACGACGTCCTCGTCGATCATCTTGTGGACGTACGCTTTGATGGCCTCTCGGTCAAGATCGGGTTGGGCCATGCGGGTCCTCCTTTCTTTCGATCAAGGACGATACGCTTCCCTCCGATGGCGAATGTGTAGGACGGTCACACGCTTCTCCTCGTCGTCAATCTCGTAGATCACGCGATAGTCTCCAACCCGCAAGCGGTAGAATGGGCTGGGTCTGAGCTTCTTGACTCCCCGAGGGCGGGGCTGGTCCGCCAACCGACGCAAACGCTGCCCTATTCTTTGCGCAACTTCGTACGGCAATCGTTTCAAATCCCGCTCCGCAGACGTCGCGAGCTCGACCCGATATGACACGCTTACTTCTCCAGGTCTTGGAGGACCTCCTCCAACGGGCGCGTCGGTTCCGATCGGCGACCGTACGCGACGAGAATGTCCCCCAGGTCCTCCGCCAGCTGCGGATCCTCGGATAACCACTTCTCCAAGAAGAGCGCCCGCTGCTTGCGGGTCAGCCCCTGAAACGCCCTCCAGAAGACTTCCACCAACGCCTCTGCCTCAGTCTTAGGTGCCGCACGCGATCCTGCCATCGTCGTCATTCCTCCTTCCCCGGGTGTCGGGGTTCCCCTTGAAACGCCTGCTCGAAGAACTCCACCAGCCTGAGATAAAGCGTCCGTAGGTTCTTCGGGCGATAGATCCCGTGCCCCTCGTCTTCAAAGGCCAGCACCTCATAGGGGATCCCGGCCTCGTCGAGCCTTTGACGGACGGCGTTCACGTTCTCCGGCGTGACGTTGGGGTCCTGCATCCCTTGGACGATGAGGAGCTTCCCCTTGATGTTTTGCACGAAGTTGATGGGCGAGCGCTCGTAGTACTTTTCGGGGATCTCTTGGGGGGAGCCGCCCAGCATCTCCTCGCTGTAGGGGCGTAGATCGGGCCGGGTCGTCTCGTAGTCCACCACGAGGTCCGTCATCCCGCAGACGGGCGCGGCGGCGGCCACCAGCTCGGGCGGGTAGCGCGTGATCAAGCACCACGAGGAGTACCCCCCGTACGACGTCCCCGTGACGCCCACTTTGTAAGGTTCCGCGATCCCCCGCGCGAGGAGGGCCTCGATGCCCGCCTTGATGTCCTCCTGCTCGCGCCCGCCCCAGCCGTCCTCCTTGATCTTCTCTTGGAACTCAAGCCCGAAGCCCGTGCTTCCGCGGTAGTTGGGGTCCAGCACGTGAAACCCGCAGTGGCTGAAGAACTGGATCTGCGGGTTGAGGCTATCCGTGCTGTGGGCCGTCGGCCCCCCGTGGATATAGACGATCGTGCCCTTGGGGTTCTCGCCCGGGGAAGTGCGGGCGCGGTAGAGCCAGCCTTGGATCTCGAGCCCGTCGGAGGAGCGCCACCGCATATCCTCGGCAGGGGTGAGGTCTTCGGGCCGCAGGGAGGTCCGGTCCCACACCCGCGAGAGGCTTTGAAACGCCTCCGGACGGACGTCCCGGAGCGAAAAGCGCACGATCTCGTGCGGCTGCCGGGAGCTCGAGTAGACGCCTACCCAATTGTCCGAGTCGGGGCCGGGACAGGGAGCCAAGGGCAGGAGGTTCCCGGGGACCTCGGGGAGCGCGATCTCCTCGCCCGTCTCCACGTGAAGGAGGTACGGGCGCAGGCGCGCCTCCCGCACGGCCACCACCACGACGTACTCGCTGTGGTAGGGTACGAACGCCTGCTCGATGTACTGGGCTTTGTGGGGGTCCTCGACGAGCCAGCGGATCTCCTCCGTCTCGAGGTCCCACAGGCCCAGCCTGCGCTCCTTCGTCTCGGTTTCCACCAGGAAGAGCACGCGCTTTCCGTCGGGGAGCCAAGTGGGCTCGACCTTAGCGCGGTCCCCGAATTTGAGAATCTCGCGGTCTTCGCGGCCCTCGATGTCGACGAGCCACGCCTGCTGGCCCGCGGGGTGGCGGTCCTTTCGGGTGTAGAGCACGTGCGTCCCCGGGAGGTTGAGCTGGGGCCAGACGAAGGCCCCCTTCTCGGGCTTCGCCAAGGGGAGGCGCTCGCCCGTCTCGAGATCGTGGCGGTAGATCCACGTCGGCTCGATCTCCTGCCGTCGGGAGAAGTCGTAGTTGGCCCCGTAGACGAGCCAGCGCCCGTTGGGATGGAGCTGGCCGCCCCTCGTAAAGTACGGCGGATCGGGCTCCGTGAGCGGCTCTCGGGTTTCACCCTCCAAGGCAACACGGAAGAGCCGGACGCGCTCGTTGCCTCCCCGGTCCTCCTCGACGATCAGAGCTCGGCTGTCAGGCGTCCAGGAGACGACGAAGGTGTTCTCGGGGGTGTCCGTGAGCCTTTGGGGTTCTCGGGAGCCGTCCGTGGGGACGACCCAGACGTCCGCGGCGGGACCCACGTTCAGCCAGACCCAGGCCACCCACTGCCCGTCGGGCGAGACCCGGGGCCAGTCGCCCAAGCGGGGGAGCGAGAGCAGGGCTTCTAAGAATTCCTCCCGGCGCATAGCGGGGTGATTATACCGGAGCAGGTGCTCGGGCCGAAAGGGGGTGCGGAAGGATCGAGGCAAAGTTGACAAGGCCTCGAGGAAATGCTACGCTGTAAGCGTCTTTATCGCCGAAATTCCGCGGACCTAAGAAGGGGAGAATGGCCAAAAAACAGGTCTTTCGTTTAGCCAAGGATTTGGGGGTCTCCAGCAGCGAGCTGTTGGAGGAGATCAAGGAGCTGGGCATCGAAGTCAAGAACAACTTCAGCGTGCTCGACGAGGAACAGGTCGAGCTCGTAACCGCCTACCACGAGGAGAAGCGGGGAGGCGCGCCCAAAGCGCAAACCGAAGCTCCTCCCGTGGAGGAGCCGAAGACCGACGGACAGCCTCCCTCCTCCACCTCTGCTTCCGTCTCTCGGGAAACACCCGTCGCAGAAGCGGATGCCCCTGCCCCCCCACAGCCGGAAGCAGCGCCGGAGGCAGAGGTCGAGGCAAAGGCAGAAGAAAAGCCGGAAGAGAAGCCCGCTCCCCCGCCCGAGCGCGAAAAACCCACGGGCGAGCCGCGGCCCCCCATCGTTGCGGTGCTTGGACACGTGGATCACGGCAAGACGACTCTATTAGACCGCATCCGCCAAACGCACGTCGCCGAGCAAGAAGCGGGCGGGATCACCCAGTCCATCGGGGCGTATCAGGCGGAGTACAAGGGCCAGAAGATCACGTTCATCGACACGCCGGGCCACCGGGCCTTCACGGGGATGCGCGCCCGCGGGGCGCAGGCCACCGACATCGTGGTGCTGGTGGTGGCCGCCGACGACGGGGTGATGGAGCAGACCAAGGAGGCGATCGCCCACGCCCGCGCCGCCCAAGTGCCCATCATTGTAGCCATCAACAAGATCGACCGGCCCGGTGCGGACGTAAATCGCGTCAAGCAGCAGCTCGCCGAGGAGGGGCTCACCCCGGACGACTGGGGCGGGGAGACGATCACCGTCCCCGTCTCGGCCCTCACGGGCGAGGGCGTCGAGGACCTCTTGGAGATGATCCTGCTGGTGGCCGAGATGGAGGAGCTGCGGGCCGACCCCAAGCGCCCCGCGCAGGGGATCATCATCGAGAGCTACCTCGACCCCTATAAGGGCCCCATTGCCACGGCGATCATCCGCGACGGGACGCTCCACGAGCGGGATGTCGTCCTGGCGGGCAAGGCGTACGGGCGCATCCGGGCGCTTTTGGACGAGCGGGGACGCCGCTTGAAGGAGGCCCCTCCGGGGACGCCCGTGCAGATCTTGGGGCTCTCGGAGGTGCCCCCCGTCGGGACGGTGCTGGAGGTGGCCAAGAGCCCCTCGCAGGCGAAGAAGATCGCCGCCGAGCGCGCCGAACAGGAACGCCAGGCCAAGATGAAGAAGGCCCGGCTCACCTGGGAGGACGTCCTGGCCCAGACGGCCAAGGAGGGGGTCCTCAAGCTCCTCGTCAAGGCCGACTCCGTGGGGTCGCTGGAGGCCGTCCAGAACGAGCTCAAGCGCTTAGAGGGCGAGGAGATCACGATCGAGTTCGTCCACACCGGCGTGGGGAACGTCAGCGAGAGCGACGTCCTCTTGGCCTCCTCTTCGGAGGACGACATCTTGGTCCTGGGATTTCGGGTGGAGGTCGACTCCCCCGCCCGGGCGCTGGCCGAGCGCGAGGGGGTGCAAGTCCGCACCTACGAGATCATCTACGAGCTGGCCGACGACGTGCGGCGGGCCATCCGCAAGCTGCTGGGACCCGAGTACGAGGAGGTCCCCCTGGGTGTGGTGGAGGTGCGCCAGCTCTTCCGGATCCCGCGGGTGGGCGTGGTGGCGGGCTGCTACGTCCGCGACGGGGTGGTCACCCGCACCGCCCACGTGCGCGTGATGCGCGGGAGCAAGGAGGTCTTCCGCGGCAAGATCCAGAGCCTCAAGCGCTTTGAACAAGACGTCCGCGAGGTCTCCAAGGACAAGGAATGCGGGATCAAGATCGAGGGCTTCGATGACCTCAAGATCGGGGATCGCCTGGAGGTCTTTACCCTGAAGGAAGTCGAGCGCCTCTGATTCGGCCCTCTGCCCTCGGGACGGCAAGAGACGAGAGAGATGCGGGTGGGCATCGCGCGGATCACCCTTCGCCTGGCGTATCCGTTCTCGCTGAAGGAGAAGCGACGGCTCCTTAAGGGCTTGATGGCCCAGCTCAAGCGGGATTTCAACGTCTCCGTGGCCGAGATCGACGAGCAGGACAACCTCCGGGCGGCGGTCTTAGGGGTGGCCGTCGTCTCCAACGACGGGGGCCTGAGCCAGCGGGTCCTCCACAAGCTGGTGGCCCAGATCGAGAGACACCCCGACGTCTCCGTCGAGCAGGTCGAGAGCGAGGTCCTCTAATGGGCGGATCGCACTACCTCCGCAAGGTCCGGGAGGAGATCAAGAGAGCCCTCGGCGAGATCCTCGAGTTCGAGGCGCGGGACCCGCGGCTGGAGTGGGTCACCGTCATGGACGTTCGGCTCTCGCGGGACCTGCGCCACGCTACCGTGTACGTGAGCACCTTATCGGACGACACGACTGCGGCCGAGGAGGAGACGCTGGCCGTCCTCCGAGAGCACCGAGGGTTTCTGCGCACGGAGCTGGCCAAGCGCCTGCGGCTGCGGCGCGTCCCGGAGCTGCGCTTCGAACTCGACCTTGCGACGGCCAAGGCTCGACGTATCGAACAGATCCTACGGGAGGAGCAAGGGAAGGGGAAATTGCCCCCTTGAAGCCCAACTCGGACGAGGCTCCTTAGCAAATGCCTACGAGCACTCCCGAATCGCGAAGCGCTCCGCGATCCACTCCCCGATGGGGTTCTCTCCGCGGGCTTTGTAATGGGCATAGTGCATGTGGAGGCATTTCACGGCGTCCCAATCTCGTAGCCCACCGATCCCTCGCCTCTGAAAGACCTCAAGGAGCCCGTGTGCTTCTAGCCAACGTTTGTCTTCCTCTCTCAGGGTCTGCCAGCGTTCTCGAATGTAGGTCCGATGGGACTCGTGATACCGTCGGCGAAGCTCGGGGTCGCCCTTTATAAGCTCTTCCAGGCGCTCGATCCAGCCCTCGTGTTCCAGACGGGAGATCTGTCGAACGATCTCGGGACACGTGAGCCAAAAGAGCGTGGGGAACGGCTCCTTTCCCAGAAGGGGGTACACCTTGATGACCTGGGGGTGGCCCGCGGGGCAACGGCGTTCCACGGCTACTACGCCGCGGGGCCGCCGGCCCAGCTGCTCCTCGATGATCCGAAGATCGCGCTCGTCTACCCCCTGGGAAGGCTTCTGTGGGCGATTCGTGGCCATGGCATGGGCATCCTACTCCCGGCAACCCGGGAGGACAAGGGGTGGCTGCGGCGTTCGCCCGGAGGGGGCTTGTCCCTGTCAGGATCGGACCCGCGCGCTTATAATGAGCATCGATGCCTTATCCCAAAGGCAGCGACCCCTAGGGAGTGGGCCCTTCTCCGCCTCCGGAAGGGCCTGTAGGATGGGTGTTCTGCCCATCCGGGTGAACCCTCCACCATATCCCCGGCGGCCCTCGCCCCCAGGGCCGCCGTCCTCTGTTTTCAGTCCAGAACGCGAATCTGCCACGGCCCCGTCACCACGATCTCCGGGCCTTGGTACTCCTCCAGCTCTCCTGTGACCTCGATCGTGCGCCCCTGCAGCGCGAAGAGGTCGAGCCCGCTGCCGTCGAAGCGCCCCAGCTCCAGGACGCAGCCGGGGATGAAGGCCGTAAAGTCCGTCTTGTAGTCCTCCCCGGCGTTGAGGAAGATGTGCCCGCCCCGGCTGAACTCCGGGCGGTTCCGGACCACAAAGCGCACCGTCACCACCTGTCCCTCGTAGCGGGCGAGCTCCCGCTCCGCCTCCTCGGCGCTAAGAAGCGGGATCTCCGCGGGCGCCTCGACCGTGACCTCGTTCGAATAGGCCGTCCACCCCTCGGGGGTGAGGGCCCGCACCCGATAGCGGTAGCTCCCCCCGGGCGCTACGTCTCGGTCCACGAAGTACCACGCAAATCCCGGCGCTTCGTAGACGCGTTCGCAGTCCCCGTCCGCGCCGAGTCGGCAGATCTCGTAGCGCTCTATGATCTCCAGGGCGCGGGGGCGCCACTGGAGGAGCGCCCCGTCCCGGGCGGCGCTGAAGGTTCTCCGCTCGAGGCGGGGAGGCTCCCGCGGATCTTGCTCGTACTTCACAGCGTCTTGGAACAGGCGCCGGAAGTCTTGCTGAAAGCGTTCGGCGATCGCGCGGCTGCGGAGGACGAGAAGGCTCTCGTCGTTCCGCTCCATGCCGCTCCGGGACCAGTTGGCCGAGCCCGTGATCACGATCTCCCCGTCGATGACGGCGTACTTGTCGTGGAGTAGCCCGGGGAGGGCGTCCGGAACGCCCACGCCTTCCCGCAGGAGCTCGTCGACCTCGGAGTAGAGGCAGCCGTCGAGCCCCGTGAAGTCCCAGACGGCTTTTATCTGTACGCCCCGCCTCCGGGCGCGCTCCAGCGCCTCGTAGAGGGGGTTGTCCGTGAGGATGAACATCGCAAGCTCGACGCTCTCCCGCGCGTTCTCGATGAGCTTAAGAAGCCGCTCCCGGGGCCGATCGCTCGGGGCAAAATAGAGCTCCAAGGGCACGTCGGCCACAGCGAAGCGCTCCTCGTTCGTGTCTTGTTTGCGGGGGCCGAAGCGCCCCTGCCAGAGCTCCTCGAACTCCGCGGAGAACGCCCGTGCTATCGCTTCGCTCTCGATCCGAAGGGCGTTGTTCGCGTCGAAGTAGAGGCCGCTGGTGGTGAAGTTGGCCGAGCCCGTCCAGACCTTTTGCCCGTCTACGACGACGAATTTATGGTGCATGGCCCGCTCGTTCTCGTCCCAGCGGACCCGGGCGCACGAGGGGAGGCGCTCCGCCTGGGAAAGATCCCGCTCGAGCACCAGGCGCACCCGCACGCCCCGCCCGCAGGCCCGCTCCAGGGCCGCGACGGTCCCGGGGTCCGTGAGGTGGTAGACGGCTACGTCGAGGGATCGCTCGGCCTCGTCGAGGAGGCGGACCAGCCTCGGAACGAGGTCGCCCCCCAGCGCCTCTCGATCCCGCAGCTCGGGGAAATCCGCTAAGGGATCGTTAAAGAAGACCTCGATCCCTTCGGAGACGGGAGGAGACCCCCCCGCGGCCGCCGAGGAAGGAGGGGGACCGGTACATCCCAACAGCGCGAAGAGCCCCAAACCCAGCACCAGTAAGAGTAAGAGGAAGGAGGCTGCCATCGGCGTTCGATACGCTCTCCGTTCGTCCATGGGCGTTTCCATCCCCGGCCCGATTATAGCCGAGCGCGCACCCCGTTTGAATCCCTGTCAATCTGCAAGCTATACTGATGCGCAAAGGAGGAGCGCGCATGAGCATTCTCATCGACGAGACCACCCAGGTGTTAATCCAGGGGATCACCGGCAGCGAGGGGACGTTCCACACGGAGCGGATGATCGAGTACGGCACGAAGGTCGTCGCGGGCGTGACGCCCGGAAAGGGCGGGACCGAACACTTAGGGGTCCCCGTCTACGACACCGTGGCCCAAGCGGCAAAGGAGCACCGCATCGACGCGACGGCCATCTTCGTCCCGGCGCGCTTTGCGGGGGACGCCATCCTCGAGGCCTCCGCCGCGGGGATTCCCCTCATCGTGTGCATCACGGAGCGCATCCCGCTCCACACCATGATGCGGGTCTATGAGATCCTTAACCATCGGGGGGGCTCGCGGCTCATCGGGCCGAACTGTCCCGGGCTCCTATCCGCGGGGAAGTCGAAGCTGGGGATCATGCCGGGGAACATCTTCACGCCGGGGCCGGTGGGGGTCGTCTCCCGCAGCGGCACCCTCACCTACGAGATCGTGGATCAGCTCACCCGGGCCGGGATCGGCCAGACGACCGCCGTCGGCATCGGGGGAGACCCCGTCATCGGGAGCTCGTTTATCGACATCCTCCGGCTCTTTGAGGAGGATCCCGAAACCCAAATCGTAGTGCTGGTGGGGGAAATCGGCGGCTCCGACGAGGAGGAGGCGGCGGAATATATCGCCTCGGAGATGACGAAGCCGGTGGTGGCGTACATCGCGGGCTTCAGCGCCCCGCCGGGGAAGCGGATGGGCCACGCCGGAGCGATCATCACGGGCTCCTCCGGGACGGCGGAGGCCAAGGCCAAAGCGTTGGAGGCAAAAGGCATCCCCGTAGGGCGCACACCCCGGCAGCTGGTGGAGTTGGTCCAAGGGAAGCTTTCGGGATAGCCAACCTAGCGGTAGCGGTAGCGGACGGAGACCCATGATCGGAATCGGAAGGGACTTCCGCGGCCTTCTGGGGCTGACGGCGTTGGGTTTGGCCTTGGCCTTGGGAGTGGGAGGATGTGGGCTGCCCGTGAGCTCCTTTCCCACCCCCTCGGAACCCCTCGTGCAGGCCCTTTGGGTCTGGAGCGCAAGCGGCGCGATGGACGGCCCCCTGGGCCGACAGACCCTCATCGAGCGCAGCGCCGCGAGCGGGGTAAACGTGCTGCTTATGAGCCTTTATCGCTCCACGCCCAACGCCTCCGGGCGCCTCCTGTACGAGGACGCGGAGATTGCGGATCTGGTCGCCCGCGCCCACGCGGAGGGCATCGAGGTCTGGGCGACCTATGGGGCTCCCGACTGGCCCGCGCTGGGGTGCGACCCCGGTGCGTTTCCGCTCCGGCGGATGGACGACGTGATCGGCTACAATCGAGATCGTCCCACGGCCCCCTTAGACGGGGTGATGCTCGACGTGGAGCCCCCGGAGCCCCTCTCTGGGGGGGACTATCAAGCCCTCCTTGCGCTCTACGAGTGCCTGCAGGACGTCCTCCGGGCCGAGGGGATCGCGATGGGGGTGGCGATCCGCTTCTTCTGGGACGACCCTGTGGAGTACCCGGCGGGCTCCGGGAGGGTTAAGCCCGCCTATCAGCACGTCCTCGACGTCGTGTCCGGCCCCGTAGGGGTGATGGGCTATCGGGACTTCGCGGGGAGAGCCTGTCCCGACGAGGGGATCGTCTGCCTCGACCAAGAGGAGGTCTTCTACGCCAGCCGCGTGGGCGGGTCCGTTTGGGTCGGACTCGAGACCGGGGACTGCGCCCCCGGATGCGGGCCGGAGAAGGTCACCTTCTTCGAGGAGGGGCAAGACGCGCTGAACCGAGAGGCGGCAAACGTCGTAGACTCCTTCCGGAACGAGGCCGGCTTTGCGGGCTTTGCAGTCCATGCCTATAAGGACGCGTATCTAAGCGGCCTCCCCAGGTGGCCGACGACGAATCCGGGCTTCCCCCAAAGCCGCTAAGGGAAAGGCTTAAGACAAGAACCCGTGGCGGCGGAGGCGCTCGATGGCCCGCTTCGCGTACGCTTCTCCTCCGACCTCGAGGAGCACCTCCTCTAAGGGAGGCAACGGCTCCTGCCAGAGCCACTCGATCTTGAGCCAAAAGCCCGGGAGCACCCCGGAGCGATAGACCCCTTCCTCCCCGCTACATGCTGGGCGATACCGTTTGGCCTCGGATTCAAGCCGATAGAAGTCGGCCCAGCGGATCTGGGGGTCGATGAGCCAGTATTCGGGCACCCCGGCTTGGGCGTATTCGTAAAACTTCTCCCCCCGATCGCGGCTTACGCTCTCCGGGGAGACGATCTCCACCACCAGGTCGGGAGGCCCGTCGACGTAGGTCTCTTGGAGGCGATCGAGGTGCTCCTTGGCCACGAAGAGCAGATCAGGCTCCCGGCCCCGCCGGACCTCCTCGAGCTTCACTTGGAAGGGGGCGCTCAGCACCGCGCCCAAGTCGTGCAGCTCCGCGTATCCCTTGATGAGCGTCTCCAGGAAGTGCCGCACCTCTTGATGCCGCCTCGATGCGGGTGAAAGCATGACGACCTCCCCGTCCACCCACTCGGCCCAGGTGTCCTCGTCGAGCCACTCGAGGAACTCCTCGTACGTCATCTTCCGCGCGGGCGCTTCCCTCGCGGGGCTTTCGAGTTCCATTTCGATCCCCCCGTCGG
>JALSGO010000047.1 GCA_026982655.1 Candidatus Bipolaricaulota bacterium
TGCGGGGCGAGGAAGAGCCCGACGACCTCGCCTGTATGCCTTCCCCTTTCCGCGATCTCCGCCATCGCCCGCCCTCCTTTCGGAGAGACTCTACCCCGGGACCGCCTCGCGATGCAAACGCTTCTCATTCGCACAAAAGGCCCACGGCCCGAAGCCGGGCGAGGTCCTCCGGGGTGTCGACGCCCTGGAAGGGGGAGGGGAACCCGGGCGCGTCCGTCCAGTCCCGCCAGCACTCCTCCTCGATCCACAGCACCCGGGAGGGGGGCGAGAGCGCCTCGACGAAGCGTCGCAGCGAGCGTTCTCCGCTTGCGAGCGCCTCTTGGAGCTCTTTGTGCAGCGAGCGGCGGTAGAACGCGCACGTCACCTGGGGAGCGCCCTGCCAGAGGGGGACGAGCGCGTCGGGCTTTTTGGGCTGATCTTCGAGATGAGCTCTTAGCCGGCGCAAGAACGCGGCGGTCATGAGCGGGTAGTCGACGGCGAGGAGCAGCGCGTACTCCCCGCGAACGCGCTCCAGTGCGCCCGCAAGCGCCCCCAGCGGCCCGGCCCTCGGCTCCGGGTCGAGCGCCACCTGCGGGTACGGAGACGGGGAAGGGAGCGCTTCCCGGACGCGGAGCTCGTCCTGCGGGCTCGCCAGGAGCACCCAGACCTCGTCCGTCGCCCCACGCAGGGCCTCATAGGCCCAAGCGATCAGGGGCTTCCCTCCGCGCTTCAGGAAGCGCTTGTCCCGCCCCAGCCGGCGGGAGCGCCCGCCCGCCAACAGCAGTCCGACGGTCTTGGCGATCGGGGCCATCTCCGGACCTTCGAGTCTGTTCTCCCTCTTCCTCCTCGTCTGCGTCGTCCGCCGCTTGCGCTCAGGAAGAGGGCAACGTCGAGGAGCTAGGGTCGCCGGGCGACGGCACAGAGGGTGACGTTCGGAAGGCGGACGCGCCCCTCCGGTGTCGTGTAGGGCCCCAGCGCCGTCCTCATTGCCTCCCAGACGGCCTCCTGGCGCTCCGGGGGTTGCTCCTCCACGACCGTCCGGACGGGCGTGGAGACCTCCTGCTGGAAGCGCACGTACGCCTCCGGGGAGTCAAACTCGAACGTCACCGTGAGCGGCTCGATCGTCACGTCTGCGAACCCTGCCGTCTCGAATGCCCGCTTCAGGACCTCGGGGTCGGCCAGGCGGAACGGCCCCGGGGTCTCGGGCGGGGGCGGCGGCAGCGCGAGCGTTTCCATCACGGCGCGCATCGCGATGCTGAGCAGCGGGACCTCCTCGGGCGGCCCCCAGACGGCCGCGGCGAGACGCCCGCCGGGCTTGAGTCGCTCCCCGATCCCGCGCAGGGCCCGCTCCAATTCGGGCAGGAACATCAAGCCCCAACGGGAGAGGGCTGCGTCGAAGTCTCGTTCCTCCAGATCGAGCGACTCGGCGTCTCCCTCGTAGAAGGCGACGTTGTCAAGCCCCAGGGCGGCCGCCCGCTCGCGGGCGATCGCCAGCATCCCGGGGGCCAGGTCGAGGGCTACCACTCGTCCGCCGGGCTGCACCCGCCGCGCGGCCGTGATCGCAGGCTCCCCGATCCCCGTGGCCACGTCGAGCACCTTGTGCCCCGGAGTCAGCGCCGCCTGCTCCACCAGACGATCGCTCACGGGCTGCGCGCCCCCTTCCAAGACGTGCCACCAGCGTTTCCAGCCCGCGGCCGCCGCGCTCCAGCCCTCCCGCTGCTGCGCCTTGTACTCTTGAGGGTCGAACGAGGATGCAGCGTTCCTGTCGGTCTCGGTCATGGTCCTCCTCATCTCCGTCGGTTGAGTTGAGTTGCGATGGATGTCGGAGTCAGTATACCCCAAAGCCGTCCGCTTCCTACAGCTTACGCTCACGAGAGGTCGTCGGGGACGTCCACGTCCTGCTGGGTGAGCGCCTCGGAGGGCGTGAGGGGGAGGAGTTCGACTGCGCTCGGGGGGAGGGCGGTGAGGACCGCACGCGCCCCCGCGTCGCCCTGCAGTCTCCGCAGGGCTGGGAAAAGCGTTCGGGGCAGCACCGTCGGATGACCTTTCCTCCCCCGGTGGATGGGGAAGCATGCCTTGTGCGTCGTCAGGAAGCGTTCCACCACCCGATCGATCAGGGCAGGTGTCATGAAAGGCATGTCGCCGGGGAGCACCACCAACCCCGGGACCTCCCCAGGGAGGTGTTCGAGGACGGCCCGCAGCGAAGTGGCGAGGCCCTCGGCCCAGCGCTCGTTCTCGACGACCTCGAGGTGGGGGTGGCGGCGCAGCCCGCCCAGGGCGTCGAGGACGCGCTCCGCTTCACAGCCGACGACGACCCCGACGGGGGCCACGTGGGAGGCGTAGAGCATCGCCCGTACGCTGTGGCGAACGAGGGGTTCGCCCGCTACGGGGACGAGCAGCTTGTTCCGCCCCGTCCGCGCCCGGAAGCGACTCCCGCCCCCGGCGGCGAGGACCGCGCCCGGAACCCGATCGACGCTGCGGCCCATAGGCAAGTAGATCGAGATCGAGATATACGCGAAAGGTTTCAAAGCCCCAGCTTCTCCCGGATCACGTCCTCCAGCGTCGGGGGGCCCTTCTCCTCCAGCTCGTAGACCACCCGAGCTGTGGGAGCGTCGAACTCGATGAGTCGGGTGAGATCCACGGGGGTCGCGATCACCACCGCCTCGGCGTTCGAGTGCCGGATGGTCTCCGCCAGGTCGCGGATCTGCTCCTCCCCGTAGCCCATCGCGGGCAGGATCGTCTCCAGATGCGGGTACTTCTCGAACGTCTCCTTGATGGAGTCCACGGCGAAGGGCCGCGGGTCGATCAGCTCCTTGGCCCCGTACTTCTGCGCGGCAATCGCCCCTGCCCCGTAGGCCATCTCCCCGTGCGTGAGGGTGGGGCCGTCCTCGATGATCAGGACGCGCTTGCCCTTTATCACCTCGGGGTTCTCCACCGTGATGGGGGAGGCCGCTTCGACGATTTGCGCCCTCGGGTTGTGCTTTTTGACGTTCTCCTTGACGATCGCGACGTTCTTCGGGTCGGCGGTGTCCACCTTGTTGACCACCACGACGTCCGCTAATCGCAAATTAACGGCCCCGGGGTAGTAGGTCAGCTCGTGGCCCGGGCGGTGGGGGTCTACCACGACCACGGCCAGGTCGGGCTTAAAGAACGGGAAGTCGTTGTTCCCGCCGTCCCAGACGACGACGTCTGCCTCCTTCTCGGCTTCCCTTAAGATTCGCTCGTAGTCCACCCCGGCGTAGACGACGTTGCCCCGGCGCAGGTGCGGCTCGTACTCCTCCCGCTCCTCGATGGTGCACTCGTATCTGTCCAGGTCCTCGAACGAGGCGAAGCGCTGTACCCTCTGTCGGGTGAGGTCCCCGTAGGGCATGGGGTGCCGCACCACGACCACGCGCTTGCCCAGCTTTTTCAATACATCCGTGACGCGGCGGGTCGTCTGACTCTTGCCCGCGCCCGTGCGCACCGCCGTGATGGAGATGACGGGCTTCTCGCTCGCAAGCATCGTGTCCCGGGGGCCTAAGAGCATGAAGGAGGCCCCGGCGGCCATCGCTATGGAAGCGCGGTCCATCACGTGCTGATGGGAGACGTCGCTGTACGCGAACACGCAGACGTCGGCCCCGTATTCCCGTACGAGATCGGGAAGCCTCTCCTCCGGCTCGATGGGGATTCCGTGCGGGTAGCGCTCGCCCGCCAGCTCCGGCGGGTATCTTCGGCCCTCGATGTCGGGGATCTGGGTGGCCGTAAACGCGACCACCTCGTAGTGGGGGTTGTCCCGGAAGAAGACGTTGAAGTTGTGGAAATCGCGCCCGGCGGCTCCCAAGATGATGACCCGCCGGGGTCGTCCGTCGCGGGAGCCCGAATTCGAGTTCATCGTGAAGAAGCCTCCTTTTTCTCTCGGTGCTCGTTAGGGTCTCGGCGAAAGCGAACGGCCTACCGGGATAGCACCTCGAGGATGACGTACTCTTGGGTGCCCTGGGGGGTTTCGGCCTGAACGCGCTCGCCCGGAGCGCGCCCCAGGAGGGCTTGTCCCAGCGGGGAGCCCGCGGAGACGGGCATCTCGCCGTCCGCGTCCGGGGAGTGGTTGATGTCGGAGACGATCAGCACGTGGAACACCTGCTCGGAGGCGACGTGCTGCAGCCGGACGCGCGAGCCCACGCCCACCTTGCCCGCCTCGGGCCGGACGACCTTGGCCGTCCGGATCTTCTGGAGGATCTGGGCGATCTCGCCCTCGAGGAAGGCCTGCTTCTCCTTGGCGGCGTGGTACGCGGCGTTCTCGCTCAAGTCCTTCTGGGCCGCCGCCTCGGCGATCTCCCGGGCCACCTCCCGGCGGGCCCGCTCCAGCTCCTCGAGGCGGGCCTTCAGCCGCTCGTACTCCTGGGGGCTTAGGGTCAGCTCGCTCATGGCCCGCGGATTGTACTGCGGGGAAAATCCGGTTGTCAAGGACCTATTCTCCGTTACGGTTGCCGAAAGGTCCGATCTGGGGTACGCTTAGGCCCAACGAAAGGCGGTGAAGGATCCCGATGGGGTGTCCCTGTCCTACGAAACAGCCGTCGAAGCCCTCTCCCCCCCGTGAACAACGGGTGGACGTCGAGGCCGTCGTCGAACGCAACGTCCGCATCCTCCGAGAAGGGGAGGCCAACCGCACCCTCAAGTTCCCCGAGCTTCGCGAGATTTACAAGGGCGTAAAGCTCCTCTGCACCTTCTCGCACCTGAACCCGAACCTGCCCATCGACGAGGTGTACGGGAACTACGTGCTGCGGCGGATCGCCGAGCGCGTTCCCCTGGGGGACGAGGAGATCCTCAACGTGGCCTACGACAACTTCCACCCCGGCCACGACGCGCCCAAGGGGCATCGGGTGCAGTACGTGATCGTAAACCCCACCATCTTAGACCCCGAACGGGTCATCCACCTCCAAGAGGCCCTGCGCTACGACCCCAACGCCGTCATCAAGGACGGCCAAAACCGCATAAAGAGCGCGCCGGAGCAGAACATCGAGGCCTTCCGTCGGCGCTACGACGAGTTGGACGCGATCTTCCAGAAGCACAGCGGCGAGGGGGACGTAGCGCAGCGCATCCTCGACATCCGTCGGGACTTCTTCCGGCTGCTGGGGCTCGATGTGGTGCCGGAGCGGGCCTTTTCCCAGGCGCTCACGAAGCCCTTGGCGGACGTGCTGGAGAGGCTCTACGAGAAGGGCTACCCCTTCTGGGAGATGCCCGTCCCCGCCCATCGGGATCGGTATGTGGAGCACACCTTCCTCGTGGAGGGGGTCACCGCGGAGGGGAGGCGGACCCCGGCCCGCCTCGAGGAGGGGGCGTTCGTCTTCGACTACGACCGCGAGCGCGAGAAGCGCATCCCTGTGGAAAAGGTCTTCGACGCGCTGCGAAACTCCGAAGTCGTGCCCACGATGCCCTTGGTCATTTTGGCCACGGCCACGGCTCCCCAGATGCCCCACTTAGGCGGCGCGGTCTGGAAGGAGTACGCCCCGGTCCACGTGGACGCCCAGGCGGAGTGGCTCGACATCCCCGAGCGCAGCGACACCCTCATCCTGAGCACCGAGGGGTACAAGCTCCTCACGGTGTATCGCCACAACCAGGAGTTCACGGGCTTTCCCGCCGTCTACCTCACGTACGGGCGGGAAGTGATCCGCCGCGCGCTGGAAGAGGGCCTGCAGATGCGGGTCGAGTTCAAGCGCGTCGTCTTCTAGAAGTAGAGGCTAGAGTTCGACCCAGCCCTTCCCCTCTTGCGAGGATCGCCGCACGGCGTCCAGCGCCTCCTGCACCTTGAGACCGTCGTGGAACGTCGCCGCGCCCTCCACCGTGCGCCTCCCCTGCTTGAGGGCTTCGACGATCGCTTGCGCGAAGAACCAGAAGCCCGTGGAGAAGACGCCCTCGGGCAGATCGGGGACCTCCGGGACGCGATAGACAGGCGCGGGAGGCGTGATCTCCTCCGCTTCGCCGTCTCGTTCCACCCGCCAGAGCCGCCCGAGCCCGTCGAACACGAGCGAGCAACGCTCGCCGTGGAAGGCGACCCGCCAGCTCTCCTCCGCCGAGGGCGCGCGGGCGGTAGCGTCCAGAACCACCGCTCCGACGGCTCCGTTTCGCAGCTCCACGAAGAAAGCGCAATAATCGTCGCTGGTGACCCGTCCCCGCTCCCCCGTCTCGGGGTGGGGGCGCTCCTTGACGACCGTGTGCAGGTGCCCGCAGACCCTTCGAACCTCCCCGAGGAGCCAACGCAAAAGGTCGATCTGGTGGGAGCCGAGCGCTCCTAGGAGCCCGCCGCCCTTCGAGGCGTCGAACCACCAGCCCCAGGGGCGGTTCGGGTCCATGGGATAGCGCCAGTGAACGGAGAACGTTACCCGCTCGGGCGCGCCCAGCTCGCCCTTCTCGATGCGCTCTTTGAGCGCGCGCAGGGAGGGGTGGAAGCGCAGCTCGTGGTCGATGAGGTGCAGGACGCCCGCGCGCTCGGCGGCCTCGAGCATCTCGCGGGCCTCTGGGGCGTTCATCGCCGTGGGCTTTTCGCATAAGACGTGAACCCCGCGCTCGAGGGCCGCCAGGGTCATGGGGCGGTGCAGGTGGGGCGGGGTCACGATCGCCACGAGATCTAACGATTCGCGCTCGAGCATCTCGCGGTAGTCGTCGTAGGCCGCGGGGATGCCGTGCTCTTGGGCCGTCCGTTCGGCGTTCTCCCGCCGCCCGCTGCAGATCGCTACAATTTGAACGCCCTCCAGGGCCCGAAAGGCCGGGAGCATCACCCGCCGGGCGAAGCCCGTCCCGATGAGGCCTATCCGGATTGCGGTCTGGTTCGTAGCCATGGGGATTCTCTCCTCCTTGCAAGCAGCTCGCCACGGACAAGGCGGTTACGGAGCAAGCAGCTCTTGGAGCGCTCGCTTCACATAGACGGCAGCCATGCGCTTGCGGTAAAAGAGGTGGTAGTCCGTGTTGTCGAGGGGGCGGGTGGGCCGGTAGACGGCCTCGGCCACCTCATCCAGCAGCTCGGGTGTGGGTTTTTCGCCCTCGAGAAGCGCCTGAGCGTCCGTCATCTCCTGGGGGGCGGAGCCGACTCCGCCTAGGACGATCCGACAGCGCTTGACCGTTCCGTCGTCCTGTTGTTGAAGGGCCACCGCCACGCCCAAGGCGGGGAAGTCAAACGCGCCTCTCCTCCTCAGCTTCCGGTAGGTACTCCTCACCCCGTCCGCAGGCGGGAGGTGGATCGCCGTGACGAGTTCATCGGGGGCCTTGTCGAGGTAGAACATCCCGTCGTCGCGGTAGAGGGCTTTGAGGGGGATTATCCGCTCGTCGCCCTTGCGCACGAGTTTCACCCGAGCGTCCAAGGCGATCAGCATGGGGGCGCTATCGGTGGAGGAGACGGCCCAGCAGCGGGGGCTGCCCGGGGCCACCCGGCAGGGGACCTCGTTCTTCTCGGGGGCCCGTTCGGGGACTAGGGGCCAGCCCTCCGGCCCCGGAGCCTTCTTGCACCACCCCAGAGCCTCGCGCCAGGGGAGGGTCTGATCGTAGTAGTTGCAGCGGGTGTCCAGACAGAGATTGCCACCGATGGTGCCCATGTTCCTCAAGATGGGCGTGGAGATCACGCCCGTAGCACGGGCCAGGCCGGAGTAGTGTTCCTGGATGACGGGATGCTGACTCACTGCGGTGAGCGTGGCTCCAGCCTCGATTGTGAGCCCCGCCTGGGCGTCCCCCGAGATGCTCTTGAGGTCCGGGATGTGCCGGAGGCTTACGAGAACCTTCGGGCGGAATTGGCGTCGTTTCATCTTGGGGAAGACGTCGGTGCCCCCGGCCACAGGCAGCGCATCGGGGCCGTAATCCCCTAAGATGCGTAGAGCTTCGTCCAGCGTCTTGGGCCGACGGTACTCGAACGCGGGTAAGCGCAGCATGATCGCTCCTTTAGTCTTTCAGTAGTTTGAGAAACTCTTCGCGAGAGATTTCCAAATCGCAAATGATTTTGCGCAGGAGCCCTCAACCGATGTCGCGGTTGCCGTGGATAGGAACAGGGATGGGCTTCTTCCCCGGCTTTTCGTAGTGCGCATGGCTACCGACCTGTCGGGCCCTTTGATATCCCAGCTTCTCCAGCACCCGGATCACCTCGCGCGCCTTTAGCGTGGGGAGACGAGTCATACCGTGATCTTTTGGATTCCGACAAATTGCAAGTCAGACTCTACCTCTTCCCCCTGTCTTTCGAGACAAAGCTGGATAACCTCTTTGATGTTCTGAAGCAGCTCATCGAGGGTGCGACTTTGGGCATAGCATCCCGGGAGCTGGGGCACTTCCCCCACATAGAAGCCGTCTTCATCCTGCTCGATGACGACGTAGAACTCTCGTTGTTTCCTAGCTAGCTTCCTCGCACCTGTCATTCCATTGTTCGCCGCCTATCTTCCCCTCCGGCTTAATCAAAAGGAGTCACCTCTTCCACTCCTGCGGCGGTTCCACTCGGATGGGCTCGGGGAACTCGTAGTTCGGGATCCCCTTGGGGCCCACCCTCCCCTCGCCCCCCTTGAGCTTGTCCTCTAGAGCTTTCAGCACCTTCTCCGGCGTGATAGGCAGCTCCTCGATGCGAATTCCCAACGCGTCGTAGAGCGCGTTGGCCACTGCGGGCATCACGGGGAGCAGGGGCCCCTGTCCGGCTTCCTTCGCCCCGAAGGGCCCCCGCGGCTCGTCCGTCTCGATGAGGATCGTCTCCACCGGAGGCATCTCCTTGAAGGTGAGCGTCTTGTAATCGAGAAGAGAAGGGATCTTGTGCACGTTCTTCCGGAAGACCTGTTCCTCCATCAGGGCCTCGCACAAGGCCATGTAGACGCTCCCCTCGACTTGGCCCTCGACTAAGATGGGGTTAATGGCCCGCCCGATGTCGTGCGCCAGCCAGATCTTCTCCACTTGGATTTCGCCCGTCTCCGTATCGCAGCGCACCTGGGCCACGCAGGCCGAGAAGCTATATGCGGGCGAAGGCCCCACCCCGGAGCCCTTGTACTGCCCCAGCTTCTTGGGAGGAGTGTAGCTCCCCACGGCCCCGATGAGCCCGAACTTCTCCTCTGCCAACTGGGCTGCTTCCGCGAACGTAAGGCCCTTCTCGGGATCATCGGTCACAAAAATTCTGCGATCGCGCGCCTCCAGCTTCTCCGCGGGGACGCCCAGCTCCTCTGCCGCGGCGGCGAAGAGTGTTTCACGGACCTTCATGGAGGCTTCATACGCGGCGTTGCCCATCATCATCGTCACCCGACTGGAGTAGCTCCCCAGATCGATAGGGGTAAGATCCGTATCCGCCGTCACGAGCTTGATGTCCTGAGGTTGCAATCCCAGCACCTCGGCCACGATGGCCGCCAAGACGGTGTCAGAACCCTGGCCGATGTCGATCGCCCCCGAGTAGGCCGTCACGGACCCCGAGCGGTCGACTTTAATTTGCACCTCGGAGTGGGGCATGTCGTTCCAGTAGATGGGAAGCCCCGCTCCACAGATGTACGTTGAACACGCGAAGCCGACCCCCTGCCCCTCGGGGAGTTTGCCGTGTTTGTCGCGATAGCCCGAGGCTTCTAACACTTTTTCGATGCACTCCCGCAGGCCGTTGCTCGTGATCCGGAGCCAGTTGACGGTGGTATGGTCGGGACCCGTGAGGTTCTTGAGGCGCAGCTCCACGGGGTCCATCCCCAGGTCGCGGGCCAGGTTGTCCATGTGCATCTCCAGGGCGTATCGGGGCTGGGGGGTGCCGTGGCCCCGCTTGGGGCCGCAGGGAGGTTTGTTGGTGAAGACGCGCATCCCCTGGAAGCGGTAGTTGGGGATCTTGTACGTCACCGTCTGCAAGGCCCCGGTGTAGTACGTACTGGCTACCCCGTACGACCCGTAGGCGCCCCCATCGAGAAATGACTTGAAGTGCATCGCGGTGATCGTGCCGTCTGTCTTTACGCCCGTCTTGACCCACATCAAGACGGGGTGCCGTCCCCTATGGGCATAAAACACTTCCTCGCGGGTGAGGGTGATCTTGACGGGCCTTCCCGTGAGCATGCTCAGTTTGGCGGCGCAGATCTCGTGGCTGAAGGGGTCGTCCTTCCCGCCGAAGCCCCCGCCCACGGGCTGCGCGATCACCCGAATGCGGTCCATGGGCAGCTCCAGCACCTTCGAGAGCGCCCGGTGCACGTAATGAGGCGTCTGGGTGGCGCTCCAAAGCGTCAAGCGCCCGGAGCCGGGGTCCCACTGCGCCAAAGCCGCGTGCTGCTCCATGGGCATGTGGGTGTTCCCCTGATAGAAGAAGACGTCCTCCCGAACGTGATCGGCCTCCTCGAACCCCTGATCCACGTCCCCGAACTCGAGCGAGACGAGCTTGTGGATGTTCCCCTCGGGTCCGTAGTCGTGGATGCGGGGCTCCGGGTGTTGGAGGGCCTCCTCGATGGACATGATGGGCTGGAGAGGCTCGTACTCCACCTCGATGCGTGTGAGGGCCTCTTCGGCCGTCTCCTCGTCGAGGGCGGCCACGGCGGCCACCGGCTCGCCGACATACCGCACTTTGTCGACGGCCAAGGCCGTCTCGTCCTGGGAGACGGGCATGATCCCGAATTGGATGGGGAGATCCTTCCCCGTGATCACGGCGAGCACCCCGGGGAGCCTTTCGGCTCGGGAGACGTCGATGCGCTTTATGAGCGCATGAGGTTGGGTGCTAAAGAGGATCTTCCCGAAGGCCATCCGCGGGAGGGTCAGGTCGTCGGCGTATTGGGTCCGCCCCGTGAGCTTATCCCAGGCGTCTACCCGGGGAAAGGGCCTTCCGATGACGGAGAACTCTCGTTTGCTCGTCGTCATGGCGTGTGGCCTCCTTGGGCCAAGCGCTCGCCCGCTAAACGCACGGCCTCGAGGATCTTGAGATAGCCCGTGCAACGACACAGGTTCCCGGAGAGGGCCTCTTGGATCTCGTCCTCAGTGGGCCTCGGGTTTCGATCTAAAAGGGCCTTGGCCGTCAAGAGCATCCCGGGGGTGCAGTACCCGCACTGGGCCGCTCCCCGCTCGGCGAACGCCACTTGGAGGGGGTGCAGCTCCCCGTTCTGCGCCAATCCCTCGACGGTGGTGATCCCGCGGCCCTGAACGTCTACGGCCAGCGTCAGACACGAGAGCACGGGCTCTCCGTCTAGGAGAACGGTACACGTCCCACACTCGCCCACCTCGCATCCGTGCTTGGTGCCCGTGAGCAAGAGATCCTCACGCAAGACTTCCAGAAGCGTCTTGTGAGGAGGTACGGCTACGGAGTAGTCATCGCCGTTGACCCGCAGGTGCAGCAGCGTGGCCTCTCTGTGCACGCTATCCTCTCCTCCCTGGGGGGGCTTTGCGCTGCGTTCGCCGAGGAGTATAGACGATCCCCGTGCGAGATGACAAGACCTCCCGCACCAACTACAATCCCTTCGGAGGATCGGAATGAGTGTGGTTTGGGACCGCCAGCGGCGCTTTGCCCCTATCGGCCCGGACGGACAGGAGCGGCTGAAGACGGCTCACGTGGTCATCGTGGGACTCGGGGCTTTGGGGAGCGTCCTGGCAGAGAGGATGGCCCGCGCGGGCGTAGGAGGCCTCCGACTCCTCGACCGCGACGTCGTCGAGCCGGAGAATTTGGGGACGCAGGCGCTCTACACCCTCCAAGACGCCGAAGGGCTTCTGCCCAAGGCCGTGGCCGCCGCTCGACACCTCCGAGAGATCCACCCCGAGATCGCCGTCGAGGCCGTTGTGGTAGATCTCAACGCCGAGAACGCCGAGGAACTCCTTCGCGGTGTCGAGATCGTTCTCGACGGGACGGACAACTTCGAGACGCGGCTGCTTCTGAACGACGTCTGCGTCAAGCACGGCATCCCCTGGGTCTACGCCTCCGTCGTCGAGGGGTACGGACAGACGATGGCGATCGTGCCCCGGAAGACGGCCTGTCTGCGCTGCCTCTACCCCCACGTCCCGAAGCCGGGGGCGCTGCCCACCTGCGAGACGGTCGGGTTGCTGGCGACCGCGCCCGCGGTGGTGGCCGCGCTCGCCGCCACCCAAGCGCTTCGCCTTCTGGTGGGGAACGAGCCCCCCTCGGAGCTCGTCCACTGGGACGTCTGGGAGATGCGCGGGCGGGCGGTCCCCGTCACCCGTCGCCCCGACTGCGCCACGTGCGCCCAGGGGCGCTTTGCGTTCTTGGAGGGCGAGGGGCAGAGGGCCGCCGTACTCTGCGGACGAGACGCCGTCCAGTTGCGGCCTCCCCTCGAGCCCAGGGGCGGGGGAGGGATGCGAATGGACCTCGCGGCCCTGGCGGAGCGGCTGAGAGCGTCGGGGGACGTCCGGCGGGGCGACCACCTCTTGCGGTTCCGCCCCTCCCGCGAGGACGCGGAGATCGTCCTCTTCCCCGACGGGCGCGCGATCCTGAAGGGCGTCCGCACGGAGGCCGAAGCGCGCAGCCTCTACGCCCGATACATCGGCCTCTAACGCAAGATCTCGCGGAGCGCCTCTTCCAAACGGGGGAACCGGAAGCGATAGCCCGCCCGTTGGGCCTTGTAGGGGACGGCGCGCGTGCTGGCAAGCAGCGTCTCGGCGAACTCGCCCAGTGCGATCCGAAGGGCCCACGCGGGCACCGGGAGCCAAGCGGGGCGCCGCAGCACCTTTCCCAGGGTGCGCGCAAATCGCTTCTGGCGGACGCGCTCCGGGGCCACGACGTTCACCGCCCCCGCAAGCGTTTCGTTCCCCAGCGCGAACGCGATCAACCCGACGGCGTCGTCCCGATGGACCCACGCCCACCACTGCCGCCCCGAGCCCAGCGGTCCGCCCAGGCCCATCCGAAAGGGTCGAAGCATTTGGGGGAGGGCTCCGCCGTCGCGGCCCAGCACGATCCCGAAGCGCAAGAGCACGACCCGAAGCCCCAACCCCTCGGCCCGTTGGGCTTCGCGCTCCCAGTCTCGGCAGACCTCGGCCAAGAAGCCCTCCCCCGCGGGGACGTCTTCCGTCAAGAGTTCCTCGCCGCGGTCGCCGTAGTAGCCGACGGCGCTGGCCGAGACCAACGCTTTCGGGCGGTCCTGCGGGTCGAGTTGCGCCAGTCCCTCCACGAGGTGCCGGGTTCCCCGGACGCGGCTCTCGTAGATGCGTTGCTTCTTCTCGGGCGTCCAGCGTCCGGCGATCGTCTCGCCCGCCAGATGGACGACCGCGTCCACCCCGGCCAGCGCCTCCGCCGGGGGCCTTCGATCGGCGCTCCAGCGATGGGCCTCCTCCAGCGGCAGAGCCCGGAGGGCCCGCTCCGGATCGCGCGCGAGGGCCGACGGCCGATACCCCTGCTCCCGCAGGTGCTCGCACAGCCTGCGCCCCAGAAAGCCCGTCGCGCCGGTGATCAAGACCTTCATGGGGATCCCCCCTCCGCCTTGAGGAACTCCCGCAACAGGGCCGTGGCGTACGCGCCCTTGGGCAGCGTGAACTCCAGCTGCAGCCCCTCCGGATGGGGCTCGAGCCGAAGCTCCGGGAGGGGCAGTCGTCCCGGCCTCCGGCTCCCCCGCAGCGTCGCCCGGCGAAAGAGCTCGATCGAGAGCCCCTCCCGCTCCAGGACCTCGCGCTCCAGCTCCCCGGGGAGCCCTTGGGCCCGGCGCATCTTCCCCCCGTAGATCGGCCCGGTGTAGGCGATCTCGCCCCTTTGAAACGCCGGGCGCTCGGCCTCCGGGTCGCGCACCTCGAAGAGCCCGCCCGTAGCCAGCACCTGCCCGATGTCCCCCTCCAAGAGCCGGGCGAAGAGCTCGCGCTCGATCCGCAACGCGAGCCACTCGTTGAACAGATGCGCTTGGTACGCCGAAAGCAACAGCCTGCGGGTCCAGCGGCCCCGCCGGGGCTCATCCTGTCCCAAGAGGATCTTCCGTCCGCGCTCGGCGTTTCGGGCCTCGACCCCGAAGCGCTGCTCGCCGTAGTAATTGGGCACTCCCCGCTCCCTCAGGGCCTCGGCGATCGCCTCGGCCCGCCGCAGGGCCTCCCTACGGTCCAGGGGGATCTCCGTAATCCGAACCCGAAAGCGGTTGCCCCTGAGATGCCCGGTGCGCAGCTTGTTCGTGTGGCGCTTCGCCCATTCGACCCTCACGGGGAGCGCTCCTTCGACCTTGCGGGCGACGTCGTGGGGTGAGATGCGGGGATCGGGCAGGCAAATAGAAAACGTCTGGGTCGTGCGGGCGTGCTTGTCCTTGAGCCCGGCGGCTCCCACGCCCGAGGGCGGGAGCCCGAAGAGCTCCGCCAGCCGGAGCTGAAGCTCCCGGGTGGTGAGGCCCTCGCGGGTGAGGCGGACGTAGACGTGCTCCCCCTCACCGGAGGGCTCGTAGAGCGGGATCTCCTCCACCTCGAAGTGGGAGGGCTCGGCCTTGATCCGCCCCCCCACTCCGGGCAGGTCGGCGGTGAGGTAGGGCCACCTCTCCTTCTTTTTGTTGTTCCCCTGGGTTCTCGCCCCCGCTCGCGTTCGCCCCTCCGGCATCAATACCAAATGCGGCTACTCCTCCCGCTTGCCGAAGCGGCGGTCCAGCATGAGCAGCGCGTGCGGGTGATCCCCGGCCCGCTCCAGCCGAGCCACCGCCTCGGAGGTGATCTTCTCCTCCTCCACCTGCTCGTCGATGAACCACTGGAGCATCACTTGAGTGGGGTAGTCCCCCTCTTGGACGGCCAGATCGTAGAGCTTGTGAATCTTCTGCGTGATCTTGCGCTCGTGCTCGTAGGCCTTCCGGAAGGCGTCGAGGGGGGACGCGAACCGGACGGGCGGCTTCTCGATCGCCCCCAGCTGGACCCGTCCGCCCCGGTCGTTCACGAAGTCGAAGATCTTCATCGCGTGCTCGACCTCCTCGCGGGACTGCACCCGCATCCACTTCGCGAATCCCGGCCAGTTCTCCGCCTCGAAGTAGGCGGCCATGGACAGATAGACGTACGCGGAGTGGAACTCCGCCACGATCTGCGCGTTGAGCGCGTCTTGGAGCTTCTTGCTCGGTGCGGCCATCGTGCCTCCTTTGGGTTACGTTCCGAACTTCCGCAGCCAGTTGTTGTAGCCCGCCAGCATCGGGACCACCCGGCCCGCGAAGCGATGGAGCCCGCCCCGCAGGGCGGCCCGCTCGTGGAACGCCTCGGTCGCGTCGGGGAGGACGTTCGGGCCTACGAAGAGCACGGGCACCGGGTCCGAGACGTGGTCGCCGTACGCGATGGGGGTGGCGTGGTCCCCCGTGAAGGCGAGGTGGGTGCGCTCCCAATCGAGGCCCTCGACCAGCGCCCCCAGGGCTTCGTCGATCCGCTCGAGGAACTCGATCTTGGCTCGGGCGTTGCGGTCGTGCCCCGCGGTGTCCGTCCCCTTGATATGCACGAAGACGAAGTCCTTCGTCTGCAGCTCCTCGAGGGCGAGCGCGATCTTGCTTCGGATGTCGGTGTCGAGCCCCCCCGTGGCCCCCTCGGCCCGGTGGAACTCGAGCCCCAGGAGCCTCCCGATTCCGATGTAGAGGGCCCCGGCGGCGATCACAGCGCCCTTTATGCCGTAGCGCCGGGGCAGGGTTTCGAAGCGGGGCACGGTCGACGGCCCCCGGGGCAGCAGGAGGTTGGCGGGCGGGAGCCCCTTCGCCGCCCGATCCCGGTTCAGGGGGAGGTCCTTCAGGATCTCGTAGGACCGCCGGATGATCTCGTTGAGGATCTGGGCGGTGCGCCGTGCCTGAGGGGTGTCTTCCAAGGGCACGACCTCGCGGACCCGTTGGCCCGTGGCGTGGGGATCGGCCTCGGAGACGGAGGGGGAGAGGTCCGGGCCCCTTAAGACGAGGGCCCCGCGGTGCTCCGTGCTCGCTTTGAAGAGGACCTCCACGTCGGGGGCGGAGCGGGGTTGGAGCCCTTGGAGGGCCCTCTCGAGCTCTTCCTGGCCCTCGTGGATCCGCCCGGCCCGGCGGTCTTTCACGACGAAGTCCTCGTCCACGGTGGCGAAGTTGGTGCGAAAGCAGACGTCCCCCTCGTGGACCTCTAGCCCCACGCCGACGGCCTCGAAGACCCCCCGGCCCGGGTATTCTTCAAAGGGGTCGTACCCGAAGAGGCTGAGATGGGCCGTGTCGCTCCCCGGCCTCACCCCCGGGGCGATGGGATCTAGGAGCCCCAAGGCCCCGCGGCGGGCCAGCTCGTCCAGATGGGGCGTCCGGGCCGCCTCTAAGCACGTCTTCCCCTCGGGGGTGTCCGTAGGACGGCCTCCCAGCCCGTCGGCAACGATGAAAACGCCTTTGAACTCCGTCATCGTCCTCTCCCATCTCTCTCACCCAAGGGTCAAGCTCAAGTCCAGTCAAGCTAAGCGTAGAGCCCGCGGGCCCGGGCGGCTTCGGCCACCCGGGCGACGGCGACCATGTACGCCGCCGTCCGAAGGTCGACGTCCTCGCGCTCGGCCATCTCCCAGACCCGCCGGAACGCCCGGCGCAGGAAGCGGGCCAGCTGGCGGTCCACCTCCCGCGCGCTCCAGAACCAGAAGGCCCGGTCCTGGACCCACTCGAAGTAGCTTACGGTCACGCCCCCGGCGTTGGCCAGGATGTCGGGCACCACGACCACGCCGCGCTCGTAGAGCGCCCGATCGGCCTCCAGGGTCGTGGGGCCGTTCGCCAGCTCGATCACGATCTCGGCCCTGATCTTGTGGACGTTCTCCTCGTGGATCTGATTTTCAATGGCCGCGGGGACGAGGACCTCCACCTCGAGCTCGAGCAGCTCCTCGTTCGTGATCGCCTCCGTCCCCGGGAAATCCTTCACCGAGCCCGTCTGCCGGACGTGCTCCTTGAGGCGGGGGATGTCCAGCCCTTGGGGGTGGTAGACCCCGCCGAAGACGTCGCTTACGGCGACGACTTTGGCGCCGGCCTCGTGGCAGAAGAGGGCCATGTTCGAGCCCACGTTCCCGAAGCCCTGGACGGCCATGGGGACGCCCTCGAACTCCTTGCCCAACGCCTTGAGGGTCTCCTGGGCGACGAAGAAGCCGCCGCGGCCCGTGGCCGTCTCCCTCCCCTCGGAGCCCCCTAAGACCTTGGGTTTCCCCGTCACCAAGCCGGGCATGAACTGCCCCCGGTGGTGCATGCTGATCGTGTCCACGAACCAGGCCATCTCCCGCTCGCCCGTGTACACGTCGGGGGCGGGGATGTCGATGTCCGGCCCGATCATGAAGGAGAGCTCCGAGGCGAAGCGTCTCGTCAGGCGCTCGAGTTCCCCTTCGCTCATTCGGGTGGGGTCGCAGCGGACCCCGCCCTTGGCCCCGCCGAAGGGGAGGCCCGCCACCGCGCACTTCCAGGCCATGAGGATCGCCAGGCCCTCCACTTCCTCTAACGTGACCTCGGGGTGGTAGCGGATCCCCCCTTTGGTGGGGCCGACGATGGGGTGGTGCTGCACCCGATAGCCCTCGAAGTGCTCCACCCGTCCGTCGTCCATCACGACGGGGAACTCGACGGTCACCTTGCGCTTGGGGTAGCGCAGCAGCGTCCGGATCGGCTCTTGCAGCCGAAGGCGATCGGCGGCCACGTCGTAGAAGTGGCGGGCCAGCTCCAGCATCTTGATCTCGGAACGCCTGCGAAGCTCCGACATCCCGCGCTCCTCTCCTTCGCCGTTCCCGCTCCGCTTCGCTCCCCCCGGCTGCCGCCGACCCGCCCCGCCGCGGCCGCGCTGCGGGCTACCCGCCCCGGCTCGCCTGTTCGTAGCGTCGGGCGACGTCGTCCCAGTTCACCACGTTCCACCAGGCGTTCACGTAGTCGGGGCGGCGGTTCTGGTACTTGAGGTAGTACGCGTGCTCCCAGACGTCGAGGCCCAACAGGGGCGTGAGCCCCAAGGTGAGGGGGCTCGTCTGGTTAGGCATCGTCTGGATCTGCACACCCCGGGTGAGGGGGTTGTAGACGAGCCAGGCCCAGCCGCTCCCCTGCACCCCCACGGCGGCTTGGGAGAACCGCTCCTTAAACGGGGCGAAGCCCCCGAAGGCTTGGTGGAGGGCGTCTAAGAGGGCCCCGGAGGGCTCGCCCCCGCCCTGGGGGCTCATGTTCTCCCAGAAGATCGCGTGGTTGTAGTACCCCCCGCCGTGGAAGTTGACCGCCCCTCGAATGTCTTCCGGGACGGCTTGGATGTGGCTGAGCAGCCGTTCGATGGGCCACTCCTGCAGCTCGGGATGCTTCTCCAGCGCGGCGTTGAGCCCGTTGGTGTACGCCTGGTGGTGCTTGTCGTGGTGCAGCCGCATCGTCTGCTCGTCGATGTGCGGCTCCAGCGCGTTATAGTCGTACGGAAGCGGTGGAAGTTCGAACTTCGCCATCTCCGTTCCCTCCTCCTGGCATGGGGCATTGGGATGTGCGATCATAGCCCCTGATGCTAGACACTTTCAAGTTTCCCCCTCGTCCTCCCGGGCAGTACAATTCTTGGGGGTCACGATCACGATGAGGATAAGAGGGATGCACGCAGCGGCGCTGGGTGCAGCAACGTTGGTCTTAACCCTTGGGTCGTGCCAACGGGAGGAGCCGAAGCAGGCGGAGCCTCCCCGAGCAAAGAGCGAGCAACACGAAAACGAGGTGAGTCCGATGGCTTTTACGCTTACGAGTCCGGCGTTTCAAGATGGAGAGACGATCCCGGAGAGGTACACGTGCGTGGGGGAGGACGTCTCCCCGCCCCTGAAGTGGGGGGGCGTGCCCGAGGGGACCCGGTCGTTCGCCCTGGTGATGGAAGACCCGGACGCGCCCGGCGGGACGTTCGTCCACTGGGTGATCTTCAACCTCCCGAAGGACCTGCGGGAGCTGCCCGAGGGTGTCGAGCCCATGGAGCGGCTGGAGAACGGAGCCGTGCAGGGCTCGAACGACTTTCGGCGCTTGGGGTATCGCGGCCCGTGCCCGCCGCCCGGGAAGCCCCATCGTTATCACTTCATCCTGTGGGCCTTGGACCGGGAGCTCTCCCTGGGGCCGGGGGTCACCAAGGACCGTCTGGAGCTGGAGATCGAGAAGTTCGGCGGACCCCTGGGGGAGGCCCGGCTCATGGGGACCTTTGGGCGCTAGTGCGAGCGCTTCGCTCCCAGAGGGCGGCGATCTCCCCAGCAAGATAGAAAGAACCCGTCACGCAGAGCAAATCCGCCTCGTTCGTGTGGCGAAGGGACCGCTCCCAAGCCCTTAGCACGTCGGGCTCGACCTCGCAGGGGAGGTCGGGCCTCAGCCCTTGGGCGAGCGTTTGGAGTTCGTGGGGATCGCGGCTGCGGGGCTGGCCCGTCGTCGTGAACACGACGTAAGAGGCCAAGGGCAGGATCTCCCGCAGGCAGCCGGGGGCGTCCTTGTCGTCGGAGAGCCCGAAGAGGAGCACCACCCTCCGGTCGGGGAAGTGCTCGAGGAGCGCCTGCCGCAGCGCCCGCAACGACGACGGGTTGTGCGCCACATCCAGGACGATCGTGGGATCCCGGGAGAGCACCTCCACGCGCCCCCGCAGCCTCACACGGGCAAGCCCCCCGCGCACCTCCTCCTCCGCAAGGGGACGGCCCGTGGCCTCCGAGAAAGCCTCTAAAGCGGCGACGGCCACCGCGGCGTTGGTCCGCTGATGGGCCCCTAGAAGGGGGACGTGTAGCTCCGTATAGCGCCGCCGCCAGGTCTCGACGACAAACGGCCCGCCGTCCTTAGGGGCGGTCAGGAAAAATTCCCTCTCCAAGCGGAAGAAAGGGACGGAAAGCTCCCGGGCGCGCTCCTCGATCACGCGGGCGGGGCCGGGCTCGACCACCCCGGAGACCGCGGGCACGCCGGGCTTGAGGATCCCCGCCTTCTCCGCCGCGATCTCCTCCAAGGTGTCCCCCAAGATGTGGGTGTGGTCGTAGTCGATGCTCGTGATCGCGCATACGGCGGGGCGAACGACGTTCGTGGAGTCCAAGCGTCCCCCTAAGCCCGTCTCCAGCACCACGGCGTCCGCGCCCCCGTCGGCGAAGTACCGGAGCGCCAGCACCGTGATGAGGTCGAAGAACGTGAGGGGGTTCCCCCGGCGGCGCTGCTCCTCCAGATGGGGGTAGAGCGCGTTCATCCCCGCTACGAACGCCTCCGGGGGGATGGGACGGCCATCGAGGCACAGGCGCTCCTGGAGGTCGAGCAGGTGCGGTTTGGTGAAGAGGCCGACTCGGTACCCCTGCCGTTGGAGCACCGCGGCGACCATGGCGCAGACGGAGCCCTTCCCCTTGGTGCCCGCCACGTGGACGATGGGATAGCTTTGATCGGGCCTTCCCAAGGCGTCGAGCACCCGGCGGATGCGCGCCAAGTC
Source organism: Candidatus Bipolaricaulota bacterium (assembly GCA_026982655.1). Lineage (GTDB taxonomy): Bacteria > Bipolaricaulota > Bipolaricaulia > RBG-16-55-9 > RBG-16-55-9 > JALUUA01. The sequence goes on from JALSGO010000047.1 coordinate 20,194, forward strand.
GAAGGCGTCCCGCCTCCTCGGGATCGCCGAGGCCCGCATCCGCTCGTAGTTCGTGAACTTCTGGATGTACGCAAAGGCCTCGTCGTAGCTCGCAAAGGGTTTCATGGCCTACGGCTGCATGATACCCTAGGGCACGCGGTGGGACGAATCGTGCCGGCCGGGGCTACTCCCGCACGTGTCCATCCCCCGATACCAAGAACTTGGGTACGGTCAGCTCGCGAAGCCCCATCGGCCCGTAGGCGTGGAGCTTGGTGGTGCTGATCCCGATCTCCGCCCCCAAGCCCAGCTCGCCCCCGTCGTTGAAGCGCGTGGAGGCGTTCCACATCACCGCCGACGAATCCACTCTCCTCAGGAACTCTTGAGCCGTCTGCGGGTTTTCGGTGACGATCGCGTCCGTGTGCCGAGACCCGTAGCGGGCGATGTGCTCGAGCGCCTCCTCCGGCGAACTCACTACCCGAATCGCCAGGACCAAATCGAGATACTCGGCCTCCCAGTCGGCCTCCGTCGCGGGCTGGACGTCGGGGACGAGCGCGCGGGCCTTGGGACAGCCCCGCAGCTCCACCCCCTTCTCCCGCAGCGCCTCCGCGGCCTTCGGGAGGAAGAGAGGCGCGATCCGCTCGTGCACTAACAGCGTTTCCATCGCGTTGCAGACGCCGGGCCGCTGCACCTTCGCGTTCACACAGATTTTTGTCGCTTTCTCGACGTCTGCGTCGGCATCGACATAGACGTGGCAGACGCCCTTGGCGTGCGCCAACACGGGCACCTTCGCGTTCTGCCGCACGCGCTGAATGAGCCCCTCGCCGCCCCGGGGGATGATCAAGTCGATGAGTCCCACGAGCTGTAGCATCTCGTCGACGAGGGCGCGATCGGGGTTCTCGACGAGCTGGATCGCGTCTTGGGGGACGCCCGCCCCGTCCAGCGCCCTCCGGAGCGCGTCGACGATGGCTCGGTTGGACCGCAGCGCCTCGCTTCCGCCCCGCAAGATCGCGGCGTTCCCGCTCTTAAGGCACAATCCGGCGGCGTCGGCGGTGGCGTTGGGCCGCGCCTCGTAGATCATCCCGATCACGCCCAAGGGCACCCGCACCCGCTGCACCCGAAGCCCGTTGGGCCGCTCGTACGCCTCCACGACCTCGCCCACGGGGTCGGGCAGCTCCGCGACATCTCTTAACCCCCGGGCCATCGCTGCAACGCGCGCCTCGTTGAGCATCAAGCGATCGAGCAGAGAGGGCGTCTGGCCCCGCGCTCGGGCCTCCTCCACGTCCTCGCGGTTGGCGGCCAGAATCGCGCCCTTGTGGGCCTCGAGCGCGTCGGCCATCGACCTTAAAGCTCGATTCTTCGTCTCCGCGGGCAGCGCGGCCAGCGTCCGGGCGGCCTCCCGAGCCCGCTCCGCAACGGCTCTCAGCTCGTTCATGTTGTCTCCCCTCCCCCGATGACCTTAGAATGACGGGGCTATGAAGACGCTCAAGGTCTCCGACGAGACGCTGGCCAAGCTCAAGGCGCTCGCGCGACGCCGAGGGCTTTCCCTGAGCGAGCTCCTCGATCGCTTGGTGGAGGAGCGCCTCCCTTCTGCGGAACGTCCCCCCGAGGACTTTGACCCCATGGGGTTTGGCCTCTGGCGCGACCGTGAGGAGATGGCCGACGCCCCCGGCTGGGTGCGCGCGCTGAGACGATCGGCATGGCGGCGTCCGCACTCGTGATCCTGGACACCGACGTCCTGGTGGACTTCTTCCGCGGGGTGGACGCCGCCAAACGCTACATCGAGGGGCTGCCCCCAGAGCGTCGCGCCGCCACGGACGTCACCCGCCTGGAGCTCTACCGAGGGGCGCAGAACGCCCGCGAACTTAGGACGATCGATCGCTTCCTGACCGTGAACTTCCCCACCGTCCTCCCGATCTCGACGACCGCCTCCCGCTTGGCCGTCGACTTGGTTAAACGTTACGGCCTGAGCCATGGGTTGAGCCTGCCTGACGCCTTGATCGCGGCCATCGCACTGAGCGCCAAAGCCAAGCTCGTCAGCGGCAACCATCGCGACTTCGCCTACATTCGCGGCCTGCGGGTCGAAGCCCCGCCCTATCGTTGAACGCTTCATCCTACGATCGCATTGGCCCCCCCTCTTTGTCCTTCCCCCTCCAGCAGCACGAGATCGTCCCGATGGATCACCTCGTCTCGGTACTTGTAGCCCAGCACCCGCTCGATCTCGCCCGTGCGCTTCCCTTGAATGCGTTGGAGCTCATGGGCCCCGTAGGCCGCAAGCCCCCGCGCGAAGGCCCGCCCGTCGGGCGCCGTAAGCTCGACGGCGTCGCCCCGGTGAAAATCCCCCTCGACGCCCACCACGCCCGAGGGCAGCAGGCTCCGCCCCTCCCCTGTAATGGCCGCGTAGGCTCCCGCGTCCACCGCAATGGAGCCCCGGGGCTTGAGCGCGTAGGCGATCCAGTGCTTGCGGGCCGGAAGCCTTTTCGCCTTGGGACGAATGAGCGTGCCCAGGTGCTCCCCCCGCGCTAGGCGCACCAACACGTCGGGCTCCCGGCCCCGGGCGATCACCGTGGGGATCGCATACGAAGCGGCCCTTCGGGCCGCTTCGAGTTTCGTGCGCATCCCGCCCACGGCCCCGGGGTCTTGGGTGGGGGCCGCGAACGCCTCTATCGCCTCCAGGTCCTCCACCGCGGGGATGAGCCGCGCGCCGGGATCCGTGCGGGGGTCGGCAGTATAGAGCCCGTCCACGTCGCTCAGCAAAACGAACAGATCGGCCTCCCAGAGGCAGGCGACCATGGCCGCGAGGTTGTCGTTGTCCCCCACCTTAATTTCTTCGAAGGCCACGGTGTCGTTCTCGTTGATCAAGGGCACGGCCCCCAGCTCCAGGAGCGCCTTGAGGGTCTCCCGAGCGTTGAGGAAGCGCTCCCGATGGCGGAAGTCCTCATGGGTTAAGAGGATTTGGGCGACGGGGAGCCCTTCGCGCTCGAACGCGTCGCGGTACGCGCCCATGAGCGCGATCTGCCCTAAAGCGGCGATCGCCTGCTGCCGGGCGATCGCGGGCGGGCGGCGCGTAAGCCCCAGCAACGAGAGCCCTGTGGCGATCGCCCCCGAGGTCACGATGACCAGCTCGTGGCCCCGGTCGTGCAGCGTGCGGACCTGGCGGGCCAGCCCTCTTAAGAAGGGGGCGTCGGGGCCGCGCCCCTCGGCGGGGACGACCACCCGGCTCCCCAGCTTGATCACCCAACGTCTCGCTCGTTCCATCCGTGGCCCCCTTGCCGCCCTTCACCGAGGGATCGGCCCCATCCTGCATCCGGGTGGGGGTGGGGAGAGGGTAGCTCGGCACCGAATCGATGTCAACGCGCGCAGGAGCAGAACCCCTAAGGTTGACGGGGGATTTTACGGCCGTTACACTATCACGCACAACGCGCCCGTAGCTCAGTGGATAGAGCGCTGGCCTGCGGAGCCAGAGGTCGGAGGTTCAATTCCTCCCGGGCGTACCCCAAGCGGAGAGGTGCTGGAGCGGACGA
>JALSGO010000048.1 GCA_026982655.1 Candidatus Bipolaricaulota bacterium
CGTAAGTCATCCCGCCGGCGAGCTGGCCGATCACCAGCTCCACCGGGACGCGGGTGCCCTGGATCACCGGCTTGCCGAAGGCCACCTTCTCATCGACCACGATCCGAGGGGCGATCTCCACCGCCATCTCCTTCACCTCCCCCTCTTCTCTCCCTTCCACGATCCGAGCCGTGGCTCGGGCTTGTCCATGGTATCGGGGTGGCGGAGGAAAGTAAAGGTTCTAGGTTAGCCCCCACCCCACCCCACCCCACGACGAGCGGGCAGTGAGCCAGGGCGCGGAAAGATCTCTAAAGCCATCAACGAAAAGCGATCGTCGCGTTTCTCAACTGGGGGAAGGGAGCCTAGGATCGGTTTGGTGAATCCGAGTCGGGGATTAGGATTCTTCCGCAGTGAGCGGTCAGCGGTTAGTTTGAGAACGTTCTCCACGCCGTTGTAGAAGCTGTGGACAGAGGAGGACCCCTTCGCGGGCGATGCGGTCCCGGATCGAGCGGCGCAGCCCTGCGCCCCCAAGGTCGACGAGATCCACCGGGAGGGTGAACGAGGATTTTATGCGCAAGCGCATCCCCATCAGCGAAGCCCGCAGCCGCCTCTCCCGCTTGGTGAGGGAGCTGCAGCGGCGGCCCGATCTCGTCATCGAGATCACCGTCCGGGATCTCGTGGTCGGGGAGCTGCGCGCTCCCTCCCGCTCCGGCGAAAAGCTCGTCCGCCCCGGCTCTTCTCTGCTTAGGGCCGTCGCAAAGATGTGGGAGATCGAGCCCGAGGTGGACGTGGAGCCGGGGACCCCTACGGCCCGCGAGCACGACCGTCGTTCAGGGCTCCCGGTCGACTCGGAGGCTTGAGCCGTCCCGTCTAGCCGCCTGCGGCAGCTCCCAGAGGGCCTCCGTCTCCTGCCCCTACCCTACCAACCGCCGCCTCCCGGTCCTTCGGCCATCCAGGAGCCAGGGCCACGTAGACGTTCTCCTTGCTTGTCTATCGACCTCCGGGAGCCCGGAGCTCCAGGCTCTTTAACGTTCCGGGGGTGAAGGCCAAGGCCGGGAGGGCATGCGCTTTGCGCCCTTCCAAGAGGATCTCCGTCTGCAAGCCTCTTTCCCGCTCCCGGACGCGGACCTGAGCGGGGAGAAGGTGGCCATTGAAGTCAACGTAAGCCAGCACTTCTACGGTCTTGACTCGTTCTCCTCGGCGGTTATAGGCCTCCAGTCGGGAGAGAAGGGGCGGAGTTTCGGGCTTTAGGGGGGACAAGGTAAGCTTCAGCCGAGCATGGGGAGCTTCTGCAGCGGGAATCGCCTCCAGCTCGAGGAGGAGGCGATCGCCCTCCCCTTTCGGTCGAGAAGCGGGCCGGTAGTAGCGCGTGAGCCCGAAGCCGAAGAGGACCTCCTCCACGGTGAGGGCGCTCTCTAAAAAGGGGGCGCGTCGCCCCGCGGGATCGTCCACCGGGACGACCTCTCCCTCCGAGGGCACGAAGCGGTAGAGCTCCTCCCCGCGGCGGAGCCAGCGCTCGCCCCCGGCTTCGTCCCCGTCGAGGGAGGCTACGATGAGCCCCCGGAAGTTCGGGGTGTGCAGCCCGAGGAGGAACAGCCGTTGGGACGCCGTCGGGGACGGCTCCCCATCGAGGGAGGAAGAGATCATCCGGGCGGAGGCCGAAAGAGCTCCGGGGCCGAGCAGCCAGTGCCCCTGCTCCCGCTCCCGTAGAAGTGGGATCGCCTCCTCCTCCCCCTCCCCTGCACCCTCGCCCGGAGCCGGGGCCGGAGCCGGAGGCCCCTCCCCCGCCCCGGTTCCGGGGAGGAGCCCGGAAGTGAGTACCGCGGCCACCAAGGCGGCCAGCAGAAGAAGCAGCAGCCAAAGAACCGAGCGCATCATGGCCGTGGCTTCAGCGAGGCAGGGCGCTCACGCAGTCGGCGAGCTCAAAGCGCTTCTCCCCTGTGGGAAGGGAGAGGCTGATGGCCTGAGGGCATTCCCCCAAGAAGGGCCCGGCCACCCGCTCTGGAGGGGTCTCCTCGGGCGAGGCTGAGCGATAGAGCCCCAGAGAGACCGTCAACTCCTCCTCCGGGAAGGCGAGGACGGCCGCATCGGCGACCAGGGCGGCCGCAGCCCGCACGCGCTCCGCCGAGAGGGGCGCGAGGCGTCCGGCCTCGGTCAGGGTGAGGAGGAAGGAAGCCACGACCGCGAGGCTCTGGGCCAGGGGCTGGGTCTGGCCCGCCGCCAGCCCGGCCCGCCCGGCTTCCAGGAAGGGAACCAACTGCGAGGCGGCCTCGCCGAACTCCTCCGTAAGCAGGGCGATGAAGCGATCTACACGCTCGTTGAGGAGGGCCGTGAAGTCCACCTCGCGGGTTTGGGGCTGGGTCAGGGCCGAAGCGATTCCCAGACCCATCAAGAGAACGACCGCCATGGGAATCAGGAATCGGACCCACCTCGGGAACGGTCTCATCGTGGGTCACCTCCCTATTCTTCTCGTTTCGTTAGTCCTCCCTCTTCCCCTCCCCCATCCGGAAGAGGAAGGAGAGATGAAGCTTGGGGCTTAGCCGGACCTGTGGGGCCCTCTCCGTCTCCCGCTTCACCTGAAGGGTGAGGCCGTAGGTCGCCTGGGTGAAGTAGAAGCCGGGGAGCAGCTCCCGCTGTCCGGTCCAGGTCCGGCAGGAAGCGATCTGCAATTGCCCCGTCCAATCGGCCTGGGGCAGCCGCAGGGAAAGGTCTCCCCGCACGGAGGGACAGGGCTGCTCCCTCTCCGACTCCGATCGGGAACGGCTCGCGGCGGTCGGCCCGGGGCTCCGGGAGGTTCCCCAAACGAGGAGCGAGGCCAAGCTGACCTTGGGGAATGAATTCGATGCGACAACCAGCTCGGATACGCGAATCCTCTCGAGGAGGAGAAGTCCGTCCGATCCCGGAGGAGCCGTCATCCCGATCGTCCACATCCAAAGCAGGAAAGGACCTATCATGATGCTTCCTTCCTCCTCTCATCATCATCAGGATCTCCTTACGACTATCACACGAGCCTTCCCCTTGACAAGTTGGGTGGAGTGAGAACTTGCCGGGGGAAGGCTCGTGTTGCCCCGGACCTCAGCACGAGAATTCGATCTTGATGCGAACACAAATATCTTGGTAGCAGATCTCTATCTCAACGCTGCAGACCCCCGCGTATACTTGGGGAACCGCTGCGGTGAGCATCGGCGTCCCGGTGATAGCCTCTAGGATAGGACCGGTTGTGGTGGTTAAGGCCCCGGGTAGCCCGCCTACACCGATCAGTAGTGCTGCTAGAAGCGGCACGATGATGATCCTCTTGAGGGGTCCCATACAGTCTCACCTCCTTTTGAACCTTTCGTTGGCTCTGTGGGTTAGATATAACATGCCCCTGAGAAAGGGTCTATCTAGTACGGAACTAACTAGTCGTTCATGTCCGAACATCTCCTTGTTCAATCTTGAACGGAAGCACCGGTCTTCTCCTCTCAAGCTGTGATCTCCTTCTCATCCCCAGCATCCGGGCCAGCCGGGCCGGATCCGCCAGCCAAATCCCTTCCTTGCTGAAGCGAAGCAGCCCCGCCTCCTCCAGCCTGCGCCGTTCCACGGTCACCCGGGTGTGCCCGGCTCCTACAAACTTCTCCAGCTGATGCTTCCGTAAGGGAAGCGGGATCAACGGTTGACCGTCCGCCGGGTCCCGAAGCGGCGTGCCAGCTCAGCAGCTCAGCGATGAGCTGAGGAGGAGCACCCGTTGGGTAGCGGTCGGGGGCGGTTCCTGTTCCGGATGTGGGGTAAGAACCCTGCTTGTTTGGGCAGAGCGGGGGAGATCTGCAGTTGTCCCGTCCAATTTAGCATAGAGCAGCATCGGGAGCAAGAAAGGCCCTATATCCATAACACCCTCCTTCTCATTCCTCGCTTCTTCGCTCTTCTTGCGACAGGGTATAGGGTAGATCGAGAAACGGGATCCATGCTGTAAACCC
>JALSGO010000049.1 GCA_026982655.1 Candidatus Bipolaricaulota bacterium
CCGGAGGGGTCGCGGAGCCACATCTGGCGCTTGAGCGCCTCCCGATAGGCCCGGCGCTTCATGAGCAGCGACTCGGGACCCACCACGGAGACGTCGCTGTAGTCCTCCCCGGATTTGACCCAGCGCTCGTGGCCCTTGGGCTCGATCCGGGGGAGCTCCAGCTCTTCTCCCAGGATTTCGGCTAGCTCGCTCAGCTCGATCTCCACCTCGGGGACGTGGCCGCCGGGGCCCTGGCCCGCCTGGCCGGGGATCTGGCCCTGGGCATCGGGGTCGAGCATCACGGGCTCCCCGATCTCCCCATCGCCCGCGCCGATCCCGCCCGCGTCCCGCGGGTCGTAGCGGAACTCCGGGATGCGGATGCTCTTTACGGGGACCTTGACGATGTCCCGCCCGCGCTGGCCGACGATCTCCCCGCTCTCGATGAGCTCTTTCAAGTTGCGCCGGATCTCCCCGCGGACGATCCGCTTGAAGCGCTCCAGATCCTTGCGGATGCGCTTGCGCATGGCGGCGGGGCTCTCATCGGGGGAGAGCCCCTTCACCCCCTTTCCGGGGCCTTCACGTTAGGACTGCTCGCGCCGCCGAAGCTCCTCGCGGGCTACCTCCGCGCCGGCGTGGTCGATGACGTTCTCCGCGCAGACGTCGCAGTAGCCGAACTCGCTCTTTAGGCGCTCGATCCACTCGTTCTTCCGCTTGCGGTGCTCCGGGTCCGTGGACATATCGGAGACCATCGCCGAGAAGTTGATGTTGTGTTTCTTGTCCTCCCAGAGCTTCTTCTCGATCGCCCTCCTTAGGCGATCGTTGTCCTCGGGGTTGAAGGACTCGCCCTTGCGGGCCCGCTCGGAGATCCAGTTGGCGATCTCCTGGCGGAAGTCGTCCTTTTGGGCCTCGGTGATCCCGATCTGCTTCTCGATGGAGCGCATGAACTCCTCGTCCGGCTCGCGCTCCTCGCCCGTGTAGGGGTCCTCGACCTTCTCGTCGTTCAAGTACGCCAGCACGTGGTCGAAGTACTTCTGCCCCACCTCTTGGAGCTCCTTCGGGTCGTGGGAGATCACCCGGCGGACTTCCTCCTGGGAGATCTCGGAGAGCTCGTCGCGCACGATCTCGATGAGCTCTTTGTACTCCTCGATGCGGCTCTCGTCGATGGTGGAGTGGTCTTTGAGATTGTCCTCGAGCATCGCGAGCACGCGGTAGGGGTTGATGCACCCCTCGCGGTCGTTGACCAAGGCCTTGGAGATCATGTCGATCACGTAGCGGGGGCTTACCCCGAAGAAGCCCTCGTTTTTGGCCTCGTCCCGCAGCTTCTGGAGGTCGACGCTGCGGTTGGGGATCGACTCGCCGTTGTAGAGCTTGGCCTTCTGCAGGATCGTGATGTCCCCGCCCGGCTCTTCCAAACGGGTGAGCACCGCCCAGAGGGCCGCCATCTCCAGCGTGTGGGGGGCGATGTGCTTGTCGCCGATCCTAGGCCCCTGGAAGAACTTCTCGTAGATGCGCTGCTCGTCCTTAACCCTCAAGACGTAGGGGATGTCGACCTTGCGGGTCCGGTCGTTGAAGGCCTCCATCCGCTCGTTGGCCTTGACCCGTCTATATTCGGGGTTGTTCGTGCGGCCCAGAATCACGGTGTCAATGTGGATGCGGGGGTTCTTCTTGGGTTTGATGACGTGCTCCTGGGTGGCGTGCAGGAAGTCGTACAGGAATTCCTCTTGGAGCTTGAGGAGCTCCTCGCCGTCGAAGACCCCGCGGTTGGCGATGCACAGCTCCCCGTCGTAGTTGAAGGCCCGCGGGTCGGAGTCGGAGCCGTAGACCTGCACCAGGCGCCAGTTCATCCCGCCGGTGAGCTCCTCTTCGTCTTGGTTCTTCTTGTCCTTGGGCTCGAAGGTGGCGATCCCGCGGCGGTCTTGTTCGCTCAAGATGAGACGGCGGACGGTCACGTGCTGGAGCACCTTCTCCAGGTCGTCGTGGTAGAGCTCCATGTAGCGGTTGAAGTAGAAGCGGCATTTGGGGCAGAGCTCCCCTTCGACGTCGAGCTCGTACGCCCCGTGGTACTCCTCTTTGAAGATCTGGTTTAAGCGCTCGATCAGTTCCCGCCGCTCGGAGGCGGGGATGAGTCGGAGGGGTTCCTCGAAGATGGGGCAGGGGACGACGGGGGAGGGCTCGTCGTCGAGGGCACTCACGTCCCACTCGAAGGTGTAGAGCCGTCCGTCTTCCGTTTTGGAGTACTCCTCCAACCCGCGGCGGATCAGCCGTCCGATGGTCGATTTGGCCGTAGCCACGGGGCCGTGCAGCAGGATGATTCTCCGCTCGGGCCCCAGGCCCTTGGCCGCGGCCTCGAGGATGTCTACCAAATCTTTCAAGGCGTCGTCCACGCCGAAGACGGCGTCGGCTCCCCGTCCGAAGGGGTCGTCGAAGAACTTGTAGCGGACGATCTCGCGCCCGTCCCGCTTCTTGCGCTCGACGCCGTGGCTTAGGATCATGTCATACAGGCGCTGGTAGGCGTTGCGGATCAGCCGCGGATCCTCGAGGACCATCTCCACGTACTCGGGGAAGGTGTACGCCTTGTACTTGTCCGGAACCTGCTCGCCCTTGATGCGCCGGGCGATCTCGGGGACGGAGATCGCCGTGGGTGACCGCACCGGCTCTGGCCGCTCGTATCCCTCTCTGGCGCTCATGATCTCCTCCTCGGGGCACTGCGTCTCCGCACATTATAACGACGCCTGCAACCTCTCCGACTGCGAAACGGCGCACCTCGGCACTCTCCGTTCGGGACCTGAGAACCGTACCCGTGTCTGTTCGTCCATCCCCCTTATACCCCCGGGAGGGGGAAAAGTTCCGAAAGCAATGGTCCTGGGGAGACCGGCGTCCTTGACAGAGCGCCCCCGCGGACGTACAACGGAGGCCGTCGGGATCGGGACGGAGGGACGAACGAGGAAGGGAGAGGGGGACCGATGAGAAGCCGACTCTCGCTGGCGGTGATCGTGGCCGTCTTCGCGCTGGGAGCGCTCTCCGTGTACTGGTACTACCAGGAGGGCGAGCCCTCCCGCGCCGTACAACTTATGGACGAATACATCCTGGTGCTGGGCTTAGACGAGTTCGAAGGGCAGCGGCGTACGGACACCATCCTGCTCGTGCGCCTGGAGGAGGACGCCGTCAAGGTCCTCTCCATCCCCCGGGACCTGCGGGTGAAGTACGAGGACGGCTCCGTTCGCAAGCTGAACGCGGCGTATCAAGACGGGGGCCCCGAGCTGAGCCGCCGTTTGGTCTCGGATCTCTTGGGCGTGGAGATCCCCTGGCACGTGGTCGTGGACTTCCAGGGCTTTATCGCCCTGATCGACGAGATCGGGGGGCTGCCCCTTACGATCGAGGAACCCATTCGGTACGAGGACACCAAGCAGAACCTCGTCATCGACTTGCCCGCGGGCTTCCAGGTCCTCACGGGGGAGCAGGCCCTGAAGTACTGGCGCTACCGCGGGGAGGAGAGCGACCTTGCCCGCATCCAACGGCAACAGAAGTTCCTCCGAGCCCTGGCCCGGCGTCTTGCCGAGCTGGAACTGACTCCTGCCGAGATCAAGATACTCGTTCGGACGGCGTTTCAGTCAGTGCAGACGAACCTCTCCCCGGTCGAGGCCCTGCAACTGGCGCAGCGACTCCGGACGCTGGGACCGAACGCGCTGCAAACAGCCGTGCTCCCCGGAACCGCTCGTGTGATCGAGGGGACCAGCTACTTCCTGGTGGATCCCATCGAGGCAGCTGCGTTGGTGGAGGAGTTCTTCTACGAGCGGGAGGTCACCACAAATCGGGATGTCAAGGTGATCGTGCTCAACGGCCATCCCGACGAGATCAAGCGGATGGGCCTCGCCCGCCGGGTGAGCGACCACCTTCAAGCTCAGGGATTTCGGATCGCGGCCTACTGGAACGCAGACGCACTCGACTACCCGAACTCGTATCTGATTAACCTCTCAGGGGATGAAGAGAAAGCGCAGCGATTGGTCCGCAGTCTGAAAGCCCCCCTACAAGTCGTCTCTCCCGAGGAGTTCTCCCAGCAAACTCGGGAGGCCTTCGGAGCCGATCGTCTAAAGACGATCGGCCAAATCCTCGCCGGAACGGCCGTCCCTCCGGCCGATCGGGGAGTGCAGTTGACCGAGGCCGACCTCGTGCTTATCCTAGGAGGGGACTTCGACCCCGATACGTTGCTGAGCATCCCCGAGGCTCCGCCCGAGCTTCCCTGATCTGTCCTTCTCGAGCTCTCGGGTCGACGGGAACGGGGCTGGAATCCGAACACGGGGAAGACGCATGCAAACGACCGCAAGGCTGCTCCGAGAGATCCTCCGCCTCATCGAGGAGAAGAAGGGCGAGGAGACGGTAGTCCTCGACGTGGCCGACGCCCCCTTGGGAACGGACTACTTCGTGATTACGGAGGCGGACAACCCCAAGCAGCTCCGGGCGATCGCCGAGAACCTCCTGGAGGGCCTCCCCCGCGAGCCGCTCGCCTGGGAAGGGTTAGACTCGAGCGTCTGGATCGTGCTCGACTACGGCGACGTCATCGTGCACGTCTTCCACAAGGAAGCCCGCCGCTTCTACGATCTCGAAGGCCTCTGGGGCGAGAAGCCTGTCGACCTGGAGGACCTGGACCTCTCTGCGGAATCGTAGTTTGCCGCTAGAGCGAGTCCCTCGGGAGGGAGCCTCGGGCAGCGAGGTGATGACAGCCGGCCGCTCCGCCCGTTGAGCTACTGGATTCTCCGGACGGGTGGCCAGTACATGGCAATCAGCACGAGGATAAGCCCAGCTCGGGGCCTCAAGGGACTAGGAGTAGGGGACACGTCGTCCGCTCGCGACCCGGCCCTCAAGCGTGTCGAGGAGGACGATGCCGGTCTACTCAAGCCACTGCAAGCTCAATCAGGGAGCTTGCCGATTCCACAAAAAAGCCTTACTCCCATGGCCTCCCCATGTTGCTCCGGATTAGCGTTGATCTCGGGTGTCGCGTTGGGCTTGCCAGTACTGATCTATCTCCCTATGGAAATTGAAGCCATACACGTTCCCGGCAGCAGCTGTGATGGAGGGGAGGAGGACCGTCAGGGCAACCTTTAGGAGTGGGCTTTGAATCCACGGATATAGATACGTGCAGAGTAGGGACAATCCGAGGGTAGCGCCTCCGACTCCGAACATCTGACTTAATCCCCAGTCCCCGACGATACCCCAACGCACCGTGCCAACGTATACGTTGGCGATCATCCCAGGGATCGATACCCCCAAAATGTAACCTAACCGACCCGTCTTGAAGGGATCGCCGTTGCACCACTCGGGGGTGTTCTCCCACACGGTAGGGAAGACCAAGCTGCCTCCAGCCAGACTGCCAATCATATTGGCAACCGAGGCTGCCAGCAACTGCTCCCGCCCATGGGGGCTAGTCCAGACCTCCCATGGCATGGGAACCTGTGCGTTTCCTTCTATGGATGAAAGGGCAAGGACTAAGCCTCCTACAAAGAACAGGGGTAAACTCCCACGCATTTCGGTATCACCTCTGATTCTAAGGCGTGATTTCCTCCCCTCCATCCCCCTTTTGGGGAATGTCAACTTCCCCGGTAAGGCAAGGCAAGGTAAGGCAAGGTAAGGTAAGGTAAGCATAGCACAACTCGTGGGATCTGTCAAGCCCCAAAAAAAGAAAAAGACCCAGGCGGCGACCTACTCTCCCAGGCCCTTGCAAGCCTAGTACCATCGGCGCAGGAGGGCTTAACTGCCGGGTTCGAAATGGATCCGGGTGTTTCCCCTCCGCCCTAGGGCCGCCTGAATCTCTCAATCTGAAATCAGGGCTTGGTCCCTGAAAAGTGGATAGAGTGGATCGCGCAAGCGCTCGGGCGATTAGGACCGCTCGGCTCCACCCCTTGCGGAGCTTCCACCTGCGGCCTATCGACCTCGTCGTCTCCGAGGGCCCTTACCCTCCACCCGAGGGTGGAGGCCGGAGGCCTGATCTTGGGGTGGGCTTCGCGCTTAGATGCCTTCAGCGCTTATCCCGTCCGGACGGTGGCTACCCGGCGGTGCCCCTGGCGGGACAACCGGTGCACCAGAGGTCCAGCCCCCTCGGTCCTCTCGTACTAGAGGGAGCGCCCCTCAAGCCTCCTGCGCCCGCGGCGGATATGGACCGACCTGTCTTGCGACGGTCTAAACCCAGCTCGCGTACCTCTTTAATGGGCGAACAGACCAACCCTTGGGACCGGCTTCAGCCCCAGGATGAGATGGGCCGACATCGAGGTGCCGAACCTCCCCGTCGATGTGGACTCTCGGGGGAGACTAGCCTGTTATCCCCGGGGTAACTTTTATCCGTTGATCGATGGCCCTTCCACGCGGGACCACCGGGTCACTAGGGCCTGCTTTCGCACCTGCTCGACCTGTCGGTCTCGCAGTCAAGCCGGCTTGTGCCCTTGCACTCCTCAGCGGATCGCCGACCCGCCTGAGCCGACCTTTGCGCGCCTCCGTTACCTTTTAGGAGGCGACCGCCCCAGTCAAACTGTCCGCCTAGCACTGTCCCTCCGCCGCTCGTCACGGCGGTCGGTTAGAGCCCTAATGCTCGCAGGGTGGTATTTCAAGGGCGGCTCCACCGAGGCTGGCGCCCCGGCTTCTCAGCCTCCCACCTATCCTACACAACGAGCACCAAGACCCAATGCCAAGCTCCAGTAAAGCTCCACGGGGTCTTTCCGTCCTGCCGCGGGTCGCCGGCATTCTCACCGGCGCTTCAATTTCGCCGAGTCCCTCGTTAAGACAGCGCCCAGGTCGTTGGACCATTCATGCGCGTCGGAACTTACCCGACAAGGAACTTCGCTACCTTAGGACCGTTTGTCCACGTTACGCTTCCCTTTCTCGCATTCGTCCAGGAAGCGCGGCTTAAGCCCGGTAGCTGGCTTAAGCCCTCCGTGTCGCCACGGAGACCGGACCATATC
>JALSGO010000050.1 GCA_026982655.1 Candidatus Bipolaricaulota bacterium
AGGGCGAGTACCGCCGGATGCTGCACCCCTTCGCGTAGCGCTAGGGGACGGACTTTCCCGCATATAGCCGGGTTTATTTACGTAACTACAACGGTCGAAGTTATAGTTACGGCCGGCCTTCACCGGGGCTTCGGTTCGGAGCTTGCACCCCTCCCCTTGACCTTCCGGCAGTGGCCAGGTTTCACTCCCTATACGTCCTCTTTCGAGTTGGCAGGGAGCTGTGTTTTTACTAAACAGTCGCCTGGGCCTGGTCACTGCGACCCCCCTTGCGGAGGGCACCCCTTCTCCCGAAGTTACGGGGCCAATTTGCCGAGTTCCTTAACGAGGGTTCTCTCGCCCACCTGAGGATTCTCGCCTCGCCCACCTGTGTCGGTTTGCGGTACGGGCTCTTCCGAGCTCCCTAGAGGCTTTTCTTGGCCGCTGACCTGCCCTCCTTCGCCGCCGTAGCGGCTCCGCGTCCCGGCTCGACTTACCCCGCGCGCGGATTTGCCTACGCGCGGATGCCTCGCCGGTTGCACGGGGACGTCCGTCACCCCGCTCGGACCCGGCCTGCGGCGTCCCCCCATGGTCGACGCTCGGAAGAGGGGCCGGAATATTAACCGGCTGTCCATCGGCTACCCCTTTCGGGTTCACCTTAGGGCCGCCTAACCCTGGGTGGATCAGCCTTCCCCAGGAAACCTTGGGCATTCGGTGGCCGAGATTCTCACTCGGCTCGCGCTACTCATTCCGGCATTCTCACTTCCCCGCGGTCCACCTCGCCTTGCGGCTCGGCTTCGCCCCACGGGGAACGCTCCCCTACCGCTCCTCGGAGTCCGAAGACTCGAGAAGCCCGCAGCTTCGGCGCCGGGCTTGAGCCCCGTTACATTTTCGGCGCCCCCCCGCTCGACCGGTGAGCTATTACGCACTCTTTAAAGGATGGCTGCTTCTAAGCCAACCTCCCGGCTGTCTTAGCGGGGAAACATCCTTTCCCACTTAGCCCGGGCTTGGGGGCCTTAGCTGGCGGTCTGGGCTGTTTCCCTCTCGCCTACGGAGATTATCCCCCGCAGACTGACTCCCACCCATCCACCGGCGGTATTCGGAGTTTGGTTGGGTTTGGCTTGCGCCGCACCCATCCAGTGCTCTACCCCCGCCGGCTTCGAAGGTGAGGCTAGTCCTAAAACTATTTCGGGGAGAACCAGCTATTCCCAGGACCCGTCCGGCTTTTCACCGCTACCCACAGCTCATCCCAGGAGTTTTCCTCCTCCACGGGTTCGGGCCTCCCGTCGGTCTTACCCGACGTTCACCCTGGCCATGGGTAGATCGCCTGGCTTCGGGTCCGTTCCCGGTGACTCTGCGCCCTGTTCAGACGACTCGCTTTCGCTCCGGCTCCGGCCCACAGACGGGCCTTAACCTCGCCACCGAGAACGACTCGCCGGATCATACTGCAAAAGGCACGTGGTCAGGCCTTCCCCCGCCGAAGCGGAAGAAGGGACCCTCCCACTGTCTGTGGGCAGGCGGTTTCAGGCTCTATTTCACTCCCCTTCCGGGGTTCTTTTCACCTTTCCCTCGCGGTACTATATTCACTATCGGTCAGCGGGGAGTATTTAGCCTTGGAGGGTGGTCCCCCCGGCTTCCCGCCGGATTTCTCGGGTCCGACGGTACTCAGGCTCGGTCCCGGGAAGGAGACGCCCTTTCGCCTACGGGACTGTCACCCTCTCCGGTCGCTCTTTCCAGTGGCTTTACAAGCTGTTCGGCTAGAGCGCCTCTTGGTAACTTCCCTCCGCCCCCGCACGGGCGGAACGGGACCGGCCTACAACCCCACCGGAGCAACGGGTGCGGCCTTTAACACTCCGATGGTTTGGGCTCTTCCCCGTTCGCTCGCCGCTACTTGGGGAATCTCGGTTGATTTCTTCTCCTCCGGGTACTGAGATGCTTCACTTCCCCGGGTTCGCCTCCGCCTCCTACTCGGTTCGGAGACGGATACCGCGTCTTCCACGCGGTGGGTTGCCCCATTCGGGAATCCTCGGATCAAAGCCTGCTCGGCGGCTCCCCGAGGCTTATCGCAGCCTGCCACGCCCTTCGTCGCCTCCCGCTGCCGAGGCATCCACCGCCTGCCCTTACTGAGCTTGCGCGATGTACTCCACTCTATCCACTTTTCAAAGACCAAGCCTTACGGCGCGATCTCGTCCGGTCCTGAACTCCCCGATGCGGGGAGAAGGTGAAGTTTACGGTTGCTGGCAGCAGCGTAGTATACCACCGTCTTTGTCGGCTGTCAAGCCCCCTTCCCTTGCTTCTCGGCTCGGGATGGGGGCCGCTATCTTACCACAGGCCCCTACCCCCTGCAAGTGACGCAGGGGACCTTGGGCCTCTCTCCCGCCTCCGAGCGATGCGCAGGAGTTGAATCGAAAAATCCCCCTTTGTACACTCGTTTCGCACTCGTCTGCGATGGGAAGGGGGAAGCCATGGCCCAAGGAACGATGTGCGACGTCTGCGGCGTGCGCCCGGCCACGGCGCGCGTGGTGGTCACCCGGGACGGACGGAGGCAGACCCTCCACCTCTGTGAGGAGGACTACCGCCGCCTGCGCCGCCGGCAGGGGATGTTCTCGCCCTTAGAGTCCCTCTTCGGCTTCGGCGGAGGGCTCTTCGACGAGCTCTTCGGGGACTTCCTCGAGGGCTTCGAGGACCTCGAGCCCCTGAGGCGTCGAGGGACCGCGGGCTGGGGCGGGCGCGAGGGCCTCGACATCCGCGAGTACATGAGCGAGCACACCAAGGAGCTCCTCCAGAAGGCCGCGGAGGTGGCCGTCGAATTTGGAAAACGCGAGGTGGACACGGAGCACTTGTTGTACGCCCTCACGGAGAGCGACGTGGTCCAGACGATCCTCAAGCAGTTCAAGCTCTCCACGGGGGATCTTAAGGGATACATCGAGCACAACGCGCCCAAGGGGGAGCACGAAAAGCCCGAGGAGGGCGCGACCGTGCAGCTTACGGTCTCTCCCCGGGTCAAGGGGGCCCTGGAGAAGGCCTTCTACGTCTCCCGGGAGCTGGGCCACAGCTACATCGGCCCGGAGCACGTCCTGATCGCCTTGGCGGAGGAGGAGGGCTTCGCCGGGGACGTCTTGCGGAAATACGGGCTCACCCCCCAAGCGCTGCGACAACAGACGGTCAAGGTCGTGGGCAAGGGCGCCGAAGAGGGCCGCGTGGAGGCCCCCACGAACACGCCCACCCTGGACAAGTACTCCCGGGACCTTACGGCCCTGGCCCGGGAGGGGAAGCTCGACCCCGTGATCGGGCGGGCGAAGGAGATCGAGACGGTCATCGAGATCTTGGCCCGCCGCAAGAAGAACAACCCCGTGCTTATCGGGGAGCCCGGCGTGGGCAAGACGGCCATCGTCGAGGGGCTTGCCCAGCGCATCGTCCGGGGCGAGGTCCCCGAGGTGCTGCGCGATAAGCGCCTGGTGGAGCTCAACCTCAACACCCTGGTGGCCGGGACGAAATACCGAGGCGAGCTCGAGGAGCGCGTAAAGCAGCTTTTGGACGAGATCGTGGCCCATCAGGAGGAGCTCATTCTGTTTATCGACGAGATCCACACGATCGTGGGCGCGGGGCAGTCCGAGGGCGGGATGGACCTGGCCAACGTGTTCAAGCCCGCGCTGGCCCGCGGGGAGCTTCATCTCATCGGGGCCACCACGCTCAACGAGTACCAGAAATACATCGAGAAGGACGCCGCGCTGGAGCGGAGGTTCCAGCCCGTCTTCATCGCCGAGCCCACGGTGGAGCAGACGATCCAGATCCTGCGGGGGCTCCGAGATCGCTTCGAGGCCCACCACAAGGTCAAGATCACCGACGAGGCGATCGTCGCCGCCGCGGAGCTCTCCGACCGCTACATCACGAACCGCTACCTGCCCGACAAGGCGATCGACCTCATCGACCAGGCCGCGGCCCGGGTGCGCATCTTGGCGACTTCAAGGCCCGCCGAGCTCCAGGAGCTGGAGGCCGAGATTCAGCAGCTGAAGCGCGAGGTGGACTACGCCGCCTCGCGCAAGGAGTTCGACCGCGCCAAGCAGCTCGAGGAGAAGCTCCAGAAGAAACAGAAGGAGCTCGAGGAGAAGGAGGAGAAGTGGCGGCGGGCCGCCTCCACGGAGACCCCCGAGGTGCGCGCGGAGCACATCGCCGAGATCATAAGCACCCTCACGGGCATCCCCGTGGCAGAGCTCACGGAGGAGGAACGGGAAAGACTCCTCAAGCTGGAGGAGAAGCTCCACGAGCGGATCGTGGGCCAGGAGGAGGCCGTCCGCGCCGTGGCCGAGGCCATCCGTCTGGCGCGCGCGGGGCTGCGCGAGGGGAACCACCCCATCGCCACGTTCTTGTTCTTGGGCCCCACGGGGGTGGGGAAGACGGAGCTCGCCAAAGCGTTGGCCTGGGCCGTCTTCGGCGACGAGGACGCCATGATCCGCATCGACATGAGCGAGTACATGGAGCGGCACGCCGTGGCCCGCCTGATCGGGGCCCCGCCCGGGTACGTGGGCTACGAGGAGGGCGGCCAGCTCACGGAGCGCGTCCGCCGGAGGCCCTATAGCGTCATCCTCCTCGACGAGATCGAGAAGGCCCACCCCGACGTGCATAACATCCTACTGCAAGTCTTCGACGACGGGCGGCTCACCGACGGCAAGGGCCGCGTGGTGGACTTTACGAACACCATCATCATCGCCACGAGCAACCTCGGGTCGGACATCATCCAGCAGAACCTCCACGCGCCCGAGCACCTGAAGCTGAGCTACGAGGAGCTCAAGCAGCGACTGATGGACGTGCTCCGGGACCACTTCCGGCCTGAGTTCTTGAATCGCATTGACGAGATCATCGTCTTCCACGCGCTCACGCCGGAGCAGATCCGCGACATCGTGAAGCTCCAGCTGGAGCGGGTCCGGCGCACGGCCCACGGCCAGGGGATCGAGCTGGAGTTCGACGACTCGCTCATCGACTACTTGGCGGAGGTGGGCTACCGCCCGGAGTTCGGGGCGCGGGAGCTCAAGCGCCGGATCCGCACCGACGTGGAGTCGAAGCTCGCCTCCGCCATGCTCAAGGGGGACGTCCAAGAGGGGGATCGGGTCGTGATCCGCTACGACCGCGAGAAGGGCGAGGTCGTTTTGGACGTGCAGTCCGAAGGCCCATCCAAAGCCCAAGCTCAAGCCCAAGCCCAAGCCGAAACCGACTAGCCTGCTCGACTCGAATCCCCGAGCGCCAACAAGGAGACAGCAACCCGAAGCCCATGGCACAGAGCGATGAGAGGACTTATCCCCACTCCGGCTCGGAGCCCCGGCCCGACGGGCGGGAGGGCGAAGGGGAGCGCAAGCGGGTGGAGTTCTACTTCTGGGTCCACAGCCTCTTCCGCAAGTACGTCGAGCTCACCATGGACTTGATCCTGGTGGGCTTGGTGCTGGTGGCCTTCTTCTTCATCGTCCGGACGATCTACTCGTTGGGGGAGTACCTCTTTCGCAGCGAAGTGCTGGACATCGCCTTCGTCGTCTCCGAGGTGATGTTCGTCTTCATCCT
The DNA here is from genome assembly GCA_026982655.1 of Candidatus Bipolaricaulota bacterium. GTDB lineage: Bacteria > Bipolaricaulota > Bipolaricaulia > RBG-16-55-9 > RBG-16-55-9 > JALUUA01. Next base: position 5,530 of record JALSGO010000050.1, read on the forward strand.
CATCGAGGTGGTGCGGCTCCTGATCCTCTACTTGGAGTTCCACCGGGTGGCGGTGGACACGATGGTCGAGATCACCATCGTGGCGGTGCTGCGCGAGGTGATCCTCAACGGCGTGATCCAGACGACGCCCGTCACCCTGGGGGCGATCTCGCTCTTCATCCTGGTGCTGGGGGCGCTGCTCAAGTACGGCGGGCTCCGCTACACCGGCCCCGAGCTCTACAGCCAGCCGAAGCCCTTCTTCGCCCGCCGCGCGCCCGCGACGCGCTCCCACTCCAAACGCTAAGGGTCTGCGAAACAGCGGGTGCCGAGGGCGGGAGTCGAACCCGCACGCCCTTGCGGGCACGGGATTTTGAGTCCCGCGCGTCTGCCAGTTCCGCCACCTCGGCATCTTGTCTCCGATCCAGTCGAGCAAAGCCCAGTGAAGTATAGCTTGCCCCCCCCAGCTCGTCAATCCCCGGTCGTCGTTGTCAAACCGAATCCCAACGCGCTATCCTTCCTCTGGGGTGAAGCCAGACGATCGGAGGCAAGGCAAGGGCCTAAGGAGGTTCCCTTGTCAGAAACGGAAGCGTACGGAGTACAATGGATCATTGCTCGCATCGAACAGGCTCGTATTGCTTATGGAGAGCAGATCCTCCAGTGCACCAATCGGTCCCCGGAGGAGATGGAAGGGTTTCTCATGCTCGACGGTGAAGTAGAGAAGGCGCGCATGTGGCGGGCCTTCGCCGTGGCCAAGCGCGAAGGCAACCCGGACTATGTCCGCGGCTTGCTGGCATATCTGCTAAGCCATCAGCTGGGCCGGCCCGATCGTCGCAAACGAGAGGCTTTGGTCCGAGCGATCGAGGAAGGGCGGGTTCGTCTCCAAGACCTTACGGTGGAACAGCTGGCCGGTACCCGGTTGAAGTGGACCCACATCTTTCGCCTTGTGGGCAAGGAGTTCAACCCCACCCGCGAGAAGGCGTTTATCCGACGCATCTACGAGCGACTCCAACGAGAGGAGGAGGGGAACCCAACCCATGGATCGAGAAGCTAGCCGCTCCCCCCACGGAGCCTCACCCCCTCAGCAACCTCCGGAGGAGCGACTGGAGGAATTCCATTTCCTCTTTGCCCAGGATCGTCTCGCCTTAGCGGCGGGCGCTCGGGCAAATCACCCGCCTCGAGAGGCCCTACAGGAGTACGCTCGAGGCAACCGCACCCTCGGCGTGGACCCTCAAGAGTGGGGCCGGCAGGCCATCTCCGTACACGTAGCGCTTTGCACGACCTGTACCCGCAGACTCCGCAGGATCCGACGCTACGAACGTCTGCGGTCCCTAGCAGCATCCCCGTTCCGGCGTGGGGGTCCCCACGTCCGACTCCAGGACAGCCCTCGCTGGCGCCGGGCCTTTCAGTACGCAACCCTTATCCTCCTGATAGGAGGTCTCTTCTTGGGATACTCCCTCTGGCAGGGGACCCAAGTCGATTCGCCCCGCAGCGATCCCCCTCCGCCCCCTTCCCCGGAGTACACCGGCAATCGCCCCGGCATGAGCTAATCTCTCCCCCGCTCTCTCTCCTCCCAAGCTGTCCAGGCCCAAGCCAGCCGATCGAGCTCCTCCAGGGTGAGCGTCTCCCCCCGCCGAGCGCCGTCGATCCCCGCCCGCTCGAGGATCGCTGCCGCCCCTCCCTGCGAAAGCCCCGGCTCCGCGTCCGCGTCCGCAGCCGCGGCTGCAGCCGCAGCCAGTGCCTTGAGCAGGGTCTTGCGCCGCCAGCCGAACGCGACCCGCACGGCTTTCTTAAAGCTTTCTAGGGGGGATTGGATCCTCGGTTGGGGAAGGAAGCGGAGCCGCAGCAGGGCCGAGTCGACGTCGGGCCGAGGCCAGAACGAGCGGCGCGAGACGCGGGCGAGCACCTCGACCTCGCAGAACGCCTGCACCCACGCCCCCAACGCGCTCGCATCCCGCGTCCCCAGGGGAGCTGCGATCTTCTCGGCCACCTCCCGCTGGACCATGAGCACCGCGAGCGAAAAGCGCTCCCGATGCTCCAAAAGCCTTTCCAACAGGGGCGACGTGATCCCGTACGGCAGGTTCCCCAACGCCTTCCACGGAGCCCGGGGGGAGCGCCCCATGGACAGAAGCCCCTCCCAGGGCACGCGAAGGACGTCTCCCTCCACGACGCGCACGTTCCGAAGGGGAGCGAGCCTCTCCTCCAGGAGAGGGATGAGGCGGCGATCGATCTCCACGGCCACGACCTCTCGGGCGACCTGCGCCAGCCGCTCCGTGAGCGTGCCCAGCCCCGGCCCGACCTCGAAGACGCGATCTTGAGGGGTAAGTTCCGCAGCTTCTACGATCTTCTCTAAGACGTTCTCGTCGCAGAGGAAGTGCTGTCCCCAGCGCTTCTTGGGGCGAAGGCCGTGGGCTTCCAAGAGCCCTCGCACGACGCTCGGGGAGGTGATCTTCTCGGTCATCGCCATCGGACCATCATAGCGGCCTCGAGCCCGATTGGCAGCTTGCCCTCAGGGTAAGTACGCTAAAGCGATGGCCCAACTCCAGATTCGAGATCTCACGAAGCGCTTCGGCCCGGTCACCGCCGTCCGGGAGCTCTCGCTTGAGGTGGGGTCCGGCGAGCTCGTCGCGCTGGTCGGACCCTCGGGCTGCGGGAAGACCACCACCCTCCGTCTCATTGCGGGCTTCGAGCAGCCCGACCGAGGAGACGTTCGTCTCGACGGCCAAAGCCTCCTCTCCTTGCCCCCGGAAGAGCGGGGGGTGGGCATCGTCTTCCAGAACTACGCGCTCTTTCCCCACATGAGCGTCTTCAACAACATCGCCTATGGGCTCACCATGCGAGGGTTCCGGCGCGCCCACGGCGTCAAGGCCCGCGTGCGGGAGCTCTTGGAGCTCATGGACCTCGTGGGCTTGGAGCGCCGCAAGCCCTCGGAGCTCTCGGCGGGCCAGCAGCAGCGCGTCGCCCTGGCCCGGGCGCTCGCCCCGAATCCTCAAGTGCTCCTGTTGGACGAGCCCTTGAGCGCCTTGGACGTGCAGCTGCGGGTGCGGCTTCGCCTGGAGATCAAGCGCCTGCAGCGCCAGCTAAACATCACCACCCTCTACGTGACCCACGACCAGGAGGAGGCGCTGGCCATCGCGGATCGCGTGGCGGTGATGAACGAGGGCCGCTTGGAGCAGATCGGCCCGCCTTGGGCCGTCTACCACCGGCCCGCCTCGCTCTTCGTCGCCCGCTTCATCGGGCGGGGGAACGTCCTGGAGGGCCGGGTCCTGGCCGTAGAAGGGGATCGGGTGCGGGTGGCCCTCGACGACCGTCAATCCGTCGTCCTGAGCAAGGGCTCCCACTGCCGCTTTCGGGCAAAGCCCGGCGACCGCGTGCACTTCCTCGTGCGACCCGAGAAGCTCACGCTCCCCCCTCGACCCCCAGAGAACCGGCTGCAGGGGCGCGTGCGCGGCGTGGAGTTTTTAGGCGACTCCGCGCTGCTCCACATCGAGTGCGCCGGACAACTCTGGCTCCTTCGGCGCTTCAGCCCCCCCGAGGACGAACTCCAAAGGGAAGGGCAAGAGATCGCCTTCGGGTTCTCCCCTGAGGAGGCCTTTCTCCTCACAGGGGCAGATTGAGCAAGACGATCAGGGAGACAAATCGGCGCTGCCTTGGGCGACCTCCTGAAGCATCCGCGCCCGGAGCTCTTCCAGCTTGGGGCTTAAGCGTACGGGGTACTCGGAATCGGGATCGGGAGGGCGCTCCAATTGCTTCAAGGGCTCCGGCAGCCTCTCGAGATTTTGCAAACAGCGCTCCCGGATCTGCTCCAAAGGCTCCGGGGGCTCCGTGCGCTTCCCACCCCGCATGACGGGCGTAAGCAGCGGGCGGGCTCCCTCGCCCTCGTCGGGAGGGGGTTCCTCGGCCAGCGCGAGAACGTCGTGGTCCATAAAGCCCTGGGAGTCGAGGAAACGCCAGATCTGCTTCCTCCCGGGGAGGGTGGCCTTTCCGGCGCTGCGCTTGATGCGATAGCCCCGCTCGTCCTCTACGAGCTTATAGACCCCGCCCAACGCGGGCGCGTCGTAGGAGGTACCCATCTCCGTCCCCACGCCGAAGGAGTCGACCACCGCTCCCTCGCGCAATAGGCGCTCGATCTTCTCCTCGTTGAGGTCCCCGCTCAACAGAATTCTCACGTCGTGAAGACCCGCTTCGTCCAGGATCTTGCGCACCTCCCGGCTGAGCCGCACGAGGTCCCCGCTGTCGATGCGCACCCCCCGGACCCGGACGCCCTGGGAGGCCAGCTCTTGAGCGACTTGGACCGCGTGCCTTGCGCCCTGGAGGGTGTCGTAGGTGTCGATCAGCAAGACGACGTTCTGCGGGAAATCCCGGGCGAAGGCGCGGAAGGCGCTCAGCTCGTCGTCGAAGGACATCACGTAGGAGTGGGCCATCGTCCCGTAGACGGGGATTCCGTACACCTGCCCGGCCAGGACGTTCGAGGTCCCGGCGCAGCCCGCAATATAACTCGAGCGGGCCGCCTTGAGGGCCGCGTCCACGCCGTGGTCCCGCCGGGGGGAGAAGTCCACCACGGCCCGGCCCCGGGCCGCCAGCACCACCCGCGCCGCCTTGGAGGCGATCATCGTCTGGAAGTTCATCTGGTTGAGCAGGAAGGTCTCGACGATCTGGGCTTCGATGCGGGGAGCCCGCAGCTCTAGGAGGGGCTCCGGCGGGAAGACGATCTCGCCCTCCGGGACGGCCCACACGTCCCCCGTGAAACGGAATCCCTCCAGATACTCCAAGAACTCAGAGCTGAAGAGCTGTAGGCCCTCGAGGTACTCCAGCGCCTCCGGGGGGAACCGCAGGCCCTCGAGGTACCCCAGCACGGGCTCCAGGCCGGCGGCCACCAAGAAGTTCCGTCGAGGGGGGAGTTCTCGGACGAAGAGGTCGAAGGTGGCTTGTTGGTTGAGGCCGTGGCGCAGGTAGCTGTCGGCCATCGTCAGCTCATAGAGATCGACAAGCAGGCCGACGTCCTCCGGCGCTCTCCGGCCCCCCGCGCGATCCGGAGAAGCCATGGCCCCCGTATGCTAATCGGCTCGATCCGGGCTTGCAAGCCCCCTTCTCAGGGGCTAGAGTAAGCCCCCGAACGAGGAGGCGAGGGAAGATGGCAATCTCGCAAGAGCTGTTGGAGGTGTTGGCCTGTCCGGCGTGCAAGACGCCCGTAGAGCTTGTGGGCGAGAGCTGGCTCGTCTGTACGGAGTGCGACCGAAAGTATCCCATCAAGGACGACATCCCGGTGATGCTCATCGAGGAGGGGGACAAGTTCAAAGACGTCCCCGTGGAAGAGCTTCCCGACCCGGGATCTCTCTAGAGCCCTGCGCACTCCGCGCTTACTCGGTGAAGCGTTTCACCTCTTGGAGCTGGCGGCGGAGGCGCGGGGGGATCTCCGCGTAGACGTCTTCTACCAGGGTCTCGAGGGGCGGGGGCGGCGCGGATTCCGCCTCTCGGATCGCCTGAGAGATCTCGGCGTTCAGCCTCTCCTGAAGCTGGACTTCCTTCTTCTCGTCCCAGAGGCCCTTGGACTCCAGATATCGCCGGAAGCGTATGATGGGATCGCGCTTCTGCCACTCCTCCACCTCTTGAGGGTCGCGGTAGCGGGTGGGGTCGTCGGAGGAGGAGTGGCCGCCCATGCGGTACGTCACGGCCTCGATGAGGGTCGGTCCCCCACCCCCGCGGGCCTTCTCCACGGCTCGGCGGGTGACCTCATAGACGGCCAACACGTCGTTGCCGTCCACGCGGACGCCCTCGAACCCATAGGCCTTCGCTTTGATGGCGATGCTCTCCGAGGCCGTCTGGCGTGCGAAGGGCACGGAGATGGCCCACTGGTTGTTCTGGCAGAAGAACACGACCGGGACCTGAAAGACCCCGGCGAAGTTCATCGCCACGTGGAAGTCCCCCTCGGAGGTGGCCCCGTCCCCCAAATAGGCCAGGACCACGAGGGGGTCGCCCTTGAACCGGGCGGCCCAAGCCGTCCCCACGGCGTGGGGGAGCTGGGTCCCGATGCAGCTGGACCAGGCCACGAAGTTTGCGCGCTTATAGGCGTAGTGGCAGGGCATCTGGCGGCCCTTCTGGACGTCGAGCGCGTTGCCGTAGCACTGGGCGACATAGACCGAGAGGGGCATCCCGCGCATCAAGGCGACCCCGCCCTGGCGCAGCGCGGGGAAGACCCAGTCCTCGGGTTCCAGGGCGTAGCCGCTTCCGACGACGGCGGCCTCCTCCCCCGTGGAAACCCCGTAGAAGCCGATCCGCCCCTGGCGCTGGAGGTTCATCAGGCGGGCATCTAAGAGGCGCACCCGTGTCATCCACGAGTAGAGCTCCCAGAGGGCCTCCTCGGAGAGGCGATGGGCATACTCCGTCCCCTGCAGGGAATGCCCCTGTGTATCGAGAACTCGAAGCATGCGCACCGCGTCCGCCGCCATGGAGGCCCGCTGCGCTCGGTTGGTATCCATGCTCTTCTCCTTCCCCTTTTAGGTGGATGGGAGGGTCGACGCGCAACGCCGTGTATGCAAACCTGGCTCATCCATTGTAAAATACAGGCGGATGCCTCACCACCGGAGGGGCCCGAGCGGGTTGCAGGAGTTCTTTGACACAGGTATACTAAAGGGCTCACAAGCAGCGGCACGGCGAGGTGAGGTGGGCCGCTATCGGCATTGAGATGTTCAGGTAGCGTTTTCGGTTCCTCTCACTTCTCCGACGAGACTCACCTCCTTACCCTGCTTGGCCGCGGAGCCCTTCGTGCGTGGAGCAGGAACTCCACCGGCTACCAGGGTTTTACCCGTGGGATTCGCCTCCTTGCCCGCGGGGTTTTTCCCCAGTAGCTCTTTCAAGGCGAGGGGCTCCGCGGACCAAGCCCCCTCCCTCTGTGCCCTCACCTCGATTCCAGCTCTTTAAGGATACACCTCAGAGCGCCTCAGGCGCCTTTGCGATGTTCTGCTTCCGGGCTCGGATCGTTTCCCCCGTCCGGAGCGGAGGCCGGCTAGAACGCTAAGTCGTCGTGGGTCCACTCCTCCTCCTCTTCTTCCCACTCGTCCTCGTCCTCCCACTCTTCGTCCTCCCAGTCCTCGTCTCCGATCCGAAGGAGCTGGGCGGTGCGATCCATACGGGATCACCTCCGCGTCGCGGTCCCGGCCAGCGCATCCAGCCCCAAGATGCGCCGCACCAAGGGGTTCTTGCGGTCTAAGCGATAGGCCTCGATCTCCCGGCTCTCGCCGGGGTAGAACTTAAACAGGATCTTCCCCTCCCGCTTGATCCGCTCGAAGAACTCCCGCGCCTCGCCCCAGGTCGAGAACTCAAACGAGGGGCTCTCGTAGAGGTGATCGATGATGAGCTTCCAGCCCAGGTAATTGTACGTCCCGTCCAAAATGCGATGCTCCAACTCGTCCATCAGCTCGATGAACCGGCGGAGCTTCTCCTGGTAGTCGCCCTCGATGACGAACGGGTCGTAGCGATGGGCGGCCTCTTGGAGCACCTGGGCCACGGTGCCCTCGATGCCGCTTACGATCACTTCCTTGCCGAAGTCGTTCTTCACCAGGTTGATGACGTCCAAGAAGATCTTGTCCCCGGTCATGAAGACGTAGCGCCGGATCTCGGGGCGAAACGCCAGGGAGCGAAAGACGTCGACGACGATGCGGATGTCTATCTTGTTTTTCGTAGGCCGTCCCTCACGGTCCCGATCTTTCGGGACGTTGACGGCGTGGATGCCTTCATTATCGAGCTCGATCTTGAAGTGTTCCGGATAGGTCGGCTCGCCAAAATCGGCGTACACGTTGATGAACTTCACTCCGCCGAAGGAGCGGGCCTTCTCCGCCAACTCCTTCGCCTGGAGGTCTCGCCCGTATTCCTTGCGAAACCCGATGTAAATGTTCTCCAAATCGACAAATACCGCAGTATCTTGGCGGTTCTCCATGGACTCCCCCCTTTCCCTTCCAAACGCCCACGCCCGTCCGATGAGACCGCCGAAAGGGTGGGCCAGACATCGTGAAAGGAACGAGCGAAAACCGAAACCACCTCCCCTGTCAAAGACCGAAAAGCCTTTCGATTATAGTCCCCCGTGTGCTGGATAGACAAGACCCTGCCTCTGTGCGCGCCTTGCGTGTGACACGAGCGGGAACCCCCTTACAGCCAGTGACTCAGGAGGAGGACAAGAACTCCCGAGGATCGGCGATTCTTCCCCGCAGGGCGGAGGCGGCCACCGTCGCCGGGGAGGCCAGATAGACGGCCCCCAGCCCGGAGCGCCCCTTGAAATTCCGATTGGAGGAGAAGACCCCGATCTGCCCTTGGCGGAGGGTCCCCGGCCCCATGGCGATGCACGCCCCACACGAGGGGGGGAACAGCTCCGCGCCCGCTTCCAACAACCAGCGGGAGTACCCCCGGCGTCCGGCTTCCTCCCACACCCCCAGCGAGGCGGGCGAGACGATCATCCGCACGTCTCTCGAGACTTGACGGCCCCGGACGATCTGCGCCGCCGCCGCGACGTCTTCCAACTTCCCGCCGGTGCAGCTCCCTACCCAGCAGACGTCCACCTTTACCTCCCCGTCCTCCTGCAGGAGCCGGGAGATGGGGACGCCGTTGTCCGGCTGATAGGGCCTCGCCACGTAGGGCTCAAGCTTGGAGAGATCGAAAGAGTACCGCTTCTTGTACACGGCGTCGGGGTCCGAGCGCAGCTTCCCCACGGGGAAGATCCCGCAGGTGGCCCCGCCCTCCACGGTCATGTTGGCGATCGTGGCCCGGTCGTCCGGGGTCAATTGCTCTAAGGCATCTCCCGTAAACTCCACCACGCAGTTCGTGAAGCCGTTCATGGTCACTTCGCTCAAGATGTGCAGGATCACGTCCTTGGCGTACACCCCCGGGGGCATCCGGCCCTGGAGCTCCACGAGGATGGTCTCGGGGACCTCCACCAAGAGCCGTCCGGAGGCCATGATCTCCGTGAGGTCCGTGTTCCCGATCCCAAAGGCGAAGCACCCGTAGGCCCCGTGGGTGCAGGTGTGGGAGTCCGTGCCCACGACGAGGGTGTCGGGCCGGATAAGGCCCTTCTCCGGGAACAGGACGTGGCAGATGCCCCAGCTCACGAACGGGGCCGGGGGCAGGAACGCGTTCGGAAGCCCCTGCTCCTCCACGAACTGCGCGGCCTTTTGGACCATCTCCTGGGACTTCCAGTCGTCACGCACCAAGGGGATCTGGATCGTGTGGTCGGCCACAAACAGGATTTTGTCGGGGTCTTGGATGCGGAAGTCGCGCCCGTAGGCGCGGTAGAGCTGCTCGGCGGCCACGGGCAGGGTGAGCTCGTGGGTGATCACCCGATCCACCTCGGCGTAGACGATCATCCCCGGCTCGACGTACTCCACCCCGGCCGCCTTGGCCAAGATTTTTTCGGCCAGGGTCATGGGCCGGGGCGGGGCGCTCGGCTGCTCGAGCTTCCCGCCCTTGCGGTGGAAGGCCGTAAGCCCCCCGGCCTCTAAGATCTGCCGGTGGACGGGGGCCATCCCTGCGAAGAAGGCGTCGTCCAGCTCGATCTCCAGCTCGTCGCCCGTCTTCACATCCGGGGGGACGAGATCCCGATTGCGGGAGAGGGGCAGCCCCATGTTGACGGAATTGCGGTAGAAGATGCGGGCGAACGACCGGGCGATCACGGCCTCCACGCCCGCCTTCTGGAGGGCCACGGGGGCCACCTCTCGGGAGCTGCCGCAGCCGAAGTTCTCGCCCGCGACGAGGATCTTGTACTCGCCGGGCTTGAAAGGCACTCCGAAGGGGTTCTTCGACTCGTGGAGGTCTTCGAGGGCGTGGGCCCCTAAGCTGTCCAGATCGGTGGTGGTGCAATAGCGGGCGGGGATGATCTCGTCGGTGTTGACGTCGTCGCCGACCACGAAGACTTTCCCCCGGATTTTCTGGGCCATGATCCGCTCACCGCCGTTGGCTTGGAGTTGTGAGCTATTCTAGAGCGTATCGGGGGAAAAGGCAACGCCAACGCGTCCACTTGCGGACGTCCGCCGATAGGACTATAGTGCTCAGCGATTCGCGATGGCCATCCCCAAGATCGACCCGCCGATCACGAACGCCTCCGGGCCCCTGTCCGTCACGGAAGAGGAGTTGCACGCGCTCGGGCGCTCGGGGGTCGGGGCCGTGGTGACGAAGTCGATGACCCACTGCCCCCGGGAGGGGAACCCCGAGCCCCGACTGGCCGCCCGCATCGACCACGACGTGGGCTCGATCAACTCCATGGGGCTCAACAATCTGGGCTATGAGCGCTACGCCGAGCTCGTCCCCGCCCTCAAACGCCATGGAAAACCCGTGATCGCGAGCGTCTCCTACGCAC
>JALSGO010000051.1 GCA_026982655.1 Candidatus Bipolaricaulota bacterium
TGAGGGAGCTGCTGGAGGGCTCCGGTACGGACGCGGGAGCGCAGAGCTTCGGACTCCGGGGGATGTCTGCCGGGGAGGGGCTGGACTGGGACCGGGCGGAGGTGGTACTGTTCGGGAGGCCGGAGGAGGGAGAGGAAGTAGAGGCGCTGTTGGTGATCCCGGCGGGGGACGACGGGGCAGGGACGACGGAGGGGCAGCAGTTGTGGGGGAGGACGCGGCCGGCGATCGATCCGGGGAGGGCGACGTATGCGCGGGTGAAGGTGAAGAGGGTAGCCCAGGGAAGTGCGGGTGTGGGAGGCATGCAGGTGACCTCAACGAACGTGCAGCCGCGACCGGGGAGGGAGCTGCCTCCGGTGTTCAAGTACTGTCCGTATCGGTACTACGGGAAGCTGGTGCCGTTTTCCTCGGAGCTGTGTCAAGAGGCGTGGGAGCGGTGGTATGAAAAGCAATGGCAAAGGGATGAAGTGGTTAAAAAAGCAATACTAGCTCATAATCTTTTGGCGGAAGTGGGGTTTTACACAGCGATCCTCTCCTGGGACAAGCGGTTGGGAAACAACACGATCGTTCTGGCAGGATTTGATGAGCTTGATCTATCCGAATTTCGCTGGTGGATGTTAGCCGGAGCCAATCTTCCGGATGATTCTACAAACGTTGGGCTTGAGCCAAGAATAGAAGAGGCATTGAGGTTACTGGATGGAGTGGGACTCTCTCAACTAGCGGATTGGTTGCATCAATTGAGCCGTGCTTTGTCAAACAATCGCTTTGATGAGGTCTACGAAAGTCTGCTAGCACAAGGCTTCGATAAAGTGGAGCAGGCCTTCTTGTTGGTCTTGGATTCTACCGACCCTAATGATGCTCGATCGGTGGCTCGGACCCTCGCACAGGAACTTCAAGAGTCGTTCCTGCCCCCGCCGGAGGAGTATGCGGCTATGGCCGTGTGGTTGGCCATCCTCCTCTTCCAGAATCCGACGGCCTTGCTGGCGGCGGGGGATAACCCGGAAGCTGCCATAGCGAACGCGCTTACGTTTCTGAACACTTGGGCTGCTACGTACGAAAAGGTCTGGGCCGTGATGTCTCAAATGCTGGGAAGCGAGGATCTAGGGCATAAAGTCGCTCAAGAGTTCACGAGCACCGTACAGCGGATTCTCCAACACATCGTTGAGACGTACCGGCCTACGGGAGGCCAAACGATTCGCGAGATCTTGAGACTTCCTCTCAGCGATTGTGTGCAAATCGCATTTTGCCGGTTGTTCACCGAGCTGAACAACTACCTGCAATGGATGGGGCAACCGCTGCCCGATCGCCTCGGGCGAGATGTCCAGCGAAGGGTGGAGATCGGTTGGGGAACCCTCCAAATGCTCGACAACGCCTTATCCCAAGGCTCCAGCGATGATCCTTTCGATCAACCCTGGCAGCTTGACAGTATCGTCGGGTGCGTCAAGAATGTGCCCGATTGTGCGGAGGGCACGGAGGCGTTTGACCCCGCCAAACATGACAATGCCTTTATCATCATGCGAATCAAAGATCAAGGAACGTGTTGGCTTGTCTTCGGCTGTGGTGACATCATCGTCGCCGCTCGTGCGGACCACTGTCAGATCTGCGGCACATCGGACAAGATCAACGAGATCTTGACATGGATTGACCAAGCTATCGATGCGCTTCGGGAACAGCCACAAGACTGGTTCGGAAGGGATAAGCTGATCGTAACCTACGGGTTCACCAATGAAAGCGCCGCCCTAACGGACGCGGCTCTTCAGGCGATCCAGGAGAAGTTTGGAACCTCAACGATTCCCGTCCTGGTGTGGCGGCGGTTGCCGGATGGCACCGTGGAGTACATCTGCGTTGGGTACTGCGGCAAGTTCACCGAGGACCAGCTGCGCGCTATGGCGTGCAAAGAAGCTACTGGATCCGCTAACTGTGAAGCTCGACCTTGGGGAAGCTCCGATTCCTCGCAGAGTCCGGAGCAGAGCACAACCACTCCCTCATCTCCTCAGGATGCGGGGCAAAGCACCACTGTAGGCAGCAATCCCCCACCCCCACCACCTCTGCCTAGCTCCCTTTGCTCTTCAGAGCCAGTCTGTTTACAGGAGATAGGGAGAAGGTAAAGGAGGGGTCTAATGGACCTAAGAACCGTAACTCGGCAGTGTGCGATGACAACCCTCATGTTGGGTCTGGTCTTGGCCGGGGGACCCCTGACCCCTGCGCTCACCAAGGGGCAGACGGATCTGGGGGCCGGGATACTTCCTTGGGGGGAGGGGCTGCCGATTCGGCCCTCGGTGGAGCTGACCGTCTGTCCGGAGGGGCCGCCGCGCTGCCAATTCGCCACCATCCAGGAGGCCATCGACACCGCTCCCTTCACCCCTCCCTTCGACGAGTGGGACGAGCGGGAGCCTCCCTCGATGCCCCTCATCCGCATCGCCCCCGGCCTCTACCGGGAGAACCTCGTCATCCTCAAGAGCGTCTTCCTCCTGGGCGATGGCCCGGAGCGGACCGTGGTGCAAGGGCAGCTGAGCGCGATCCCCTCTCCTTCCCCCTTCGCCCTCTTCGTCGCCGGCTCCTTCGGGATCGGCGTGGGCGTCACGGGGTTGACCCTTCAAGGGGGAGCCCAGATCATCGGCATCGTCGGGGGGATGATCTATGACAACCAATTCCTCCCCGATCCGGACACCGGGCTGAGCGGCCTGCTCGTCAGCGGCCAGCTCAACCTCTGGATCTTCCGCAACCGCTTCGTCGGCGGCGGCCCCTTCAATGTGGGATTTCAGGCGGTCGATCTCTCCTTCGGATTCTTCTCGGAGGGCATCTTTGGGAGGAGGGACAGCTTGGTCTTAGAGGAGAACACGTTCACCGGGGTGTCGTCTCGTCCGCGGACCCCGGCGGGGCAGGTGATCGCGATCACCCATGCGGCATTCATCACCGTGGAGGACAACCGAATCTTCGCGAACGAAGGCATCGGCTTGGAACTCCGCGACGTGCAGGTGGGGAGGATCGTGGACAACGTCATCGAGGGGAACCTTCAAGGGATCGACGCCTCGGACAGCGCGCTGGTGATCCGCAACAACCAAGTCCATCGCAACCGGGAGTATGGGGTGATCCTGCGAGAGGGGAGCTACACCTTTGAGGAGAACGCCCTCTCCGGGAACGGGGAGGCCGGCTTGGCGCTCTCTAGCTTGAGCTCGGACATCCCTCGGTGGTGGATTGAGGGGAACACGATCGTGGGGAACCGCATCGGGCTCTCGGTGAACGAGGGCGCTCCCCTAGAGGGGCTCGAGTGCGTGGGCAACCGCATTGAGGGGAACACGTTCGCCGACTACGTCATCGGGCTAAGCCCCAGCGAAGAACTCCGAAATCGGTGTGAGCCCTAGGAATAACGTACCCTTCTATAGTCGAAGTCCTGCAAGGGGGAAAGCGAGGTCTTTGGCATATGCCCTTACATTTCTCTTACCCTTCATCGGGATCATCTCCTTAGGGCTCTTTCTATCTCCTGCGCCGACCGTCTCGGCTTCCGAGATAGCGCTGGCTTCTCTCTTCCTCGGCGAACCGGACATCTTCGTCCCCGGCCTGGAGCTGGACGCCGAACTCTCGATCACCCCGTCGTTCGGGATCTTCATGGGCGGAGCCTACTTCCTCTCCGGGACGTGGGACCTGGAGACGGGCCTGCGCTGGCACCTCTCGCCGCAGTTGGCCCTCTCCCTGCAGGCCCTCTTTCTCTTCGACGTCCTCGACGGCTTCG
>JALSGO010000052.1 GCA_026982655.1 Candidatus Bipolaricaulota bacterium
GACGTCCTAAACGTCGTGGAGCTTGAAAAACCCGAAGGGGTGATCGTGCAGTACGGGGGGCAGACGCCCCTGCGCTTGGCCCGGGGGCTTCAGGAAGCGGGCGTGCCCATCTGGGGGACGCCGCCGGAGCAGATCCACCGGGCCGAGGACCGCGGGGCGTTCGACGCCCTCTTAGAACAACTGAGGATCCCCCGCCCCCGGGGGGCGAGCGTCCGCTCCTTGAAGGAAGCCAAGCGGGCGGCGCGCGAGCTGGGGTATCCCGTCCTGGTGCGCCCCTCGTACGTGCTGGGAGGCCGGGCCATGGAGATCGCCTACGACGAGGACGACCTGGAGCGCTATCTTAAGGAAGCCGCAGACGCCTCCCCCGAACACCCCGTGCTCATCGATCGGTTCCTGGAGGGGGCCGTCGAGGTGGACGTCGATGCGGTGGCCGACGGCGAGCGCTGCGTGATCGCGGGGGTGATGCAGCACATCGAGGAGGCGGGGGTCCACTCCGGGGACAGCTCCTGCGTGCTCCCCCCGTTCTCCCTCTCCCCCAACGTCTTGGAGAGGATCCGGGCGTACACGAAGGAGCTGGCCCGGGCATTGCGGGTGGTGGGCCTCCTGAACGTGCAGTACGCCGTCTCGGGGGAGGAGGTCTACGTGTTGGAGGTGAACCCGCGCGCCTCGCGGACGGTGCCCTTCGTGAGCAAGGCCACGGGGGTCCCCTGGGCCAAGGTGGGGGCGTGGGTGATGGCCGGAAAGTCCCTCCCAGAGTTGAGCGTCCCCGAGGAGCCCTCCCCCTTGGGGTATGCCGTGAAGGCTCCCGTGTTCCCCTTCGATCGCTTCTGGGTGGACCCGGTGCTCGGCCCGGAGATGAAGAGCACCGGCGAGGTCATGGGCTTGGGCGCCACCGTGGGCGAGGCCTTTCTGAAGACGCAGCGGAATCTCAAGACCAAGCTGCCCACGGAGGGCGGGGTCTTCGTGAGCGTGAGCGACCCCGATCAGCCGAGGGTGGTCCCCATCGCCCGGAGGCTGCACGCCATAGGCTTTCAGCTCTATGCCACGCGCGGGACGGCCCGGGCTCTGGAGGAGGCGGGCCTTCCCGTCACCCGGGTCCACAAGCTGGGGGAGGGCCATCCCAACGGGCTCGACCTCCTGCGCTCGGGGAAGGTGCACCTGGTGATCAACACGCCCTTGGGGAAGGTATCCCACCGCGACGACGCGCACATCCGCTTGGCGGCGATGCGGGAGCGCCTGCCCTATGTCACCACTTTAGAAGGAGCCCGCGCGCTGGTGGAGGCGATCGAGGTCCTTAGGGAAGAGGAGTTTACCGTAAGGGCACTGCGTGGGAGCGCTGTTGTGCGAAACGTTTGAGCTTCAAGCACACGGTGGGGAGAGAATCCGTTGGACGACCCCTTCCGGCGAGAGCTCGGAGGTGTCCACCACCAGGTCGTAGAACGACGTGTCCTTGATGTCCACCCCGTAGAGGCGTCGGTAGCGCTCGGCCTCCGAGCGCTCCCGGGCGAGCACGGCCTCTCTGATGGTGTGCGGGTCCTCGCTCCCCTCGCGCTTCTGGATCCTCCGTACCCGAACGTCCAGAGGGGCGTCCAAATACACCTTGAGCGCGGGGATTCGCTGGGTGTGCGCGAGCCAGCCCGTAAGCCGCCCCTCGAAGACCCCCGACTCCTTCTCGCGGAGGAGCTCGAGCATCTCGTCATCGAGCGCGCGGTCGATGCGCTCGTCCTCCTCGGCGAGACGGCTGAACGCCTCGAGTGAAAGCCCCCGGCGCTTCGCCTCCTCCCGGAAGATCGCTCCGGCGGAGTAAACGGGGACGGAGAGCCGCTCGGCCAGGAGGCGCGCCACCGTGCTCTTCCCGCTCCCCGGCGGGCCGCCGATCGTGATCTTCGCGCTCATTCCACGTTTCGCACCTGCTCCCGGAACCGCTCGATGAGCGCCTTCATCGCCACCACCCGCTGGGCGACCTCCCCCTCGCGGGCCTTCGAGGCGATCGTGTTCGCCTCCCGGTTCATCTCCTGGGCCAAGAAGTCCAACTCTCGGCCCACGGCCTCTTCCCTCCCTGCCTCTAGGGCTCTTTCGGCGGCCTCGCGGTGGATGCGCAGCCGGGCCAGCTCCTCCGCGATGTCGCTCCGCTCCGCGTAGAGCACCACCTCCTGCTCGAGGCGCTCCGGGTCCACTTCCACCCCCAGCTCCTCGACTCGCTTGTGGAGGCGCTCGCGGTAGTGTTCCTTGAGCTGCGGGGCCCTTTCGGCCACGGCATCGATCTCCCACTCGAGCTGCTCCAGCAGGGCGAGCAGCTCGTGGGTGAGGGCCTTCCCCTCCCGGCGGCGCATCTCCTCGACGGCATCGAGGGCTTCGCCCAGAGCCTCCTGGAGGACGGGCCACAGCCCCTCGGGGTCGGGCGGCTCCGGGCGGATCGCCCCCACCCGCAAGAGGTGGTCGAGCGATGGTTCCTCCAGCCCCAGCGCCTCCGCGAGTCGGCGGAGCCCCTCCCAGTAGGGGCGGACCGCCTCGGGGTCGAAGCGCAGGGCCTCCTCCCCCAGACACTCCAGCTTGAGGGAGACCTCCATCCGCCCCCGGGCGAAGCGCTTCTGCACGAGATCCCGAACGCGAAGGTCCAGCTCGGGGTACTCTTCCAGACCGCGCAAATAGATCTCCAGATAGCGGTGGTTGAGGGATTTCACCTTGGCGGAGACGCGCCAGCCCTCCCCCTGGGCCGAGCCCTCCCCGTAGCCGGTCATGCTGCGAACCATGGGGCGATTATACCGTCCCGTTTAGGGCGAAACGAGCGCCCGTGTGGCCTCGACCGCGACGGCGATCGCGTTCTCCTCGCCCCGCTTGAGCCCCTGAGGGGAGACCCTCTCGGAGCGCCCCCGGTGGACGACGACGCCCGCCACGCACCCCGCCCGCAGGCCGAACGCGGAGGCCATCGTCAGGAGGGTGGCCGCCTCCATCTCGTAGGCCAGCACGTTCAGCGCCTGCCACTCTTTCAACGTGCCCTGAAAGGCCCGCGACACGTACCCCGAGAACGAGTCCCGACGCTCCTGGCCGGGATAGAACGTCGCCGTCGAGGCCAGGATCCCCACGCGATGGGGCTTCTGGAGGGAGCGGGCCGCCCCTACGAGGGCGTTTAGCACCTCGTAATGGGCTACGGCGGGGTACTCGAGGGGCGCGTACTGCGGGGAAGCCCCGTCGAGCCGGACGGCCCCGGAGGCGATCAGCGCATCGCCCACCCGCACCCGAGGGGAGATCCCGCCGCAGGTGCCCACTCTGAGAAACGTCTCCACCCCCAGCCGGGCCAGCTCCTCGACGGCAATGCTCGTCGAGGGCCCGCCGATCCCCGTGGAGACGACCAGCACGGGCTTCTCCTGAACATAGCCCAAGTACGAGCGGTACTCCCGGTGGAAGGCGAGCTCCCGGGCCTCGGGGTCGAGGCGTCGAGCGATCCGGGGGACCCGGTCCGGGTCCCCGGGGAGCAGCGCGACCTTCGCGCCCTCGATCCGGTCCTCGTCCAAGGCCAGATGATATACCTTCATGGAAGGCCCGCCGCCGTCGGCGTCGGCGTCGGCGTCGGCGTCGGCGTCGGCGTCGGCGTCGGCGTCGGCGTCGGCGTCGGCGGCATCCCGCTCCCGTCGATCCGGGTCCG
>JALSGO010000053.1 GCA_026982655.1 Candidatus Bipolaricaulota bacterium
TTACCGCGTTAGCTGCGGCACTGGCCCACGGTTAGAGGAGCCAACACCTAGCCCGCATCGTTTAGGGCGTGGACTACCCGGGTATCTAATCCGGTTCGCTCCCCACGCTTTCGCGCCTCAGCGTCAGGAACGGGCCAGCCGGCTGCCTTCGCCATCGAGGTTTCTACCGGTATCTGCGCATTTCACCGCTACTCCGGTAGCTCCACCGGCCTCTCCCGCCCTCGAGTCGGGCAGTTTCGTCCGCCGTTCCCCGGTTGAGCCGGGGGCTTTCACGGACGACACACCCGACCGCCTACGCGCACTTTACGCCCAGTGATTCCGGGTAACGCTCGGGACCTACGTATTACCGCGGCTGCTGGCACGTAGTTCGCCGTCCCTTCTTCTGGGGGTACCGTCACCCGGAAGGGCCTGTTCGACCCCCTGGGATTCTTCCCCCCTGAAAGGGGTTTACACCCCGAAGGGCTTCGTCCCCCACGCGGCGTCGCTCGGTCAGGCTTGCGCCCATTGCCGAAGATTCCCCACTGCTGCCTCCCGTAGGAGTAGGGGCCGTGTCTCAGTCCCCTTGTGGCCGACCACCCTCTCAGGCCGGCTACCCGTCTTCGCCTTGGTGGGCCGTTACCCCACCAACGAGCTGATGGGACGCGCCCCCCTCCCCAGGCGGGAGCTTCGACGAGAGGCCCCCTTTCCCCCCAACCCTTGTGGGTCGTGGGCATATGGGGGATTAGCCCCCCTTTCGGAGGGTTATCCCCCTCCTGGGGGTAGGTTAGGCACGCGTTACTCACCCGTCCGCCGCTCTACTCGGCTTCCCCTCTCCCCTCCCTCCGAGGAGGTCCGGGAGAGGGTCGGCCTTTCGCGCACGACTTGCATGTGTTAGGCGCGCCGCCAGCGTTCACCCTGAGCCGGGATCATACTCGCTCGGACATCTACCGGGAAGTGGTCGCAGGCAGGACCCTCGTCGCGCTATCCACTTGTCAAAGACCCAAGTGTTGGCGCACGATGGTTTCTGCGTTCGAGAGCCGAGGAGAGCTCCTCGGCGGGGACTATTATACCCCTCAACGGGGGTTTGTCAAGGGGCCGCAAGACCCCCGCAACCCTACGACCCTCTCCCTCTCGCGCTCAGGGACCCTTCCACCCACCGCAGGAACTCCATGCGGGTCCGGGCGTCCGTCCGAAACGACCCCTTCATGGCGCTGGTCACCATCCAGGCCTCCTGCTTGCGCACCCCGCGCATCGCCATGCAGAGGTGATACCCCTCAACGACCACGCCCAAACCCAGCGGCTGGATGGCCTCCTCGAGGAACTGAGCGATCTGCTCCGTCATCCGCTCTTGGAGTTGCAGGCGCTTGGCGAACACGTCGACGATGCGCGGGATCTTGCTCGCCCCAATCACCTTGCCCTTGGGGATGTATCCCACGTGCACGTGGCCAAAGAAGGGAATGACGTGGTGCTCGCACAGGCTGAAGTACTCCACGTCCCGGAGCACGACCATCGAGTCGTACTCAACTTCAAAAATGGCCTCACCTACGACCTGCCAGGGGTCGAGTCGATAGCCCTGGGTCAGCTCTTCATAGAGCTCAGCGACGCGACGGGGCGTGTCTTGCAGGCCCTCGCGTTCGGGATCCTCTCCCAGCTCGACGAGCAGCTTCCGAATGAGACCGGGGATCTTCTCCATTTAGGGGGCCTCGCTCTCGATGCGATACGTTACCCGATACGCTTCCTCGGTCTCATCGGAGGGCTCGTAATCGACGAACCGGGCCTTCGGCCCGCCCGTGGCCTGCAGCTCAAACGTAAAATCGTCGAACCAGTCGGCCAAGCCGCAGCTCCGGCAGTAGGGACCGGCGATCTCCAGCACGATCTCCCTGTCATCCAACGAGAGGAGCCGGGCCACTGCCTCCGGCTCGCGATATTTATTGAATTCCTCGAGCGCCCGCTCGACCTTCGGCTTGAGTTCCTCGAGCTTCCGCGCCATGGACGATCAACCCTTGATGTTGCAGACGGGGACGAGCTTGGCCACCTTCCAGCTGATCCCGACCTCGTGGGTGACCTGGACGACCTCGTCCAGGTCTTTGTACGCTCCGGGGGCCTCCTCGGAGATCGTGGCCTTGCTCTGCCCTCGAACGTAGATGCCCCGCTCCTTGAGCTGGCGGACGAGCTCGTCGGCCCGCCACTGCTTCTTCGCCTTGGTGCGGGAGAGCACCCGGCCCGCGCCGTGGGCCGTGCTCCCAAACGTGAGCTCCAGCGATCGGGCCGCCCCGCAGAGCACATACGACCCGGTCCCCATCGAGCCGGGGATGATCACCGGCTGGCCCACCTCCCGATAGGCCCGGGGCAGCTCGGGCCGCCCCGCCGGGAAGGCCCGGGTCGCGCCCTTTCTATGGACGTACACCTCGCGCTCGACGCCGTTGACCTTGTGGACCTCCTTCTTGCCGATGTTGTGGGCTACATCGTAGAGGAGCTCCATCCCCAGCTCCTTCCAGCTCGCGCGGAAGACCTTCTCGAAGCAGAGGCGGGCCTGGTGCATGATGAGCTGACGGTTGCACCAGGCGAAGTTGATCGCGCAGTTCATCGCCTTGTAGTAGTCTTGCGCGGCGGCGCTTTGCGCGGGCGCGCAGGCCAGCTCCCGATCGGGCAGCTGCTTGATGAGATCCCGATGTTCGTGCTCCACCCGACGCAGGTAGTCGGTGCAGATCTGGTGCCCATATCCCCGGGAGCCGCAGTGGATCATCACCACGATCTGGTCCTTGAAGAGGCCGAACTTCTCCGCGATGTCGGGGTCGAAGACCTCGACGACCCGCTGCACTTCCAAGAAGTGGTTCCCCGAGCCCAAGGAGCCCAGCTGCTCACGCCCCCGGGCTTTGGCGTCCTGGGAGACGCAGTTGGGGTCCGCACCGGGTCGGACCCCCTCGTCCTCGCAGTGGGCCAGATCGTCGTCGACGCCGTAGCCCCTCTGGATGGCCCACTTCACCCCGACGCGGGCCACCTCGTCCAGCTCGCTCGTCGAGAGCACTCCTACGATGCTCCCCTTGCCGATGCCGGTGGGGATCTCGCGGAAGAGCGCGTTTACTAACTCTTCTTCCTTGCCCTTGAGGTCGTCGTAGGTGAGGTTCGTCTTGCAGATGCGGACGCCGCAATTTATATCATATCCAATTCCGCCAGGAGATATTACACCTTCCTCGGCATCCAGAGCCGCCACCCCCCCGACGGGGAAGCCATAGCCCTGGTGGGCGTCGGGCAGCGCGATCGCGTACTTGTGGATGCCCGGAAGATGCGCCACGTTCTTGATCTGCTGCAGGGTGGCGTCTTGTCGGATCTTCTCCAAGAGCTTTTCGCTGGCGAAGACGCGCGCCGGGACGCGCATCCCGCCCGCCTTAGGGATCTCCCATAGGCACTCATCGATCCTTTCCAGCCGGATTTCCCCCATGCGCTCTTCCCTCCCTCTTGTGGGAGGATTATACCCGAAGGCCGTAAAGACCCCCACACGGCAAGCGAAGACGTCACCGCCCTCGCGTGGCACGGGCGTCTCCGGCGGGGGGAGGGAACTGACCCATGCCCTTGCCCCGACCGATCGACCTCGGATAGACTTTTCGGTGGAGGAATCCATGAGATTGGACCTTGACCTAAGGGCCACCGGGCAGCACGTGATCGACCGAGGCGACTTCCACGTCCTCTTCAAGGCCCTCCGACGCAGAGGGTATCAAGTCGTCGGCCCCCGCGTGCGCGACGGCGCCATCGTCTACGATGCTCTCGATTCCGTGGACGACCTCCCCCAGGGCTGGACGGACGAGCAGGACGCCGGGCATTACCGCCTCAAGAGGCGCGAGGACCCAGCGCTCTTCGGCTACGTGGTGGGCCCCCACAGCTGGAAGAAGTTTCTATTTCCGCCTCATCTGCGCCTGTGGCGGGCCCGGCGCAACGGCGACGATCCGGGCTTTGAGGTGCAACCGGAGCCCCTGCCCGACACGAAGTATGCCTTTTTGGGGGTGCGCTCCTGCGAGTTGCACGCCCTCTTCGTCCAAGACCGCGTCTTCCTGGGGGAGAAGCACGCAGACCCCGTCTACAAGGCCTTGCGCGAGCGGGCGTTTCTCGTCGCGGTGAACTGCACCCAGGCGGGCGGGACCTGCTTCTGCGTCTCGATGAGGACGGGGCCCAAAGCCCAAGGGGGCTTCGACTTGGCCCTCACGGAGGTCCTCGACGGCGAAAGACACTACTTCGTCGTCGAGGTGGGCAGCGAGCGCGGGCGGGAAGTGCTGCAGGACGTCCCCCACCGCGAGGCCTCTCCCCAAGAGGTCGCACAGGCCGAGGAGCGGGTAAAGCAAGCGGAGGGGCAGATGGGCCGGACGCTCGACACCCGAGGCATCAAGGAGCTCCTGTACCGCAACTTGGAGCACCCGCGCTGGGACGAGGTGGCCCAACGCTGCTTAAGCTGCGCCAACTGCACCATGGTCTGCCCCACATGCTTCTGCTCCACCGTCGAGGACGTCACGGATCTCAAGGGGGAGACGGCGGAGCGGGTCCGCCGCTGGGACTCCTGCTTCTCGCTGGAGTTCTCCTACCTCCACGGCGGGAGCCTCCGGCGGAGCGTAAAATCCCGGTATCGGCAGTGGATGACCCACAAGCTGGCGACGTGGATCGACCAGTTCGGGACATCGGGCTGCGTGGGCTGCGGGCGGTGCATCACCTGGTGCCCCGTGGGCATCGACATCACGGAGGAACTGCGGGCGATTCGGGAGAGCGACGGGCTTACCCGGGGAGGAGGCGAGGAGGCGTGACGGCTGCGAAAGACTTGTTGGCGGGGCATCCCTTCTTTCGGGACCTGGACGAGAGATATTTAGAGCTGATCGCGGGCTGCGGGCGCAACGTGAAGTACAACGCGGGGGAGTACATCTTCCGCGAGGGGGACGTCTCCGACGCGTTCTACCTCATCCGTTACGGGCGGGTGGCGCTCGAGGTGCACGTGCCGGGGCGTGGCCCCGTGGTGATCGAGACGCTGAACGAGGGGGACGTGCTCAGCTGGAGCTGGCTTGTGCCCCCCTATCGCAAGCAGTTCGACGCGCGGGCCTTGACCCTGGTGCGGGCGCTCGCCTTCGACGGGGAGTGCATCCTCAAGAAGTGCGAGGAGGACCCTCGGCTGGGCTACGAGCTGCTGCGGCGTTTCATCCAGCTCGTCGGGCGACGCCTCCAGGCGACGAGGATGCAGATCCTGGATGTCTTCGGGCAGGGGAAATGAACCGGGAAACCCTTGCCGTTGAGAGCGCACCGACAGGTGTACAGGGGAACCCGATGGTTCCGCGCCCCTGGCGGGTGGTGCGGGTTCGGCGGGAAACCCACGACACCAAGACGCTGGAGCTCGAACCCACCGAACCGCTGAGCTTTCCCTTTCAGCCGGGACAGTTCAACATGCTCTACGTCTTCGGGATAGGAGAGGTCCCGATCTCGATCAGCGGCGACCCCCAAGAGCCCCATCGTCTGGTGCACACGGTCCGGGCCGTGGGAGCTGTCACCCGGGCCCTTTGCTCCCTCAAGCGGGGCGACGTCGTGGGGGTGCGCGGCCCCTTCGGGAGCGCGTGGCCCGTGGAGGAGGCCGAGGGCCACGACGTCGTGATCGTGGCGGGCGGCATCGGGCTGGCCCCGCTGCGCCCGGCGCTCCATCACGTCTTGGCAAACCGCGGGAAGTACGGGAACGTCGTGCTGCTCTACGGGGCGCGCACGCCCCGCGACTTGCTCTACCGGAAGGAGCTGGAGCGCTGGCGGGGACGGTTCGATCTGCAGGTGGAGGTCACCGTGGACAGCGCGGGCGAGGGCTGGTACGGCCACGTCGGCGTCGTGACGACCCTGATCCCCCGGGCGGACTTCGACCCCGCTGAGACGGTCGCTTGGGTGTGCGGCCCGGAGATCATGATGCGCTTCACCGTCCAAGCGCTCCGCGAGCGGGGGGTCTCCCCCGAGGACGTCTATATCTCGATGGAGCGGAACATGAAGTGCGCCGTGGGCTTCTGCGGCCACTGTCAGTTCGGGCCGGAGTTCGTCTGCAAGGACGGTCCCGTCTTCCGCTTTGCGGAGATCGAGCGCTTCTTCCGGGTGCGGGAGGTCTGAGTGCATGAGGCGAAGAGGCTCCCCAGGGACGTCGTCATCCCGGAGGACAAGCTGCTGCGCTATCTGCTGTTGCCGCGCGAGGAGGACGACAAGTCCCGGTTTCTGGCTCTGGCGGGCTATACCCTGGCTAACTGGAACGTTTTGCGGGAAGACCTCCGAGAGCTTGCGCAGCGATATGCGATCTCGGACGTCGAGGAGTCGCCGTACGGCACGAAGTACGAGGTGCGAGGGCAACTCCGGGGACCCAACGGAACGGTGCTGGACGTGGTGACGATTTGGATTACACTGAAGGCGACCGGGGAGACGCGGTTCGTGACGCTGTTTCCCGAGGTGCGAAGGGATCGTGAGAACCAAGGGGTAAAGAGGAAGGGATGAACAAGATCAAGCTCTATCGGCGGGTGGCGCTGACGCGGGATTTGCCGGAGCATGGACTGCGCAAGGGAGACGTCGCCGTGGTCGTCGAGCGCCTTCCGGCGACGGAGGAGGACGGCGGAGAGGAAGGCTACGTCTTAGAGGTCTTCAACGCCGTTGGGGAGACGTTGGCCGTGGTGATCGTCCCAGCCTCCGCCGTCCGGCCCTTGACGGACGAGGAGATCCTTCAGGCGCGCCCGCTGACTCCCGTGTAATGAAGACGAAGAAGCCGAAGCTGGCCGTCTGGAAGTTCGCGTCGTGCGACGGCTGCCAGCTCAGCCTGCTCGACTGCGAGGACGAACTGCTCGCGCTCGCAGGCGAGGTCGAGATCGCCTACTTCCTGGAAGCCTCGCGGGCCGTCGTCCAGGGGCCCTACGACGTGTCGCTCGTGGAGGGCTCCATCACCACCCCGCACGACGCGGAACTCATCCAAAAGATCCGCAGGCAATCGCGTTATCTGATCACGATCGGGGCCTGCGCCACCGCCGGAGGCATCCAAGCCCTGCGCAACTTCCAAAACGTGCAAGAGTTCCTGCAGATCGTCTACGCCCGGCCCGAATACATTGAAACGCTGGAGACGTCGACGCCCATCGCCGAGCACGTCCCCGTGGACTTCGAACTCCGGGGCTGCCCCATCAACAAGCACCAGCTCTTGGAAGTCCTCACGGCCTTTCTCCACAAGCGCAGGCCGAACGTCCCGACGTACAGCGTCTGCGTGGAGTGCAAGCGGCGCGGCACCGTCTGCGTGATGGTCGCCCACGGGACGCCCTGCTTGGGCCCCCTCACCCAGGCCGGGTGCGGGGCGATCTGCCCCGCGTATAACCGGGGGTGCTACGCCTGCTTCGGCCCGAAGGAGACGCCCAACCCCGCCTCGCTGATGGGCTGGTGGAAGGCGAAGCTGAGCGTCCCCGAGCGGGACGTCACGAGGGCACTCCGGACGTTCAACGCGTATGCCCCCGAGTTTCGCGAGGAGGGCGAGCGTCATGCCCCAACGGAAGCGGGATGATCGCAAGGCCCAAGTGAAACGAATTCGGGTCGACGCCCTGGCCCGCGTCGAGGGCGAGGGCGCCCTCTACGTGCGGGTGAAGGGCGACCGCGTGGAGGACGTCCGTCTGCGCATCTACGAGCCCCCGCGCTTCTTCGAAGCGTTCTTGCGAGGCCGCTCGTTCGTAGAGGCCCCCGACATCACGGCGCGGATCTGCGGGATCTGCCCCGTGGCCTACCAGATGAGCGCCGCGACGGCCATGGAAGATGCCTGCGGGGTGCGCGTGGAAGGCCCGCTTCGCCTGCTCCGGCGGCTGCTCTACTGCGGCGAGTGGATCGAGAGCCACGCCTTGCACGTCTTTTTGCTCCACGCCCCCGACTTCCTGGGATACGAGAGCGCGATCGAGATGGCCCACGACCACCCCGAGTGGGTCCAGAAGGGCCTTCAGCTCAAAAAAGTCGGGAACGAGCTTTTAACACTCCTCGGGGGCCGGGAGATCCACCCCATCAACCCGCGCGTGGGGGGCTTCTACCGCGCGCCCACCCGGCAAGAGCTCCTCGAGATGAAGGAGAGGCTGGAGTGGGCCCGCGAGGCGGCCTATGAGACCGTCCGCTGGGTCGCGCAGTTCGAGTTCCCCGACTTCGAGCAGGACTACGAGTTCGTGGCCCTTCGGCACCCGGACGAGTACGCTATCTTGGACGGGCGGATCGTCTCAAACAAGGGCTTGGACATCGCCATCTCGGAGTACGACGAGCACTTCGAGGAGGAGCAGGTCCCGCACTCGAACGCCTTGCACTCGCGGATCAAGGGCCGGGGGGCGTATTTCGTCGGGCCGCTCGCGCGCTTCAACTTGAACTTCGACAAGCTCTCGCCCCTCGCGCAACAGGCCGCCCGCGAAGTGGGGTTTTTGCCGGAGTGTCGCAACCCGTTTCAGAGCATCGTCGCGCGGGCCGTCGAAATCCTCTATGCGTGTGATGAGGCCCTGCTCTTGATTGAGCCGTATGAAGAGCCGGAGGAGCCCTTCATAGCAATAGAGTCCCGCGCGGCGACGGGCTACGGCTGCACCGAGGCGCCCCGGGGCATTCTCTATCATCGCTACACCCTCGACGCCGACGGGACCATTCGGGACGCGAAGATCGTCCCGCCCACGTCGCAGAACCAAGCCCGCATCGAGCAAGACCTGCGGGAGTTCGTCGCGCGCCATCTGGAGCTTCCGGAGGAAGAGTTGCAGTGGAAGTGCGAGCAGGCGGTGCGCAACTACGACCCCTGCATCTCGTGCGCGACCCACTTCCTGTGCCTAGAGATCGAGCGGGTGTAGCCGGTGTAGCAGGGGCATTGTGCTCTTCGACCCAGTCCTTTACAATGCGGGCAGCATCACGTAGCTACCCAAGGCACCGGATGAGAAAGGAAAGAGGGAGGGAATCATGGCAGACGTGACCCGAGAACAGCTCATCGAGGGCTTGAACGTGGATTTGGCGAACGAGTACCAAGCGGTGATGATGTACATCACCTACGCGGCGACCGTAAGCGGCATCCACCGGGAAGAGCTCAAGGAGTTCTTCCTCAAGGAGGTGCCGGAGGAGCTCCGGCATGCGCAGTTCCTGGCCGACAAGGTGGCCGCGCTGGGAGGGACTCCCACCACGCAGCCCGCCCCGGTCCCGCCCGCCCGCGACGCCAAGGAGATGCTCCGAAACGTCTTGCAGGCCGAGACGGAGACGATCCAGCGCTACGTCGAGCGGATGAAGCAGGCGGAAGCCTTCGGCGATTACGGCTTGGCCAACGATCTCCAGGAGATCATCAGCGAGGAGACGCGCCACAAGGAAGACACCGAGAAGATCCTGAGAGGGGCTTAGTTCCCCCGGCTTCCTCCTCCCGCTTCTTGTCCCCACACCCCGCGGGGACCGCGAAAGCCGGAGGAACCCTCAACGTGGGAGGACTCATCCTCGGCCTCGGCAACCGCGACCGGGGCGACGACGCCGTGGGGCTCCTCGTCGCGCAACGGCTGCGGGACCTCGTCCCGGAGGGCGTTCGGGTGCGGGAGCTCGAGGGCGATCCCGTCGCGCTCCTGGAGCTCGGGAGGGGCGCGGACCTCCTCGTCGTGATCGACGCGGTGCAGTCGGGCGCGCCGCCGGGCACGGTTCGGCGCTTGGAGGCCCACGAAAGGGCGCTGCCGTCGGCGGTGACGTTCGGCCTCTCCACCCACGGCGTCGGCCTGGCGGAGACGATCGAGCTGGCCCGCTCCTTGAACCAGCTGCCCAAGCGCCTGATCGTCTACGGGATCGAGGGCGCGCGCTTCGAGCCGGGCGCCCCCCTGACGCCGGAGGTCGCCCGAGCGATCGAACCCGTTGTACAATCCGTGTTGAGGGATCTGCGTGCATGAGCTAGCCGTCGCGGAGCAGCTCCTCAAGCTCGTGGAAGAGGAGGCCCAAAGGGCCGGAGCCCGAAGGGTTGTAGCGGTGCACCTCGTGCTGGGGGAGCACTCCCACATCGCCGAAGAGGCGCTGCGATTCCACTTCGAGCGCTTGACCTCCCAGGGGAGCCCGGCAGAGGGGGCACAGCTGCGCGTTCGGCGGGAACCGATGCGCTTCCGCTGCCTTGAATGCGATGCGGATTACGCCCCTCCGGCGGGCGACTGGCGCTGCCCCCGGTGCGGAGAGGTGGGAAAGCTCCTCGATCCGGGAGACGAGCTGCGGGTCGAAAGCCTCGAGGTGGAGATGGCGAATACGGCGTATGAGGAGGAGGAGGAGGAGAAGGAGAAGGAGGGAGGGCGGGGATGGCCGGGCGAAACGTAAAGCTCTTGCGGGTCGAGCGGAGCGCGCTGGCGGATAACGACGCCGTGGCCCGGGCGCTGCGCCGGAGATTTCGGGAGGCGGGAGTGTTCGTGGTCAACGTGATCGCCGCGCCGGGGGCGGGGAAGACTTCTCTCATCGTGAGGACGATCGAGCACCTCCGGGGCTGGGCGCGGGTGGGCGTGCTCGAGGGGGACATCGTGGGCAACCTGGATGCCCAAAGGGTGCTCGCGGCAGGCGCCTACGACGCGGTCCAGATCAACACGGGGGGACAGTGTCATCTCGACGCCTCCATGGTGGAGCAAGCCCTTTCCCGGCTCCTGTTAGAGGAGCTGGATCTACTCTTCATCGAGAACGTCGGGAACTTAATCTGTCCCACCCACTGGGTCCTGGGCGAGGACCTCACCGTCTGCTTGGTGAGCGCGGCGGAGGGGCACGACAAGCCCCGGAAGTACCCGGAAGTCTTCGCCAAGAGCGACGCGATCGTCCTCAACAAGATCGATCTCATGGAGCTTTCCGGGTTCGACCGCTCCGAGTTTGTACGGCACATAAGGGCGTTGACCGAGGCGCCCCTCTTCGAGCTCTCCTGCCGCACGGGCGAGGGCATGGCGGGGTGGACCGAGTGGCTGTGGGCGCGTGTCCGCCGCCCTGTCGGGCCAATGCCGATGGGTTGAGACGCTTGCTGTCCCCTCGCTGCTTCGAGTATGATGGGCCATGCGCATCCCGATCTACACGCAAGGGCAACCTTGTGTGCACATTCTTTACCCAAGGGGAGAGGTACGGTGAAGCAACGACGATTTTCCCTGTGGTGTCGAGGACGGAGACGACGGGGGCCGGTCGGCGCCGTTGCGGGCCTTGGGATGCTGATCTTCGCGTTTACGACAGCCCCCGCACACGCCCAAGGCCCGGAGCTTTCCCAGAGTCCCTCATTTGAGGTCTTCGGTAGCGTGAACTGGACGGTTCGTTATGGACTCGGAGACCCCCGAGGGCTTGCCCAAAGGGGGTACTCCCGGGGCTTCTTCTTCAACCAGAGCATCGTTCTGAATGCCGACGTCTCCGTAGCGGTGGAACGTCCCCTTCCCGGCCTGCTCTCCCTGGTGGCCCAGATCGACAACCAGCAGCCCGAGTTCCTTCAGTCCTTAAGCATTCTCTTCGAATCCGAGCGCTGGACGGCGCGGTTCGGAGACTTTCCGATGGGGCGTCCGGAGAGTCCCTTTGCCTCGCCGGATCGGCTGCTGAAGGGCTTCCAGGTGGGCTGGAAACTCAGCGATCGGCTCTCCCTGCGCGCGATCCTCTCCCAAGTTTCGGGGATCCGACAGACGAAAACCTTCCGCGGGAACACCGTAGAAGAGACGGTCCTCTTCGTCCCCCGCCTGCCGGATCGCCCTTGGGCGAAGATGCCCTACCTTTGCGAACTCCGAGGGACCGAGACCTTTTGCAACCTGCGCGGGCTGGGCTACTTCTTCCTCGGACCCGACTTCGTCGAGGGGTTTACCAAGATCAAGCTGCGCTTTCCGATCGATGAACGGCTGCAAGAACTCCTGGAGGCCTACGAGCTGGGCTACCTCTTCGAGGGGATCGCCGAGAACCCGGATCCGGAACTCGACCCCTCCTACTACCTCCTGATCCCCGCCGAGGAGGGGTTCTACTTGGCCCTGCGCACCGACTTCGAGACCCTCCTGAGGGATCAAATCCTCCTCTATATCGACGAGTACAATTTGAAGCTTCCCCCGGACGCCGACTTCCGGGAGTACCCCTTAAGCCCGGGAACGGACTACGAGCAGGGATTCCTAGAGGGCCTGCAGGAGCTGGTCCTCCTCTCCGTCGATTCCTTGGAGGTTCGCCCCCAAGATGCCGCGTACTACCGCTTCTACTTCCTCCGACGGCCGGAGATCCTGGAGGGAAGCGTTCGGGTGGAGATCCGACTCCTGGAGGAGGAGGAGTTCCGCCCGATCGAGGACCCCCTCCTCATGGGATTTGAGATGCGGGTCTACCCCGAGGTCGGGGTGCTGGAGTTGCTGGCCCCCGAGGAGTTCTTCCAGAACCCCGAAAGCGCAGTCCGAGTGAGCTATGCCTACCAGGCCGGCGCGGGCACCTACGTGCTGGGGCTCTCCGTGCTCAAGGGGAGCGAACGCGTGTACCTGAACGGCGAACTCCTCCAGCCGGGTCAGGACTACCTCTTGGAGTACGAGACGGGTTTCCTGATCCTCTTCGTAGAAGTGGGCCCTGAGGACGTGTTGCGCATCGAGTACGAGGTGGCCCGCGGGGGCTTGGGGGGCTTTGCGGAGTACCGCCGAGGGTTCGAGGGGCTCCTGCTCGAGTACGAGCCTTGGGATGGCTTTACGCTCTGGGTCGATCTCCTGCGGGCCCACGATTCCCCCGTAGCCGGCATCGACCCGGACTCCCTGGCTACCATGCCCAACGACCACCGCGTAGTAGGCCTAAGCGGCCTCTGGCAGGGGGAGGATTTCCAAGCCGCTTTCGACGTGGGCATCGCTCAGAACGTCTTCCCACCCGACGATAACCTTCGCGTCAACCAGCCCAACCGGGTGTACGCGATCCACGTCCTCCAGCATCCGAACCGAACGCTGGTCCTCTTCGGCCACCGCAACGGCGTGCAGGTCTACGACACGGCTTCGGAGCGCTGGAGCAGCTACGGCCCTGCGGAGGGCCTGGCGGGCTTGGAGGTCTACGACATCGACGGCAGGGAAGGTTGGGTGGCGTTCGCCACCTCCGGGGGCCTCTCGCTGCTGGAGTTGGAGCCCGGAGACCCCCTGGCGAGCTTCGCCCGCCCCGCTGCCTGGCGACGCTTCGACGAACGGGACGGGCTCCCCAGCAGCCGGGTCCTCAGCGTGCTCCTCACCCCGAACGCGATCTGGGTAGGCACCGACAAGGGGTTGGCCACAGCCCCTCTCGGCGACCCCGAGAAGCTGACCGAGCGCGAGACGTGGACGATCCTCTCGAAGGAGGCGTACCCGGAGCTCCCGAACGATCGCATCCGGGAGCTGGTCTGGACGCAAGGACTGCTCTACATCGGCACGGACGAGGGGCTCGTCGTCTGGGATCCCGCCGCGAAGCGCTTGGCCCCCATCGCCGAGCTTCAGGGGAGGGAGATCCGGGATGCGGTCTCCGAGGGCGGAACGGTCTATGTCGCCACGGATCGCGGGGTGTTCGCCCTCCGAGGGGGGCGTCTCGTGCATCGGCCGTTTCTGCAAGCGGCCCAAGCGGTCGCCTTCTGGAACGGGGAGCTGTGGATCGGCACCGAGGAGGGGCTCTTCGGCACCCGGCAAGGACTCCTCTCGGAGACGCGCGGACGCTCCCTTACCGCCTTAGGCGCGGGGGAGGAGACGCTCTGGGCCGGGGAGGAGGCCGACCCCAGGTACCGATTGCAGCTCTTTGCGATCGCAAGACAGGAGCTCGAAGTGCGCTTCGAGGGAGGAGACGAAGGCCGAGGCCCGACTCCGAGGGACCGCGGCCTTCGCGTCCGCGTCTACGAGGCACGCGAGGCGAAGATGAGCGGAGAAGCGAGGGGCCGCTTCTCCGACATCCCCGCCGCGGAGCACACCGACCTGGGCTGGATCGGACAGATCTCGCTCACCCAGCGGCTGGGCCCTCTCACCCTTCAGGGCACGCTGCGCAGCATCTCGCCGGAGTTCACCCCCGTGGGGCTCCTCAACCGGGAGGACCGCCTGCAGCTGAGCCTGAGCGCTTCCTACAACCTGAGCGAGGCCCTCTCCGTCCAAGTGCGACACGAGGAGGGACTCACCGATCTATTCCGTCGCACGCCCGTCCAAGTGCTGCGCGACTCCCTGGGGCTTCGCTTCCGCCCCGCCGAGGGTCCCACCCTCGATCTGGACTACACGATCGATCGCCTGGACCGCAGCTTCGAGCGACCCGGCTTCGACATCCGACGGCGATCCTACGCCCTGTCGCTACGCGAGTCCCTGTGGGATCGACGGCTGGACCTCACGGGGGCCCTCCAACTCACCCAAGACGAGGACCTCCTACGACCCGGGGGCGGATTTTGGGAGGGCGGTCTGCAGGGCTCGGTGCAGTTCCGCGCGACCCCCGATCTCCTGCTCCAACTCACCCTCAAACAGCCGCTACAAATGCGCTTTGGTCGGCTCTTCGGCACGAGTCAGCTCCAGTGGGGGGCCGACTGGACGGCCCTCACCTCGGTGGGAAACGTGCCCTTGACCATCCGGACGGGGTACCAAGGAAACGGAAAACTCCCGCTCCTGGAGGGGGGTAGGCGGGACCGCATCCTCGTGAACCAGTCGGTACAGATGCAGCTCCAGGCCGCCGAACTCCGGCTGGGAGAGGTTCGGATTAGTCCTCAGGGGACGCTCTCCCTCCAACTACAAGACCCCTTCGGATTGCGCCCCGCCTTCGACCTCGGAGGGGACACGACGCTGCAAGGAGGGTGGGGGCTCGTAGACGGCACGCTCTCCTTGGGCAGATCGCTCACGGCCCAAACTCGGACCGGCCTACAGCGCATTCAAGACCGCGGCCGGCTCAGTCTAAGCCACCAAGGTCTCAGCATCGGGAGGGGAAAGGGGGCCCTACGCCCTACCCTGGAGCTCTCCGGCACGCTGGAGACGCTCACCCATCCCCTCTTCGGTCGCCTGCAGAACGGGCAATATCAGATCGCGGTCCAGCTCCTTTGGCAGGCCTCCCAGAGCCCCTTGCAAGCGGACTTCTTCCTCAGCCGCCAAGCGGTGTTCAACGAACGCGAACGGACTGTGTCCTACTCCTTTCAACAAGGGATGGAGTACCGACTCCTTCCGCGTTGGGGGCTGACCCCGCGCCTGGAGGTGCTGCTGGACTACATCGAAGGGGAGCGGGACCGACGGCCGGTAGCCGAACTCACCGGGGAGCTGACGGTAGCCGCGAGCTTCACGCCCATGCCCGCCTGGACGGCCACCGTCTCCCTTTCGTATCTCTTCTCGGAGGATGCCACCGAACCCCGGCCCCCTGCTCACAGCTTGGCCTTCACCCTCCAGTTCGGACGGAGCTTCTCCTTCTTCCCCTAGGCCCTTGTTGCCCTGCCTTCCCTTCCCTTCCCTTCCCTTCCCTCCCCGCTCGGGTCGGGTCGGTGGATGAGCTTACGTTACGGATCGTCCGGGGGGCAGGCGACGGGGCGCAGGGCACACAGCAGGGGATTGGGCGGGCCGAAGACGGCGGCGAAAGAGAGGCGATGGGCCCCGACCAGATCGGGGTGCATCACGAAGGCATAGTCCAAGCGGTAGTCCCCGAATCGGATCCCGAACCCTACGCTGGGGGTGAGGAGGCTCCCTGCGTTGCTTAGGCCCCATCGCAGGCTGAGCTCCACGGCCTCCATCCCCTCCCACTCCCAGTCCAGACCGCCGAGGGTCCACTCCCCCCCGAGGTGAAAGGCCCCCCGCAAGTCCAGATCGGCGGCGAAGGTCCAGCCTCCGGCCAGGAGGACCGCGCCTCCCAGACGGAGATCGGGCCCCCAGCGCTCTCGATACCCGCTGCCGTACGTGATTCCCAGGCTCAAGAGGTTTGGGGCCACCGCCCCCACCCGCAGGGCCCGCAGGGAGAGGCCACCCAGCTCCAAGCGCTCGGCGGTCCAGAGCAGAGCCGGGGTCAAGGAGAAGGCCATCCCGGACCCGGGAGCCAGGGTTCCCACCCGGTAGAACTTTAACTGAGCGCCTACGGCCAGGGGCATCCCTAAGCTCTCTCGGAGGGAGAGGCCTCCGCCGACCAGGGCGCCGAACTGGGTGTACGAGAAGGATTCCGAGGGGATGCCCTGCTCGTCGCGCCGGACGAGCCCTCCGATCCCCAACATCAAGACCTGAGCCCCCACGTTGGGCGCGACCAGGGTCACCCGCCCGTATTGCGCCCGCAAGAAGCGGTTCTGGTACATCCCGCTGACGAAAAGCTCGCGCAGCAGAGCCAAGCCCGCCGGGTTGTAGTACAAGGCGCTCTCATCGGAGGCTACGCCCACGAACGCCCCCCCCATCCCCGCAGGCCGGGCCCCCCCTTCCAGCTCGAAGATCCCCACCAGCCTCTGCGCTCGGGTCTCCGGAGCCGCCGTCGGAAGAAGCAGAAGCGCTCCCCCGATCCACAGCACGATCAAGACACGTACGGCTTTTGAGGGTCTCATCATCATCGTTGAACGATCAGCACCTCCACCCGCGAGCGAACTACGCCTTGAGGGGTGGTCGCCCGCACCCGATAGAAGTACGGCCCGTTCCGGACGGGATTGCCCGCAAGGTCTCGCAAGGTCCAAAGGAACTCCCCCTCGTCTACGTTGAGGTCCTTCCGGAGCACCGGTCGGCCCAGCAAGTCGTACACCCAAAGCTCGGCACCCGTCGCACCCTCCGGCAGGAAGTAGCGGAACTTCGCCTGCGTGGAGGCGGGGTTGGGGTAGGCGATCACTCCGGCGGCGTTCTCCGGCGGGGCCGGGAAGACGTAGAAGCGCACCTTCGTCGTGCTCTCTCCGCCCCGGTCGTCCGTGACGGTGAGCGTCACGGTGTAGACCCCGCCCTCCTCATAGCGGTGGGTGGGGTTCTGCTGGGTGGACGTCGTCCCGTCCCCGAAGTCCCACTGCCACGCGACGATCTCTCCGTCGGGGTCGGTGGAGGTGTCCGTGAACTGAATCGTGTCGCGGGTGCTGGGGCTCTCAGGAAAGAACTCGAAGGCGGCCAGGGGAGGCTCGTTCACGTCGGGAAGGAGGGTGATCGTCCCCTCCACAACGGTGTGCGGGATGGGCTGAAAGTCGGCGTCGTGGAAGATCTCAAACGCGGGGACGAGAACGGCGATATCGCCCGGCTCCCCCACGGCTCGGATCGTCAGGCGGAACAGCTCCCCCTCCTCCAGGCCCTGCTCCCCGGCGGCCAGGCACCGTGTGGCCGCAAACCGCAGGGTCCCGTTCTCCACGTTGAACGCCCAGACGGGGCAGTCCTCCGGGAAGAAGACGTCTACGATCTCGATCACGGTCGGGTCGTACGCGAGGATCCCCTGATAGCTGACGACCCCCCCTTGAGGGGCTTCGGCCACGGTGACCGATACGGTCGCCTCCTCCCCCCGGCGGACCTCCTTGCTCTCCACGGTGACGACGGCCATCGGAGGGGCCGGCTGCGCTCGAGCCACGACCTCTCCGGGAAGGCCTCCCCCTCCCCCGCCCCCGCCCCCGGCGTGGATCCAGCTCGCCAGGGCGAGGAGGAAGAGTCCTCTCTTGGCGGATCGCGTTATCCCGTCCAACTCAGATCACACTCCTCCCGCTTCTAGAACCGCCATGCGATTCCGATCCGGTGGATCCCGGGGAGCTGGGGGTGGCTCTGAATCGCGTAATCCCATTGGAACGAGCCCACGCGCAGACCGAATCCCGCGGTCAACGCCCAGAGATCCCCTTCCCAGAAGCCCCCGACACGTACGGCCACGACCGCCCCTCCCCGGCCCGGACTCGGAAGCACCTCCCCCGGCAGGGGGATCTGCATCTCCCCTCCCGCGTGCACGGCCCAGGGGAAGGCGAGATCCACCGCCAGGGTGAGTTCCGCCATCGGCCGCACCGCAAGGCCGATCGTCCCCCGGGGCGGGCCGGAAGCCCCCACCCCCGGGAGGTTCTCCACCGCTGCGCCCAGCCGCAGCTCTTCGATCGCTTGGGCAAACGGCCGCTGCCAGCGCAGGAGGATCCCCCCGTCCAAGGCCGCTCCGCCCCCGCTCGCCTCCGCCGTGCTCACCCCGATCAGCTTCGCCCGCACCCCGAAGGCCCAGCCTTGGGCATCCCTAAATGCCGCAACGGGCAGGTCCGCCGGCGTCCATCCCCCGGCTCCTACCAACCCCAGCTGCAGATACCCCAAGGACTCGGTGACCTCCCCCTGTGCGTCGCGCCCCTCTACCGGCCCGAAAGAGAAGAGGGCCATCCCCCCGCCCCAGCGGGGAACCGCCCCGGCCGCGCGGAGCAAGCTGGAGGCTCCGAAACGGAACTCGTAGAGCGACCCCACCTCGGGGGCGGACAGGTAGGCCAACCCGGCCGGGTTAAACCATAGGGCTTCGGCTCCTTCGGCCACGGCCACGAACGCCCCGCCCATGCCCGTCGCCCGGACCCCCGGCCCCAGCTCGAAGAGGCTTGGGGGTCCCTGAGCGCCTCCCGAGAGGACCCATCCGAGAACCCAGCTCCCCCCGATCGCAATCGCTCGTACCCAGCATCCGATCCCACGTGTGCGCTGCCGTCGCAACTCGTATCCTCGTTTCATCTGCGTCTTCGTCTTCGTCGACCCGTCTTATTCTAGTCGTAGACTTTGCCGTGCGGCCGTACTCCAAGTCACCGTAGGATCAGCATTCGGCCCACCTCGGAGAGCCGAACCCCCCGATCGGTGGCCGCCGCCACCCGGAAGTAGTACGGGCCGGGGGGCACCGGCCGGTTCCGGCCATCCCGCAGGTTCCACGAGAAGCGCGAGGCCTCTACTTCTAGCTCCCGGCGCAGGACGAGGCGGCCTCGCAGGTCGAAGACCCACAGCGTAGCCGACTGCGCGTCGGAGGGCAGGGAGTAGACGAAGGTCGCACGCGTCCGAGCCGGGTTGGGAAAGACGTAGACCGTCACCTCCGCAGGGGCCTGCCCCTCCTCCACGACCGTGATCGTCTTGGACGCGGTGGCCGACGCGCCGGTGTCATCCTGCACTGTCAGCTTCACCGTGTACGTCCCCGCCTGCGTGTAGGTGTGCTTGGGGTTCTGCTCGGTCGAGGTCGACCCGTCGCCGAAGTCCCACTCCCACGAGGTGAGGGTGCCCCCGCCGCGGGAGCGATCGGTAAACTGGACGACCTGCCCCACCTGCGGGCGCTCGGGGGAGAAGGTGAAATCGGCCTTCAGCTCCTGCGGGGCCGTCACGGCCACCTGGCCCGTCACCACCGAGAAGGGGAAGTCCCCCTCCGGGGTGTTTAAGCTGACGAACGACACCTCCAAGGTCGTCTTCGCCCCCACGTCGCCGACGGCGCGCACCTTGAATTGCAAGAACTTCCCCTGCGTGAGGAGGTTCCCGCTGACCTTCGCCCCGATAAAGCGCGCCTCCCCCGCGTTGTTGTCGATCTGGAACGCGAAGATGCTGTAGCCGTTCAACCCCGTAACGTCCTGGACCCAAATGACCGCAGGGTCGTAGAGCAGCTTCCCCTGGAAGTCCTGCAGCCCCGGGGCGGGCACGCCCTGCACGGAGAGGCTCACCGTCCCCGTCTTCCCCTTGGGGATGGAGACCTTCTCCACGGCGACGGTCGCCTGCGCCTGCGCCCGGACCCACAGCATCCCCTCGCCTTCTCCCCACCCTCCCCACCAGCCCAGCGCCGCAAGCGCGATCCACACCATCCCTTGCAGGGCTCGATGCGCTCGACGGGCCTTCTTGCTTCTGCTTCTGTCCTTACCCCTGCCGATGCCCATGGCTTCCATCGTCTCCCTCATGGGGAGAGAGTGTAGGCCGTAGGGGAACTCCGGCCAAGGACAGCGGTCCGGCTCGTACGCCCTTCCGGTCCGGGACCGGGGCCGAGGTCGGAGCCGACCCCGATCCGGAGCGTCCGTCCTATCCCGAGCGTCGCCCGCTCCCACCCCCAGAGGGCCGACCACGCGGACGCTCCCCTCACCGTCCAGGGGCCCCGAGCGAGCGCCCCCCCAAGGTTCAGCAGCCAGAAGCCCCCCGTCCGCTGGAAGAGGCCGTCCCAGGAGAGGTCATCGAAGGTCCCCTGGCCCAGGACCAGGAGCCGGGCGAGCCCTCTCGGCCCCCATCCCAGCTGACCCTGCGCGGTCAGCGTCGTGCCGAAGTAGCGCCCCTCGAGGCGCAGGTCCCAGCCCTGAGGAGCTGCCAGCCGGAGGAGCCCCTCCATGCCCCCTCGCAGCAGGTCTTCCCAGCGCCCTCCCACCTCCGTCCCCTGCCATCCGTCCGGCCCCACCGCGAGCCGGCCCCATACCTCCGCCCTTTGCCGAGCAAACGGGGACGAAACTTCCTCCCCGCGTCCCGGCTCCAGGGCCAAGGGCAGCTCCCCCCTCCCGCTCACCCAGGCCCTGCGCCACCCCTCGTCGGAACCGAAGAGCAGCCCCCCGGCCAGCGGATCCCGCACGAAGCTCGCCTCCAGCTCCCGCCACTCCCCCCGGACGAGACGGAGCTGCAGGCGCCCCTCGAGGCCCCCTCCCGGGGTCCGCCCCCGGATCTCCACCTCGAGGGGAAGGGGCTGGGATTCGTCGTAGCGGACGCTGAGCCTCCCGGAGCGCTCGGACCCGGGACCGGGCTCCCATGAGAGCTCCACCCCCTGCACCCGCAGCCGAGGCCGGGGATCCCGCGCAGGGGCCTCCCCCCACTCCCAACGCATCTCGACCCGTCCCCAGCGATAACGGAGGGGGATCCCCCAGATCGCGAGATCCCCTTGCCCTTGGACCCCCAACGAGAGGGCCCCCCAGGAGTCCCAACGGAGCCCCCCGATAAACCGACCGAACGCCGACTGCATTTGCACCTCGAACGCGAGGGAAGAGCCCTTCGGATCCCAGAGGGCCTCCGCTTCCCACGCGTTGTCTCTCCACCGAAGGCGCTCGGTCAGGGCAATCCTCCACGAGGCCGTCTGCTCCGGGGACAGGGAACGAACGATCCGCAGATGTCCTTCGAAGCGATACCCCTCCGCTTCTCCCCGTTGGGCCGAGAGGGTCACGGAGAGCTCCGGGGCGGCCGCCTGCGCCGAGAAGCCGAGCGCTACTTCCAGTCGGACCTCCCGCACCTCGGCGGTCTCCGGAGCGAGATCCGGGACCTGCCCCCACCCCGTAAGGGGCCCTAGGCTCCAGAGCATCAACAGCAGCAGGCTTCCAAGCCCGAGCCCGGGAGCGGCAATCGACCCTCGCCTCCGCCCCCCTCGGCGGCAGACGAAGCGCATCGTGAAGTTGGTCCGTTCCGTCATCTCGTCTCCGTCATGCAAAAGGCCCGCGGCGGGGAAGCCGCGGGCCTCCCGTCTCGTCTCGTCGGGTCGCCGAAATCCCTGCTGTAAGGGCCGGGGTTAGGGCCAGATCGTCTCGCAGTTGCTGAGTTGGGCCTCGTCGTTTCCGTTGCGGTAGACGGTGTCGTCTCCCGGGCCGCAGTCCACGACGTCCGGACCGCCCTTGAAGTCGAGCACTATGGTGTCGTTCCCGGGCCCGGCGTCGACGATGTCGGAGTCGTCGTCGCCCACCAGCACGAGGGTGTCGTGGCCCTCTCCTCCGAAGAGGCGATCCTTCCCCCAGCCGTCGGAGAGGACGTCGTTATCGCTGCCGCCGTCCACCAGGTCGTCGCCGTCGCCGCCGCAGAGGAACGTGTCCCCGGGGGCGTCGGGAAGCGGGATGAGGGTGTCGGCATCGTCGTCCCCCCCGAAGATCCGGTCGTTCCCGGGCTCCTCGCCGGGATCGCAGGTGAGGCTGCCGTCCTCGTCGCCGATCAGATCCCTCCCGGGACCGCCGCGGATGAGGTCATCCCCCGGTCCTCCCTGGAGCCCCCAGATCCGCATCCGGGTCCCCAAGCAGATCTCGAAGCGTCCGAGGTTGTCGTCCCCCCAGCCCCCGTAGATGACGTCGTTCCCCTCGCCGCCGGAGATGACGTCGTTCCCGTTATCCCCGGAGAGCACGTCATCGCCTTCTTGGCCCGCGATGAAGTCGTTCCCGTCGTTTCCGTCGATCTGGTCGTTCCCGTCGTCGCCAGCGATGAGGTCATCCCCGCCGTAGCCAATGACGAGATCGTCGCCGTCCCCGGCGTCGATGCAGTCCGGGCCGCCGCGTCCGACGATCGTGTCGTCCTCGGCGAGGGCGTCGATGTCGCTGCCGTCGTCGTGGGCCACCAAGCGGTCCACCCCGTTCGTGCCGCGGCAGATCCCGAAGGAGC
>JALSGO010000054.1 GCA_026982655.1 Candidatus Bipolaricaulota bacterium
TACCATCACCTTGCTCAGAGAGGGAGCCCAGGCCATCCTGGAGCAAGTGACCGTCCAAGGAGCTTCCACCGGGATAGAGATCCTCCATTCCGGCGAAGGGGAAGTCCTCCTCCAGGGCGCCTTGGTCTCCGGCAATGAATTCTCCGGAATATCCATCTCGGGCCAAGGAAGGACGATCATTCTAGGGAGTCAAGTAATTTATAATGGCGGCTCAGGCGTCACGACCGATGGAGAGCCGTGGATTGCCATCCAGAGCTCAGAGATCGCTTACAACAAATATGACGGGATCAATGTCGGGAGTGGTACTCGTCTGCTGGAAGTGAATGACACCCGCATCTTCGCTAATGGAAGGTATGGGATCAAGTTGTTCCTGGAACCCTGTTGGGAGAGGGTTCGCAATCCCTTTCAGGGGGAGGTTCGCGGGCGCGGAAACGAGATCTTCGACAACGCTAAGGGGGACCTCTGCCCCGCAGACTACCCCTGGCCTTCGGGTTTTGTCAGAAGCCCCTAAATGAGGGCGGATAAGCTCTTAAGCTCTGCGCTCGTCGTCCTGTTCTCCTCCGCTCTCCTCCCGATCCCGACGGCCTGGGGAGCGACTTCCCTCGCCGTAAGCGGTTCTTTCCTCGGCGAACCCGACGTCTTCGTCCCCGGCTTCGGTCTGGAAGCTGAGATTTTGCTCACCCGCTCCCTCGGCATATGGACAGGCGGAGCCTACTTCCTCTCCGGGACGTGGGACCTGGAGACGGGCCTGCGGTGGCCCCTCTCGCCGCAGTTGGCCTTCTCCCTGCAGGCCCTCTTTCTCTTCGACGTGCTCGACGGCTTCGTACCCCAGCTGGGGGCCGGGGTGCGCTGGAGCTTCCCCTTAACGACAACGGGATTGCTAAGGTTCTGGAACGAAGCAGGGCTGTACGTTCCCCTGAAGGAGCGCTTCGTACAGCCCGTCTACGGGGCAGGGATCTCGCTGCGGTTTTGACGACGGAGGGTGGGATCCACCGGGCGATGATCCGGCTTATGTCCTGGTAAGCATAAGCTTTGCAGGTTTGACATGGGAGGATCTGCGAACTCCACAGACCTTCTCGTCGGAGTCTTGTGAGGGGGGGATCTAAAACTGGGCACGCGTCCGAACGTGTGGTTGTCGCCTCCGGAGCGCTCCCGTATACTCCGGAGAGATGGATCTAGCAGAGGAACTCTCGAGGCGCCGAGCGTGGGTAGAGGCCTATCTGGACGAGGTGCTGGCCCGCCGCTATGATCCCCTCGTGGGCGAGCTACAAGAGGCCATCGCGTATGCTCTGGAGGGCGGGAAGCGGGTCCGAGCACTCCTGGTGATGGAAGGAGCGGAGCTGGCCGGCGCGGACCCTAAGAGCGTCCTCCCCACCGCTGCGGCCGTGGAATGTTTCCACGCCTACTCGCTGGTGCACGACGATCTCCCCGCCATGGACGACGACGCCGAGCGCCGAGGGAGGCCCACGGTCCACGTGCAGTTCGGGGAGGCCATCGCCATCTTGGTCGGCGATACCCTCCTCCCGTTGGGGTTCGAGCTGATTTCCGATGAACAAGCCGAGATCTCGGGACCGGAGCGGACGCTCCCGGTGTTGCAGCTCTTCGCTCGAGTGTTAGGGGAGCGGGGCCTCACAGGGGGGCAATATCTCGACCTTTCGGGCGTGGACGCCGACGGATGGCAGGAAGTGCACGCCCGCAAGACCGCCGCGCTCCTCCGCGCGTCCCTCGAGGCGGGCGCCCGGCTCGGCGGGATGCCCGTTCTCGAACTCGAGAAGCTCCGGGAGTTCGGCGAGCGCTTAGGGAGGACGTACCAACTGGTGGACGACCTCCTGGACTGGGGCGAGGGCGGGAAGGCCGACGTATCCCGTTTCGTAAGCCAAGAGGCGGCCCAGAGGCTGATCCAAGAGCAGACGGACTTGGCGCTGAGCGGCTTGGAGCCGTTCGGGGAGAGAGCGAGACGACTGCGGGAGTTCACGATTCGATTGGCTCAACGTGCGAAGTAATGCGCCGGACGAATCGCGTGCGAGTCGAGTCGAGCCGAGCCAAGCGACCGGAGTGCAGAGATGGAGGACAGGGAGGCCGAAGATGCCGGA
Organism: Candidatus Bipolaricaulota bacterium; assembly: GCA_026982655.1. GTDB lineage: Bacteria > Bipolaricaulota > Bipolaricaulia > RBG-16-55-9 > RBG-16-55-9 > JALUUA01. The sequence goes on from JALSGO010000054.1 coordinate 2,094, forward strand.
GCGAGCGAACGTAGAGGAAGTGCCCGGGGAGCTGGGGCAGCTTTTTATCTCCGAGCGGGCGCTGGAGAGGATCGTCTACGGAGCGCTGCTCGAGATGGAGGAGGAGGGGCTTCATCCTCCGGATCGGGTTAGGGGGAGCAGCGGGCTGTTAGGCCCGATCGGTCGATCCCACCACAGCGCCGTCCAGATCCTACGGGTCCCCCCCGCCGGCACCGAGGAAGCAGCGGGTCCTCCGCCTTCCTCGGCACGCCCTCAGGGGGAAGGGGCAGAACAGGAAGCGCACACGGGAAGGCCCCCCTTGGAATCGCCAGAGCTCTCGGCAGAGGGGAAGCACCTCAAAGTGAAGCTCTCGCTGGTGGCGGAGTACGGAATCCCCATCCACAAGGCGGCGGAGAGGACGATCGAAACCGTGCGCCGCCGCGTGAAGGAGCTCGCGGGGCTCGACGTCGAGGAAGTGGACGTCGAGATCACGGGGATCGTGCGGAAAGGCTCTTAGCTCGATCCTGATGGGCACGGGCGAGATCCCGCGGATGTTCTCCCGGATCGCGGGGCGCTACGACCTCGCGAATCGGGTGTTGAGCGGGACGCTCGACCGCTCCTGGCGCAGGCGGCTCGTCCGACTCGCGAAGCCCCGCCCCGGCGAGCGCCTTCTCGACGTGGGCACGGGCACCGGGGATCTCCTCATCGAGTTCCACCGCCGGGAGCCCGCGCTGTCGCTGTGGGGACTCGACCTTGCGGGGGGGATGCTCGCCGTCTGCCGGGAGAAGCTCCATCGCTTGCAGATAGAGGCCGTTTTGGTGGAGGGGGACGCCCTGCAGATGCCCTTCGCTTCCGGGGCGTTTGACATCGTGACGATCGCCTTCGGGCTGCGCAACCTTCCTGATCGGGGGCGGGGGCTTGAGGAGATGGTCGAGCGGCTGCGCCCCGGCGGCAGACTCTTGGTGCTGGAGTTCTCCCTGCCCCAGCGGCGCTGGGTGCGCGCGCCGTATCGCTTCTATCTCAACGAGGTCGTCCCGCGCGTGGGCGGCTGGCTTACGGGGGATCGCCCGGCGTATGAGTACCTATGCCGCACGATCCAAGCGTTCCCCACCCCTCAAGAGATCGTGGGGTCCCTGGAGGGGGCCGGGCTTCGGAATGTGCTATACGAAGCGCTCAGCGGGGGGATCGCTTGGTTGTATCGGGGGGATCTCTAAAGTTGAGCTGAGCCTTGCGTGCGCCTGCCAGCGATCCTGCAGATCCCACCTACGACTCGTCGGAGTCGGGTTCCGGCTCCGGCGCAAGCAGGTCCACGAGGGAAATCCCCAGTGCCCGGGCTAAGCGGCGCAGGGTCTCGGTGCGGGCATACATTCGACCGTTCTCGATGCGCGCCACGGTGACCCGCCCCACCCCGGCTCGCTGAGCCAGCTCGGCTTGGGTAAGCCCGGCTTCCTCCCGCAAACGGCGCAATCGCCGTCCTAATGTCTGCCGAGAGGCTTCATCCTTTTCTCGTTCGGCTTCGGTAAATTCTGCGTCGCAGTAATGGCGGACGAAGTCCCAGGGAACCTCCTCTAGGTCTCCCTCGGCGTTGGCGATCAGAATCACGTAGGGATCGGGAAGCTCTACCCGGTCAAGGTCCAGCCGGACGGGTTGACCGGCCTTTTCGATCTCTTCCACGGGTACGGTCGCCACCCGTCCGTCGGCAAATCTCACCCGGAGCTGCCGGTGCTGTTTATCCACTTCAACCCGCGTCATCATCCGAGCTGCCTGGGGCAGCTCGATGGTCACAATCCGTGCCTTCATCTCGTCTTCACCTTCTTATCCTGCGCATGGGGTGGTATTGCTCCCAAGCCTCTCGGAGCGCCTCGAGGTGTTTGCGATAGAGCCGTCTTACCCTGCGGACCCGGCCTCTGGGAACGGGATCTAGAAAGCTTCCATCCTGCAAGTTGATGCGGAACTCTGTCCCATCCGAACAGATGACGTGTACATGGAGCGGCTCTACCGGACTCTCCCGCGTGCGGATGACGAAGCGATATCCCTCCTCCGCAGCGATCGTGGGCATGAGCTCCCTTTAATGTATCATGAGTGATACATTAAAGCAAGCCTGGGGGTAAGGTCCAGAGGCAAGGGGGCCTAACGGTGTGCAGACGCGGGAACGTCGTCAGTCTTCCTCCCGCCCGTGGGCCTCTTGGGCCAGGCGGTGGGCATATTGCAGGAGCCGGCGCTGGTCGGCCTCATCCAGTTTCTCTGCGATGCTGAGCAGTCGGTCCAGTAAGGTCTTGCGGGGCTTGATGCGCCCGGATTCCGCTTCGACCTCGCGGTCGAGCAGGGCCTTCTGCGCCAGGCGGTGGGCCTGCCAGTTGGCGGTCCGCTCGATGTAGCGCACCTGCCACTGGGGGATCCTCTTTAGCAAGTCCTCCGCCTCGCGGTTGAGGAGGTCGAGGTGGGGCTGCCTCACGCGGTAGATGCCGTTGATCTGGTTGGCCACCAGCTGGGAGTCCGTAAGGAAGATCGCCTTCTGGGGCATGTACTCGAGGGCCGCTTGGGCGGCTTCGATGAGAGCCCGATATTCGGCGACGTTGTTGGTGGCCCTCCCGATGTACTTCGAGATCTCCTCGATGACGTTCCCCTTGCCGTCGGTGAGGACGACGCCGATGGCCGCATCCCCGGGGTTGCCCTGTGAGGCGCCGTCGAAGTAGATGAGCAGCTTCTCCATGATGGTATGAAAGAAGGGTGGGCCCACCAGGATTCGAACCTGGGACCAACCGGTTATGAGCCGGCTGCTCTAACCGCTGAGCTATGGGCCCCCTTGCCGTCCGGCGATTTCACTATAGCCCTTCTTCCTAAGTCCGTCAAGGGGCTTAGGGGAGACAGGATCACCGGGGCTTAGAGGCATCGAAGATCGTAATGCCTACCAGCTTCCGCCCGCGGTAGCGCAGCAAGACCCCGTTGTCCAGCATGCGGCTATCCGTGGCGTCCTGGGGGCGCTCAAAGCTGAGGTAGAGCACATCCGCCTCGGCGTCGTAGTCCACCCATACGGGGTACTTGGGCCAGTCCACCAAGGCCGGTGCCTGAGCTACCAGCTGTTCAATCCACTTCTTCAGCGCTACTTGGGCCATACCTTCTTGCTCTTGTCCGGACGGCGCGTAAAGTACGCCGACAGGATGAATCCATCCTTTGGGCTGAGCTCTTTGTAGACGACGGCCAGATACCTCCCTTTAGCCACGCCCTTGAGTGCAATCAGCGCACCCCTATAACCTTGCACGATCAGATCCGGCTTCTCGACGGTCGCCAGCACTTGGTCGTAGTACCCTGCCAGATCGTTATGGTTCTCGACGATGTGCTTCCAGCGCTCGCTGGAGAGTCGAATCGGCACACCGTTGACCGATCGAACCCGATCCACAAGGGCATGATAGGGCGAGCAGAGCGTTGTATGCAACCTTGGCACCGGTGGGATAGCCGCGTATAATGAGCCCACCGGCAGAGGAGGGATGCCCATGGCCAAGTCCGTCGCCCGAACCCGTACGGAAAAGGAACGCTGGGAAGAAGAGACGCTAAAACCCTTTC
>JALSGO010000055.1 GCA_026982655.1 Candidatus Bipolaricaulota bacterium
CTTGGCACCGGTGGGATAGCCGCGTATAATGAGCCCACCGGCAGAGGAGGGATGCCCATGGCCAAGTCCGTCGCCCGAACCCGTACGGAAAAGGAACGCTGGGAAGAAGAGACGCTAAAACCCTTTCTCGAGAAGCACCCCGAGCGCAAGGAGCGCTTCGTCACCGTCTCCAACGAGGAGGTCCACCGCCTCTACACCCCCGAGGACATTGAAGACCTCGACTACGAGCGGGATCTTGGGTACCCGGGGGAGTACCCCTTCACCCGAGGGGTCTACCCCACGATGTACCGGGGGCGGTTGTGGACCATGCGCCAGTTCGCGGGCTTCGGCACCGCGGAGGAGACCAACCAACGCTTTAAGTATCTGCTCAAGGAGGGCCAAACGGGCCTCTCCACGGCGTTTGATATGCCCACGCTTATGGGCCTCGACAGCGACCACCCCTTGGCTCAGGGGGAGGTGGGCGTCGAGGGCGTGGCCGTGGACACCCTCCGCGACTTCGAGATCTTGTTTGACGGGATCCCCCTCGACGAGGTGAGCACCAGCTTCACCATCAACCCCAGCGCGCCCGTGATCTACGCGATGTACATCGCCATCGCCGATCAACAGGGCGTCCCCCGGGAGAAGATCCGGGGTACGATCCAGAACGACATGCTCAAGGAGTTCATCGCCCAGAAGGAGTGGGTCATCCCCCCGAAGCCCTCCGTGGACTTGATCGTGGACCTCTTCGAGTTCGGGATCCGGGAGACGCCGAAGTTCAACCTGATCAGCATCTCGGGCTACCACATCCGCGAGGCGGGCTCCACCGCCGTCCAAGAGCTGGCCTTCACGCTGGCCGACGGGATGGCCTACGTGGAGGCGGCCTTGGAGCGGGGGATCGACGTCGACGCGCTGGCCCCGCAGCTCTCGTTCTTCTTCAACTCCCATAACTCCTTCTTCGAGGAGATCGCGAAGTTCCGGGCGGCCCGGCGGATCTGGGCGCGGGTGATGCGCGAGCGCTACGGCGCGAAAAACCCCCGGAGCTGGATGCTCAAGTTCCACACCCAGACCGCGGGGTGCTCTTTGACCGAGCAGCAGCCCTTAAACAACATCGTCCGGGTCACCCTCCAAGCCCTGGCCGCCGTCCTGGGCGGGACCCAGTCCCTGCACACCAACTCCTACGACGAAGCCCTGGCGCTGCCCACGGAGGAGGCGGTGCGCATCGCGCTGCGGACCCAGCAGATCATCGCCTATGAGTCGGGCGCCGCCGACGTGATCGACCCCTTGGGCGGAAGCTACTTCGTGGAAGCCCTCACGAACCGGGTAGAAGAACAAGCACTAGAGTACATCCACAAGATCGAGGAGATGGGCGACGGCTCGATGCTCCGGGGGGTGCTGCGCGGGATCGAGGACGGCTTCTTCCAGAAGGAGATCGCCGACGCCGCGTACACCTACCAGAAGCAAGTCGACTCCGGCGAGCAGGTGATCGTGGGCGTCAACCGGTACGTCATCGAAGAGGACCGCAAGCCCAATATCTTGCGCATCGACCCCGAGGTGGAGAAGCGCCAGGTCGCCCGCCTCAAGAAAGTCAAAGAGGAGCGGGACAACGCGAAGGTGGAGGAGTGCCTCCGGGCGCTCAAGGGCGCGCTGGAGAAGGGCGAGAACGCGATGCCCTACATCCTGGAGGCCGTAAAGGCCTATGCGAGCGTCGGCGAGATCATGGGCGTCTTCCGCGACGTCCACGGGAGCTACCGCGAGCCGGCGATGATCTAAATGAGCACGAAAACTCCCCTATCGGAGCGATCCTCCGAGGAGAGGGCCCCGACGAGGCGGATCCGGGTGCTGATGGCCAAGGCGGGGCTCGATGGCCACGACCGGGGCGTAAAGGTCATCGCCCGCGCGTTGAGGGACGCCGGGATGGAAGTGATCTACACGGGGCTGCACAACACGCCCGAGCAGGTCGTGCGCGCCGCCTTACAAGAGGACGTGGACGTGATCGGGGTCTCCATCCTCTCGGGCGCGCACATGACGATCTTCCCCCGCATCTTAGAGCTGATGAAGGAGTACGGGATGGAGGACGTGCTCCTCATCGGGGGCGGGATCATCCCGGACGACGACAAACAGAAGCTCAAGGAGATGGGAGTGCGCGAGATCTTCGGCCCCGGGGCCTCCACGGAGGAGATCGTCGAGTTCATCCGCCGGGAAGCGAAGAAGAAGTAGTCTGCGAATTCTCGCAAGCAACGTGTGATGTTCTCGCCGGATTTGTGGGGCGGTCTCGGCGCTTGACAGGGCCGAAGCGTCGAGTTACAATCGAGGCCCTTGGCGGGGGGTTCCCAAGCTCGTTCGTCCTCGTGGATCCCCTGTTAGCCGTTCGGATATGATCTCCCGGCGCGGTTCAGCGCAGGGCCTTGACGTCGGAAGACGACGGAGGTCCAAGAGGAGGGGGAGTTGGCGCACGCCGACCTCTATGAGCGAGTCCGACAGAAGACGCCGGTGCCGATCACAGAGCGAGATCTGGAGCGGGTCCTGGTGGGCCTCCTGCAGGCGGAGAGCCTTTGGGACCTGGTGGGCCTCTGCGACGTCCCGCTCGCCGCTCTCCCCCCGCTGTTGGAAGAACTCCAGCGCGACGGCCTCCTCGAGCGCCGGGGCGACCGCGTAAGCCTCACCCCCTCGGGAAAGCAGCTCATCGAAGCCCAGGGCTGGGCTCCTCCCGTAGAGAGCCGCTGTTCCCGCTGTCGGGGCCGCGGCGTCTCCCTCGAGGAAGCCCCCTACCGCGAGCTGTTGGAGAGATTTCAAGAGATCAGCCGCGATCGGCCCGCCCCCCGTCAGGACTTCGACCAGGGGTACGTGACCCCGGAGACGACGGTGGCGCGGGTGGCCCTCCTGCGCCGCCGCGGGGACCTCGACGGCAAGCGCCTCCTGGTGCTGGGGGATGACGATTTGGTCGGCCTCGCCGCGGCCCTGCTGGGGACGGCGCGAACGATTACCGTCCTCGAGGTCGACCCGGACCTGGTGGGCTTCATCCGCGAGACGGCCCGGCGCTTGGAGCTCGCCCTCGAGGTCCGGGAGCACGACCTGCGCGACCCCCTCCCCCCAGACCTCCTGAAGGCGTTCGACACCTTCACCACGGACCCCGTGGAGAGCTACGACGGCTGTCGGCTCTTTTTGGGGCGGGGCCTGAGCGGCCTTGCGGGCATCGGGAGCGCCGGGTACTTCGGGCTCACCCGCCACGAGGCCTCCTTGGCGAAGTGGCACCGGCTGCAGAGGTGGGTGGTAGAGCAGGGCGCGGTCATCACGGACTGTCTGGACCGCTTCAACGAGTACGTGAACTGGCCCTACTGGGGGGAGATGCGGGCGCGGCGGTGGCTCGCGGTGGAAGCCGCCCCCCAAGCGATTTGGTATCGCTCGACGCTCTTCCGGTTGGAGCTCGTCGAGCCCAAGGCGTACCCCAACGAGCCGTTTGCGGGCTCCTTTGAGGATCCGGAGTTGGCGACGACGTGACCCGAAAACCCCGAAAATCCCCAAGAGGAGCACAAGGAGGTGACAATGCAGACGCTGGGTCGGCATCTCATCGTGGACGCGTGGGAGTGTAGCGAGGCGATCGGCTCCGCCGCCGAGGTCGAGGAGGCGCTGCGGGAGGCCGTCTCCCGCAGCCGGGCCACCCTGGTGGAGCTGGTGGTCCACCCCTTCTCGCCGTACGGGGCGAGCGGCGTGGCCGTCATCGCCGAGTCGCACATCGCGGTGCACACCTGGCCCGAGGAGCGCTACTTCAGCTTGGACGTCTACACCTGCGGGGAGAAGGCGATCCCCGAGGCCGCCGTGGAGGTCTTCAAGGAGCGCTTCCGGCCCAAGAAGCTCCAGATCGTCGAGCTCCCGCGTGGCCGACGGCCCGCCACGGAGCGCTTCGAGTTCTTCTCCCCCTCCGAGTCCGAGTCGGAGTCGGAGTTGGAAGCCACCCCGGAGGGGGAGAGGGAAGCGGTGTCTGTGGGCCATGGATGATGCAAAACGCGTACCCGTGCTAAGCCGGAGAGCCCGAGCCGTCGCGGCAGCGGCGCTCCTCGGGGCGACGATCGCGGGCTTGCTCGCCGCCGTGGGCTTCCTCGAGCCCGAGGGGCTGTGGGAAACGCCTAAGATCGCGTGGGCTCAGCCCCCGGAGTCGGAGGAGGTATCCGTCGTGCTGCGCGTTGCTCGGGGCGGGGAGCCCGCCGACGCCTTGATCGAGGTCTTCCGCGGGGGAGAACTCGTGGGCGTCGAGTACACCGACGTGCACACGCCGGGCGAGGCCCGCCTTTCGCTGTCGCCGGGGGAGTACTCGCTGTACGTCTCCCAAGGGGCGGGGTTCACCATGGAGCCCCTGCGCCTCGACCTCGTGGTGGACCCCGGGTCCGAGACGCCTAGGGAGCTTTCTGTAGAGCTGGAGAAACGCTTCAACCCGCGCCGGGAGGGGTACTACGGCGTGGACCTCCACGCCCACTCGGAGGCTAGCGCCCCCGCGATGGAGCGGGATTTCGGCATCCGCGACCACGGTTCAACGCCCGTCGATCAGCTGGTGGCCGTCCAGCGGGCGGCCGACCTCGATGTGATGTTCCTCAGCGACCACAACTCCGTGGAGGGGCATAGGCTCTTCGCCCAGACCGCCGAGGCGCGGAAACTGCCCTACGTGCTGAGCGAGGAGGTCACCACGCTCAAGTGGGGCCACTTCAACCCCTACTCCCTGGAGCCGGGCGCGCTCGTAGAGTACACCCCCACGAAGCTCCCTCCAGAGTACTTCGCGGAGGCCCGCGCCGCCGGAGCCCTGATCATCCAAGTCAATCACCCCCTCGACCCGGGGGTGGGCTACTTCTTCGCCCAAAACGACCCGGCCTACGACCCCTCCTTCGACGTCGTCGAGGCGCTGAACGGCCCCTTCGACGACGGGGATTTCTACACCGTAGAGCGCCTCTTCCGCCTCTGGAACGAGGGACAGCGCTACGTCGCCGTCGGCGTCTCCGACGACCACGACTGGAAGGATCTCGCCATCCGCTATGGCACCCCCCGCACGTACGTCCACGTCGAGGGGGAGCTGACCGCCGAGCGCTTCCTCGAGTCCCTGAAGGCGGGACGTGCCTTTGCCACCTACGGTCCCTTGGTCTATGTAACGGCTAACGGACGCGCGATCCCCGGGGACACCCTCACGCTCTCCGACTCCGACTCCGGCTCCGAGGGCGTCCGCCTCGAGATAAGGATCGAGAGCATCTCCCCCTTAGACGGCCTCCGGGCCGAGATCGTCCGCAGCGGGCGGCGGGTCGCCGCCTTCGAGCTGAGCGGCCACGAGGAACAAATCGCCTGGGACGATCCCGAGACCCCTCAAGAGGGCGACGGGTACGTGGTGCGCCTCGTGGACGCCGAGCGGCGCTATCGGGCTTTGACCAATCCCATCTGGATCGGGCGCTGATCGCCCTCTCTCCTCCCGTACCGTATACGAACCCCTCCCGACGAGCCTATAATCCCAGTGCCGTGGATGGGACCCCGTCTAGGTCCAGGTCCAAGTCCAGTCCAGGGAGGGATCGGGCATGACCAATAAGAAGAGATGGGCGTTGCTCCTTACCCTGGGGCTCGTGAGCGCGGGGCTCGCCCTGGCCGTCTCGCAGCTGGGCATCGGCGAGCCCCCGGAACCCCCGACGCAGGCGCAGACCCCGCCGGAGACGACGGATCCGCTCATCCAACCGGACTCCGAGGAGACCCCGCTGTCGCTGCAGTCCCCGCCTCCGGCGCAACCGCCATCCCCCGTGCCGATGCAGGCGCAGCCCCAGCCTCGGGTCCCCCAGAAGGAGGACCGGGAGAGGCTCCGCCGGGAGATCGCTGTGTTGAGGCTGCTCGCCGAGATGGGCCTCACCCGAGAGCAGCTTGTGCAGATCCAAGCGCTGGTGGGAGACCTCAAGGCGAAGCGCGAGGCGATCGGGAAGGCCCAGCTCGAGCTTCGGGATTTCCTGCTGAGCTATGCGGGGCCGGACAACGGGCAGACGCTGGGAGAGGCGCTCCGCCCCTATGAGGAGAAGATCGAAGCGGCCCGGAAGGACTTCCGCGACGCCCTCCAGGCCTCCGTGGACCGCCTGAAGGAGATCCTCACCCTCAAGCAGGGCGAGATCCTTCAAGAGTTCCTCTTAGAGCACTTCGCCGTCCCCAAGGCGCAGGAAGAGGACGAAGGGGAAGTCCACCTGTGGATTTCCCCTTGCCTGCAACCGCACCCGTTCCCGCTGCCCAAGAAAGGGGACGTCGAGATCCCTATGGGAGGTCGACCGTGCCTCGGGCTTGGACCTGAACCGGACCGCGCCTTCTGGGAGGCGCTGGAGGAGCGCATGGAGCGATTCGGGGAGCAGATGGGAGCGCTCCAGGAGCGCATCCGGGAGTGGCTGGGGCCGTGGGACTGGGACGTGCGCATCGAGGCCGACTTCGAGGTCCTCGAGGAGAAGCTCCGGGAGCTCCGGGAGCGGGAGCCCCGCTGGCGAATCCGCATCGAGGGAAGGGGGCCGTGGCCTTCGGCCCTTACGCGCGAGTGGGCCGGGTGGGCCACCAACGCCCTGCTGCAGCGCTTCCTCGTGGAGAACCTCGACCTCTTGGATGGAATCCTCACCGAGAAGCTCGAACGGCTGGGAGCCACACAGCTCTGACGCTTGTGGGCGAGAACAAAGGGGTAAGGGCGGCGAGAAAGCGCCCTTACCCCTATAGCATCGCTCCCAAGAGGAGCAAAGCCCCTATCCCCAGCCCCCCGAGCACGAGGACCCGGATCCCCCACTCGCGCACCCGCTGCAGGGTCGTTTGGACCTCCTCGCCGACGGCCTGCCAGGTGTCCAGAAGCTCCTCCGCTCGTCGAGTCGTCTCCTCGGCCCGCTCGGCCAGGCGGGCGGCCTGCTCGGCGGTCTCCTGCAGCCTCTGAAGGAGTTCGACGTCGTTGAGGACGCTTTGGGCCGTCTCCAGGGCGCGTTGCGCTCGGGCGAGGGTCTCGCTCGCCTGCCGGGCGAGCGTAAGCTCCGAGATCGCCCCCGCGCCGATCATCGTCTCCCCCGGCTGTAGCACCCGGCCCCGCCCCGGCCCCGGCAGGATCTCGACGTACTTCTCCCCCAGCAGGCCCAACATGCCGATCCAGACCTCGTCGTCGCTGCGGATGGTGAGATCCTTGGGGAGCCAGACCACCACCTCCGCGTGCCGCCCCTCCTCGGGCTCGTGGAGGAAGCGGATCGCCAGGACCTCGCCCACCTCCACGCCCGCGTACTTGACGGGCGCGCCCACGAGCAGCCCGCCCGCCGACTCGAACCGGAGCTTCAGTTCGTAGCCGGAGCGCAGCAGCCGCCAGTCCCTCAACGCCAGGATCAGGACCGAAGCGACCGCCAGCCCCACCACCACGAAGAGCCCCACCTTCCAGGTCGCCCGCCGCTCCCGCTCCCAAGCCATCCGCCTGTCTCCGCCTCCCCTCCCGCACCCTTAAGAATCCCGCTGCAGAAAGGCGCGCACCGCGGCGTCCTCCGACGCTTGGAACTCTTCCGGAGGCCCCTCCGCCGCGATCCGGCCCCCCTCGAGCAGCGCCACCCGATCCGCGATCGGGAAGGCGCTCTCCCAATCGTGGGTCACCACCACGGACGTCACCTCCAGCTCCCGGGAGAGCCGGGCGATGAGCCCGTGGATCTCCCGACCCATCGCGGGATCGACCCCGGAGGTCGGCTCGTCGTACAGGACGATCTGGGGGCGCAATGCCAAGGCCCGCGCCAGCGCCACGCGTTTCTTCATCCCGCCGGAGAGGGCCTCCGGGTAGAGCCCCTCGACCTCCTCGCTCCTGAGCCCCACCATCTTCAGGCACTCCCTCACCCGCCGCCGGATCTCCCGAAAGCTCAGCCGGGTGTGCTCCCGCAGGGGGAAGGCCACGTTCTCGAAGACCGTGAGGGAGTCGAAGAGGGCCCCCTCCTGGAAGAGCATCCCCATCCGGAGCCGCACGCGGTCGAGCGCCCGCTCCGGGAGGCGGGTGATCTCCGTCCCCTCGATAAAGACCTCCCCCCGATCGGGCCGAAGCAGCCCCACCAAGTGCTTGAGCAACACCGTCTTCCCCCCGCCGCTGCGGCCCAGCACCACGAAGATCTCCCCCCTTCTCACGCGGAGGTTCACCCCCCGGAGCACGGGTCGGCCCCCTAGCGCCTTGTGGAGGTCCCGCACCTCGATGACGGCCCCTTGGGGTTCTTGGGTCATGGCTCACTGTCCCGTAAAGTAGAAGATCGCGGTGAAGAACGAGTCCGCGGCGATGATCAACAAGAACGTGATCACCACGGCCCAGGTGGTGGAGCGGCCCACGCCTTCGGCGCCGCCCTCGGTGCGGAAACCCTGGTGGCAGCTGATCACGGCGATGATCACCGCGAAGACGAAGGCCTTCAGCAGGCCGGTCCCGACGTCCTTGAACGCCAAGAGGGTGATGGCCATCTCCCCGTAGAGCCGGGGGCCGATCCCCAGCTGAGTGACCCCCACCAGGAACCCCCCGAAGACCCCGAGGACGTCGGCGAAGACCGTCAGCAGCGGCAGCCCGATCACCAGGGCCAGAAGCCGGGGGACGACCAACACGCGCACGGGGCTGGCGGCCATCGCCCGCAGCGCGTCGATCTGTTGGGTGATCTTCATCGCGCCCAGCTCCGCCGTGATGGCCGCCCCCGCCCGGCCCGCGACGATCAGGGCCGTCAAGACGGGACCGATCTCGCGGAAGATCATGAGCGTGGAGAAGCTGGCGGTGTAGATCTGGGTGCTGAACGAGAACTTCTGCATCTGGTAGGCGGTCTGGAAGGCGACGGCCATCCCGATGGTCAAGGAGATGGCGGCCACCACGGGAAAGCTCCCCCAGCCGATGCGCTCGAGCTGCAGGGCGATCCGTCCGAAGCGCCAAGTGCCCGGATAGGCGAGCCAGCGCAGGGCCTCTGCGAGGAGGAGCGTCGCTTCTCCGATGTAGGCGAAGAACTCGAACGGCCACCGACGAAGGGCTTGCCCGTATCCCTGGAGCGTCGTCATCTCGAGGTATTATACCCCTTGAGGCTCTCGGTTTAGTGCTCCGCTGTATAAGATCGGAGGCCTTCCCAAATCCCCTGGGCGACGTGAAGCTGATACCATACCGCTTGGAGCCTTTGAGCTTCGGTGGGATTGGTGAGAAACCCCACCTCTACGAGGGCCGAGGGGATCTTCATCCAGCGCAGGTAGAGCCGTTGCGTTTTTATGCCGCGGTCCTCGGCTCCCCATCCTTGCAGTTGGGAGACCAGCCCTCGATGGAGGCGTTGGGCCAGCGCTTGGCTGCGGGGCGTCCCCCCTTTGGCGATCCAGGTCTCAATCCCCCGCACCTGCGGATCGAGGTAGGCATTGGCATGGATGCTGATGTAGAGATCGGCGCCTACGGATTGGGCCACCACTACGCGCTGCTTCAGGGTAAGGGTCGTGTCGGACCAGCGGGTCAGTCTCACCTCGATCGCCGGTTCGCTCAAGGAGAGGAAGCGCACCAGTCGAGCGATCTCCAGGGTGACGTCTTTCTCCCGTACGCCGCCGTAGCCGATCGCTCCGGGGTCGCGGCCTCCGTGGCCGGCGTCGACCACGACCACCCAGGTCCGGAAGCGGCCCTCTCCGGAGAGCCCGCCTATCCCCCATGGTCCCAACACGACAAGTGCGACAACGACGAGTACGATCCCAAGGATTCGCCCGTTCCTTCCCATCTCCGCCTCCTTACGGGAGAAATCGTACCCCGGCGAGGAGGGCCGGGAATAGTATGAGAGTCACGTTGGAGGTCTCGAGCGCGTCCGGACCCCTGTCGACCAGAACAAGAACAAAACCAAAAATGAAGGAGAGGGAGGAGCGGTACGGGCTCCTCCCCCTTCTTCGCGGTTGGGTTGAGGAAACGGATCCGTCGGTTCCGAAACGCGTCCTTTACGGCCTCGGCGGCGGCGCGTAGAGCGGGAAGAAGTCCTGCCAGCTCTCCGCCGTGCGGAAGACCTCGTCCTTGTCGGTGAGCAGCGGGTGGAATTGGTTGGTGAGCCACAGCGGCAACTGGTCCGCGTAGTGACGGGCTTGAGGGACGCCGCTTTGGCCTCCGGGGAGCGCTTGGAAGGTGGGCGTGAGGCCCGGGATCATCTCCGCCACGAAGCGCCGCGATGGCCCGGCTCGGAACCCGAAATCCGCGGGCTTCGTCCCCCGCACGTTCGGGTCGGAGCGGTCCACGACCTGGTAGCCGCCGTCCACGGCGAAGCTCTCCCCCGCCCCCGGCGGCAGGTCGAACGGCCCGCCGAACTGCCCGATATGCGGGATCCGCAGGCGGTGGAGCCGGCCCCACCGGTAGTCCCTCAGGTTGCGCGAGCCGGTGAACTCGTCGCTCGCCAGCAGATCCAGCGCTTCCTGTAGGCTCTTGAGGATGACGATGTCCCGCGCGATCGGGGGCGGGACGCCCTCCAACCCCGGCACGGAGAAGAGCGGCACGCCCGCGGCCCCCACGCCGCCGAGCGCCTCGAAGTTCTCCAAGTGATGGATGAGCGCCTTGACGGCGTAGTGGTTGTTCGGCTTGGGCAGCTGCGGCGAGATGGCGGTCAGGACCCCGTCCACGGTGTTGGCGATCAGCCGCGAGAGCCACAGGTGAAAGACCGTCGCGGCGATGCTGTGGTCGATCTGCTCTTGGGTGGGCGGGACCCCCGGCGGCTTGCCGAAGTCAAACCCCTCCGCGAGCCCCGTGGGCGTGCTGTAGTCCCACTTGCTCAAGATGTCTATGAGCCGGGGCACGCGCGGGTCGCGGAGGAACTGTCTCAAGGCATCGGGCGCCTGCGGGGAGCGGGCCGCCTCGAGCGCCCCGAGCAGGAAGGGCGTAAGCTTGCGGGCCGCCAGCACGGTGGTGTCGGCCAGCAGCGCCATGGCGTCCCGGGCGGTGAACTTCTCCCCTCTCTCGATCCGGGTCCGGATCAACTCCGTGAGCCGCTGGGCGCGATAGCCGGGGTCGTAGGTGTAGTTGAGATAGAAGATCCCGCCCGTGGGCCGCAGCTGGTTGAGCGGGTTGTTGTCGAGCGTGGTCCCCAGGGGGTCGTTGTTCGCGTTCACGATGAACCCCGAGGGCGGGTTGATCACCCGGGGCATCTCCTCGATGGGCAGGGTCTTAAACGGGAAGGGCTGATCGGGCGTCGGCTCGGGGTTGGGCACCCACTGGTGCTGGAGCTGCCCCGTCCCGTCCCGGACGAAGAAGGGCGGGATCAGGTCCACGAAGCCCTGCTCTAAGTCCTCCCGAAGCGGCACCTTCCCGCTGGTGAAGTAGGCGATGTTCCCGTCCACGTCGGCGTAGCTCCAGTTGAACGACCCGACGTCAAAGTATTTCAGCCCCTCTTGGAAGTCCTCGATCGTCTGAGCGCGGTTCCAGAGGCGGAAGGTCTCCCACTCGCGGGTGGGGTAGAAGCCGACGAACTGGATGCTCACGGCCTCCCCGGCCTCGAGATCGAGCTGGACGATCGGCCCGTGACGGGGGACGATGAGCGTCGCCTTAGGGATCTGCGGGTCGTCCGGCGCGGGGACGACGTTGTCGGGCACCCCGTCGCCGATCACGTTGACGCGAAACTGCTGCGGGATCACCCGGACGGGCTCGAGCTCCCCCCGGAAGACGGTGAAGATCTGCCCGTTCTCGTCCACCACGATCTTCTCGTTGAACATGTCCGTGACGTCCAAGGGGTTCGTCGTAGGAGCCCAGGCCACCCGCTCGGTGCGCCCTAACAGCACATAGGGCACGCCGGGGAGGGTGACCCCCGCTACGTCGAGCTCGCCCTCGATGACCTGGTGCATCTCGTACCAGATGGGCGGGTTGGTGAGCGCAAGGTGCGGGTCGTTCGCTAAGATGGGGAAGCCGCTTGCGGTGTGCTCCCCCCCGATGACGAACCAGTTGCTCCCGGGGCGCTCCTCGAGGAGCTTTTGCCGGAAGAAGGGGATCTCTTCCACTTGGCGGACGTATCGCTCGAGGAGCTCTGCGGCCTTGGGGCTTACGCGGGCCCGAAGCCCCTCGAGGGCCTTGCTCAGCATCTGGGCCGTGGCACTCTCCCCCAGGGCGTCGGGGATCACGGCGGCGGACTCCGCGGGCGCGCTCCGCCAGAGGTCCTCGAAGAAGAAGGTCGCCCCGTCCAGTCCCGCCTGGCTTAGGGCCGTCACGTACGAGAGGAAGGCGATCGTGGCTGCCGCGTCGATGTCCAAGGACTGGTCGAAGGCGATCGCCTTGCCCACCACCAAGGAGTCGACGGGGGTCCAGGGCTCCACCCGGGTGATCTCCAGAACGCCGTACTCCGGGGGGAGCGTCCCGGCGGCCTGGGCCTGCTCGATGAAGGCGTTGACGCCGGCAGCGAAGGCCTCGGCCTCGGCGAGGGCCTCGGGGCTGATGACTTCCAGGCTGGCCTCGGCGGCGCGTCGAATCCCCAGGGTGCGCAGCTGCACGTCGCTGGGAAGGGCCGCGGGCCCCAAGAGCTCCGCGAGGGTGCCGCTGGCCTGTCGACGCAGCACGTCCATCTGGAAGAGCCGATCGCGGGCCTGGACGTACCCCGTCACCACGTAGAGGTCGTGGGGGTTCTTGGCGTAGATGTGCGGGACCCCGAAGGGGTCGGTGAGGACGAACGCGGGCTCGCGCAGCGGGGCGAGCACCTGGGGCAGGAGCACCTCAATCCCTTGGCCTTCGGGCTGTGCCGAAGCCTGCAGGTTGGGGGACGGAGGTGCCAGCGTCAGCAGGAACGACAGCGCTCCTACGAGCAATGCAGCGACCTGAGTGCGTCTCTGCATGTCCAACCTCCCTTGCGTCCCTCCGGTCTTACCCGTTCCCTTCGTGGAGAGGAAGGGTAGGGTCCTACCGGGGCGGTGTTCTTTGAGAGCTACTCTAGCACGATCTGCCCTCCACCGTCAATGGAGACAGGGGACGGTAGGTCCCGTTGACCGGAAGGCCCAGCGCGTCCGACTACGACGCGTTGAACTCGTTCATCACCGCTTCGATGCCCCGCTCGAAGAAGACCTCGATAGCTTGGGCGGCCTTATCCAAGAGGGCGTCCAGCTCGCGCTCCTCTTCGGGGGTGAACTCGCCGAGCACGTAGTCCGTGAGGTCTTGGGGTAGGTCCTCCCGTCCGATCCCGAGGCGCAGGCGGGGGATCTCCGGGGTGTGGAAGGCCTCGATGACGGAGGCCATCCCGTGGTGGCCCCCGTCCCCGCCCTTGGCGCGGGCCCGCAGCCTCCCCAAGGGGAGCATCACGTCGTCGTAGACGATCAGCAAATCCCGAGGGGAGAGGCGGTAAACCCGGGAGATCTCCAAGACGGCCAAGCCGCTGCGGTTCATGTACGTCTGCGGCTTGACGATCAGAAACTCCCCGACGCGATAGACCTCCGCCGTCGAGGAGGGCAGGGGCTCCGGGCTTCGACTCTTTAGATAGCGATCGACGGCGAGAAAGCCGAGGTTGTGGCGGGTGCGCGCATAGCGGGGGCCGGGGTTCCCCAAGCCCACCGCCGCCCTGCGGACCCGCATCCTCTACCACTCCGGGAAGGCTTCGAGGCGTAAGGGAGGCTTAGGAGCCCGACCCGGATTCGCCCTCTTTCGCTTCCCCCTCAGCCGCCGGTGCAGGGGCACCCTCTCCCGCGGGGACCTCCTCGCCCACCGCGGCTTCCTCGGCGACGGCGACCTCCTCCACCTTGCGCGGCGCCAGCACCGTCACCACCACCAAATCGGGGGAGGTGTGGAGCTCCACGCCCTCCGGGAGCTGCAGCTCCCCGGTGTGGACGGACTGTCCCACGTCCAGCTCCGTGAGGTCGACCTCGATGAGCTCGGGGATCGCGTCGATGGGGCCCCGCACCTCGACGGTCTCGAGGATCTGCTCCACCACGCCCCCGGCCTTGCGCCCCTTGGCTTCCCCGTGGATGTGGATGGGCACCTCCATGGTCACGGGCCGGTCCGCGGGCGGCTGGTAGAAGTCCACGTGCAGGATCTCGTCCGTCAGGGGGTGGAACTGGATCTCTTTGATGAAGGTGTGGTACTCCTCGCCCGAGTCGAGCTTGAGCGTGATCCGCGAGCTGTGGGTGATCTTGGCGAAGAGCCTCTCGAGCTCCTTGCGGTCGAGGCTGAGCAGCTCGTGGACCCCGGGGCCGTAGACCACCGCCGGGACTCGACCGCTGCGGCGAAGAGCCCTCGGGTTCCTCTTCTCGCGCCTCTGTGCGTGCAGTTCGTACGCCATTCCAAGCTCCTTTAAAGGAAGATCCTGGGGATGTTCAATGATAGCGAATTTCTGTGCGCCTCGCCAGCTTTAGTAGTGCGGGAAGAGCTCGCTTACGGATTTTTCGGTGTGGATCCGCTCGATGATCTCCGCGAAGAGCTTGCCCACGGAGATGGGGACGATCTTGGGGCTTTGGGGCGGGCGGATGGAGTTCGTCACGAAGACCCGTTTGAGGGCCGAGCCCTCCAGGCGCTCCAGACACCGATCGGCGAAGACCCCGTGGGAGAAGGCGGCGTAAACCTCGCGGGCGCCCGACTCCAACAGCAGCTCGACCGCGGCCACCACGGTGCCCCCGGTGGCGATGATGTCGTCCACGATGATCGCCCGCTTGTCCCGCACCTCCCCGATGATGTGGCGGGCCTCCACCTCGCCCGTCCGTTCGCTCACCCGGGCCTTCTCCACGATGGCGTACGGGAGCCTGAGGCGTTCGGCCACCGCGCTGGCCCGCTTGGCCGCGCCCACGTCGGGGGCCACGATCACCGTGTCGTTGAGCAGACCCTCCCTCTCGATCACCTCCGCGAAGATCGGGTCGATCCGAAGGTTGTCCACGGGGATGTTGAAGAATCCCTGGATCTGGCCCGCAGGGAGATCCAGGGTGAGCACGCGGTCGGCCCCCGCCGTCTCCAAAAAGTTGGCCATCAGCTTGGCGCTGATCGGCACCCGTCCGATGAACTTTCGATCTTGGCGGGCGTAGCCGTAGTAGGGGACCACCGCAGTGATCCGCCGGGCGGAGGCCCGCCGCAGCGCGTCGATGATGAGGAAGAGCTCCATGTAGTTCTCGTTGACGGGCGGCGAGGTGGACTGAATGACGAAGACGTCCGTTCCCCGGACGGTCTCCTTGATGTGGACGTGGATCTCGCCGTCGGGAAAGCGGCTCACCTCCGCGTCGCAGAGCGGGACACCGAGACAGCTGCTGATCTCTTGGGCAAGTTCGGGATTGGAGTTCCCTGCGATAAGCTTAAGATCCCCGGCCATCGGCCCTCCTCTTCCCCCTTCGTGTGGTCTCAATGCGACTTGTGCCTTAGGGAACTCTACGATACTCGACCCTCCCGGGGGTCGTCAAACGTTCTGCCTACCCGGAGCTGGCGGCGCGGGAGGAGGGAGAAGGTTGTGCTGGAATCTCAGAGAGATACTAGCTAACCCCATGTGCGAGTTTTGAGGGTGGAAGAAAAAACATGGTTCCCGCTACCCTGATCCGGAAATTCAAGAGACCAAGGAGGGGAACCATGTCTCTGCTGGAGTTCATTATAACCGTCTTTGTCTGGGTCGACGACTCTCTCAAGACCCTCTTCGGTGGGCGCACCCCCTGGAGGCGTCGCGGCCCTCGGCCCACCCTCAGCGATAGCGAGGTCCTCACGCTGGAGCTGGTAGGCGAGTTCCTGGGCTACGACACCGATGAGGGAATCTACACCTACTTCCGTCGGCACTGGATCGACCTCTTCCCGGCGTTGGCCGATGTCCACCGCAGCGAGTTTGTGCGTCAGGCGGCCCGCCTGCTGCGGGTTAAGGAACGGTTGTGGCGCTATCTGCTCGGGCAGATTCCCTACGATCCTCGGGTCTCGATCGTCGACAGCTTTCCCCTGTATGTGTGCCCATTCGCTCGGGCGAAGCGGTGCCGTCGCTTCGTGGGGGAGGCGGCCTTTGGGTACGATGAGCTGCTCAAGCAGACCTTCTACGGGTTCCGCTGGCACCTGCGGGTGAGCTGGCCGGGGGTGATCACCGAGGTCGTGCTGGCCCCGGCCAACTGTTCGGATAAGGCCGTAGCTCCCGAAGTATTGACCGGGGCTATCGGTTGGGTCTTGGGGGACCGCAATTACGGGGCGCCGGACCTGCAACAAGAGCTGCGGGAACGAGGCTTGGAGCTGCTGGCTCCTCCCAAGAGGCGCGCGCAGGACCCGGGGAGGTGGAGCCGGTGGCTCACCCAAAAGCGCCGACGCATTGAGACGGTGATTGGGCAGCGGGTCGAGCGGTTTCGGGCGAAACGGACGTGGGCTCGGGACCGGTGGCACTTGGGGG
>JALSGO010000056.1 GCA_026982655.1 Candidatus Bipolaricaulota bacterium
TACCGCGGCAGATAGTGCAAATACTCCGTAAAGAGCGTGTGGTACGTGTGCAGATGGGGGATCCCGTAGCGTCGCGCGACGCGGATCCCGAGCATCCCCAGGGTGAAGGGCGTGTGGCTGTGGACGATGTCCAATTGTTGGAAGACCCGACGGGCCTCGCGGTGGTAGGGGATCGTCACCCGGCTCTCCTTGTGGTACCAAAAGGGGAACGCCGGGAACCGAAAGATGGTCTCTCCCTCCCGCCGAGCGCGGCGGGTCTCGTACGCCGGGGCGAAGACGTACACTTCATGGCCCCCTTCATGCAGGACGCGCTCCAGGATGGGCAGTAGGGTCGCCACGCCGTTGATCTGCGGGCGATACGTGTCCGTGAAGAACCCGATCGTGAGCTTCTCGCGCGTCATGGCCGTGCGGAGGGCGACGACGGCGGGGAAGAGGCCCGCCCCTCCAAGCGGCAGTAATAGCAGGTCTCGTCCTCTTCGTGGTGGTGGACGCCGCAGACGGGGCAGCGATGGCCCCCTTGGGCACGTCGAGCTTGATCCCGCCGAAGGGATGCGAGGAGGAAGCCCTCAAAGGCCCTTCGCAGCTTGGGGTCCTCGACCTCGTCGAGGAGCTTCGCGAGCCGTTCGCGCTCCAAGAGGCTGAGCTGCTCCCGCTCCATCTCTTGCGCTCTAGGGGCGCGTCGAGCGGCGAAGGAGCTGCCCACCCGAAAGCGGATCTCCCGGATTACGGGCTCTCCCAAAAGGGCGTTCAGCTTCTTGAGATAGACATCCTGCATCAGGCGGAGCTGTTGAGCCACCACGTGGTTGGCCGCTTCCACGTAGAGCACCCCCTCGCGGACGCGGAGGGCCTCCGTGAGGCGGCTCATCTGCGGTCCGGCCACCTCCGGCCAGAAGAGCAAGGGCTCCTGCTCCTTGAACTCCCGCTCCAGCCCCAGATGGGCTAAGAGCGTTCGGATCTCCCCCAACGTGATGTCCCCCATCGCAGAGGCATTGTACTCCCGGGATCCCCTAAGGGCAATGCCTTCTCATCTACAACAACTGCTGTTTATGTTTATATCTCTGTAGTAGTTGTTGTAGGGGGCCGTCCTCCCTGTGGAAAACCCCACTTTTTTCAGAAGGGCAGAGAAGAGTGGGTGTGGAAAACCCTGTGGAGAGATTGGGGAAAAGTCCCGCCCGGCTGTGGAGAACGTCTGGGGAAAACCCCGGCGGGGGATTTTCCACAGGACTTTTCCCCAGGTCCCCTCGAGTTTTCCACAGGTTTTCCACAGGGTTATCCACAGAGTTTTCCACAGGGAGAAATTAAAACATGAACTCAATTCATGTTATTACAGGGGGTCAAAGCGAAAGGCCCGGCTTGGGGGAGAGCCGCCAGCTCTCCTCCGGGGAGGGGGTCTCCAGCCCCTGAGCGAAGCGGACGTAGGCTGCGGCGGCGATCATCGCCGCGTTGTCCGTACAAAGCTCCAACGAGGGGAAGTACAGCTCGTAGCCTTGTGTGGCACACTCTTGCTGAAAGCGCGCCCGCAGGCGGGAGTTGGCCGCCACCCCCCCGACGACGACGACCCTCCGAGCCCCAATCCCCTGAGCAGCCTTGAGGGTCTTTCCTAAGAGCACGTCCACGACGGCCTCTTGGAAGGAGGCGGCCAGGTCCTCGACGGGGGTGTCGGGGTGTTTCCTCAAATGGTAGAGAACGGCGGTCTTGAGCCCGGCGAAGCTGAAGTCGAAGCCGGGCTCCTCGAGCATCGGGCGGGGGAACTCGACGGCGTGCGGGTCACCGCGTTGTGCCAAGCGGTCGATCTGCGGCCCGGCGGGGTAGCCCACCCCCAACAGTTTCCCCACCTTGTCGAAGGCCTCCCCGGCGGCGTCGTCGCGCGTGGTGCCCAAGGTCTCGTACGAGCCCCAAGCCTTCACGTGGACCAGCAGGGTGTGCCCTCCCGAGACGAGCAGCGCCAGGAAGGGCGGCGGGGCCTCCTCCCCCCGCTCGAGGTAGTGGGCGAAGAGGTGCCCCTCCAGGTGGTTGACCCCCAGGAGGGGGACGTCGAGCCCGTAGGCGAGCCCCTTCGCGGTGGAAAGCCCTACGAGCAGCGCTCCCACGAGACCCGGACCCCGGGTGGCCCCGATGAGGTCGATCTGTCGGAGGTCTACGTCCGCTTGGGCGAGGGCCTCGTCTAACACATAGGGCATCTTCCGGACGTGATTCCGGGAGGCGACCTCGGGGACGACGCCGCCGTACTTCTCGTGCAGCTTCGCCTGCGAGTAGACGACGTTGGAGAGCACCCGACGGTCTTGAAGGACGGCCGCCGCCGTCTCGTCACAGGACGTCTCGATCCCCAGGATGTACATATATCTTGCTATTTGGCTAGCCAGCTAATCCAAGCTAAGAAGCGATGGCCTCGGGCTTGAGGACGGCCACGTAGGGCAAGTTGCGGTAGCGTTCGGCGTAGTCGAGCCCGTAGCCCACCACGAACGCGTCCTCCTCGAGGACGAAGCCCACGTAGTCGAGGGGGATCTTCGCCCGTCGGCGGGGCTTCTTGTCGATGAGGGCGCAGATCTTGAGCGAGGCCGCGCCGCGGGCTTCGAGGTGCTCGCACAGAAAGTGCAGGGTCTGCCCCGTGTCCACGATGTCCTCGACGAGGAGGATGTGCCGTCCCTGGGCGGGCGTTCCCAGATCCCGCAAGAGCTGGATCTCCCCTGCCTCGGAGCCCTTCCCGTAGCTGTAGAGCTGGACGTAGTCGCACTCCAAGGGGATGGGCATCGCCCGCATCAGATCCGCCAGGAAGACGATCGCCCCGCGGAAGATCCCCACCGCCAGCGGGGGGTTCTCGACCAGCGCATCCCCCAAGAGGTCTTGATAATCTCGGGAGATCTGCGCCCCCAGCTCGCGGACCCGCCGCCGGATGGCCGCCTCGTCCCAGAGGACCCGCTCGACGGCGGCCTCCAATGCGCTTGCGCCCGCAGACACGGCTCGGCTACCCCTCGCTCCCGCTGGGCTGGAGCACCCGGAACTTCTCGTCGAGGCGCGCCAAGCGCTCGGTGATCCCGCCGTACTCCAGCTCTTCGAAGCCGACCATCGCCGGGCCCACGAACCCCTGCCTGCGGATCTCCAGCGTCTTCTGAGTGGCCTTCTCCCGGATGACGTCCCAGAACGAATGGGCGAAGACGTCCACCGGCTCCGTCAAGCGCCCGTTGTGAACGCAGAAGGCCAGGCACGACACGAGCGCCGGGCCGTCGAACCACGCCACGGGCTCGTTGACCTTCGTGGGCATGAAGGCCACGTTATGGCTCCCCCGGCAGTCGCCCGACACATAGGGAGCGATGGCGAAGGGCGAGAGGACCTCGCCCGTGGCCGGGAACTGGGACTGCACGCGGACGATCATCACGGGGTCGTCCTTGCCCACGTACTTGCCCGCGATGTTGTGCAGGCGGGTGGTGGAGACGGCCACGCACTCCTCGCCGGTGGTGCGGGAGCGGATGGACTTGATCACGAAGCGATGGGTGTCCCTCAGCAAAGCGGCGAGGTCGTACAAATCCTCCGGGGCGTTCAGCTCGATCACCCGATCGCCCTCGGTGTAGCTGACGTCCAGGATGGTGAACGTGAACCCCTGGGCCATGCTGGGGCTGAGCATCAAGCCGGGGCAGTGCATCGGGTCGGCGAACGCCAGGTACAGGGGCAGGTTATACGCCCCGGGCTCCGTCTTGTCGGCGGCGAACAGCAGGAAGGGCTCGTTGGGCCGCTCCTCGAACTCGATCTCCGCCACGGCGGGCCCCAAGCCGCGGACGTTCCCGGCGAAGGAGTCCTTCAGCAGATCCTGTCCCGCGCCGTAGAGCCCCTCCTCCTTGGCGATCTCCGTCCCCTCGCGGAACGCCTCCCAGGCCAGGCGGTGGATGTCGCTGTCCCCCACGCCCTTTTGGTGGGACATCAAGATGGCGATGTCGTCGCCGGTGTAGCTCACGTAGGAGTCGATGACGAGCCCGCCGCCCTCGAGGTTTACGTATTCCTTCACCCGGTTGAGCACGGCCTCGCTCGGCTTAAGATGCCCGCCCACCGCGCCGATGTCCGCCTTGATCACCGTAAGCGTCGTCTTCATCTCGATCACCTCTTGCTCGTTCTCTCTCTTCTTCGCTGTAAGCAGAATGGCCTATATGAGCCGGACGCGGCTGTTGTCGCCGATCACGAACTGATAGGTCTCCGGAGGGCGCTCGTTGCGGGAAAGGATCACATGACGCCCGATGAGGCTGTTCTCGATGCGCCCCGTCCCCCGAATCGCGGCCCCGGCCATGACGATGCTGTACTCGATCTCGCTGTCTTCCACGATCACATCCCGATCCAGGGAGGTGAACGGCCCGACGAACGACTCTCGGACGACCGCGCCGGGGCCGATCACCAGCGGCCCGCGAAGCTCACTCCGCTCGATCTGAACGTTCTCCGCGACCGCCACCCGGCCCACCACCCGCGAGTCCGGCGGGATCGGGGATCGGATTTGCGGCTCTAGGGATTCTAACAGGATGCGGTTGGCGTCGAGCATGTCCTCGGGGAGGCCGACGTCCTTCCACCAGCCCTTCAGCAGATAGGGCTTTACCCGATAGCCCTGCTCAATCAGGGTCTGAAGGGCATCGGTGATCTCCAGCTCTCCGCGGGCCGAGGGCGTTATGCGCTCGATGGCTTCAAAGATGTGGGGGTCAAAGAGGTAGACGCCCACGATCGCCAAGTTGCTGGGCGGCTCCTTCGGCTTCTCTATCAGGCGGACGACCTCGCCGTCGCGCAGCTCCGCGACCCCGAAGCGGGTGGGGTCGTCCACCTCCGCTAAGAGCAAGAGGGCGTTCGCCCCGCCGCGCTCGAACTCCTCCACCAGGCCGCGCACGCCCTGCTCGAGGAGATTGTCGCCCAAGTAGACGAGGAAGGGCTCGTCGTCCACGAACTCCCGGGCGCACTGGACGGCGTGGGCCAGCCCCCGGGGGCGCTCCTGAATGACGTAATCGACGCGGAGGCCGAAGCGGGAGCCGTCTCCCAGGGCCGCTCGAAATTCCTCCTCGACGTTGGGGCTGACCACCACACCCACATCCCGGATGCCCGCCTCTTTAAGGGCCTCGAGGGTGTACTCGATCACGGGCCGATTGGCCACGGGGATGAGGTGCTTGGCGCTGGTATGGGTCAGCGGCCTTAAGCGGGTCCCCTCCCCCGCACACAGGACGATTGCTTTCATGATTCTCTTCCCTTAGATCCCGTTCTACAGCCAGAGCTGGCCTAACTGTAGCGGAGCTATGCGACGAATGCAAGGATCCTATCTGGTCTCTGTTGGGAATTCCCTATGTCTGGGCTACAGTTATCGGATGCCCCCGGGGATTGACAGCTACCCCCCCCGTGTATAATGCATGCAAGACAAGACTCAGCTACAGGAGGTATGAGTATGAGCAAAGAGGATATCCTGCAAGCTTGGGAGCGAACTGATGCCAGTCTCAGCATAGCTGCTTTGCAAAAGCTCGCCCTCGAGCAAGGATGGATATCCGCTCCTGAGGGGAATCAAGAAGCGCTTAGCCTCGCTGCTCGCCAATACGATCAATCGTTCTACGAGGCGAGGAAACGGATGTTTGAAGAACTCCTTGCTGGTGGGGATCCACGACAAGTTGCTCAAATATTCGGTCAGAAACTGAATCAGATCACAAAAGAGTTCATCCTCTCTGGAATCCGTCTGGACGAGAAGTCAGGAGGAAGAACGCTTCTAGAGGTTCTGGAAGAGTTGGCATCCTATTCCCTTTCCAACGATGAGCTTGAGGAGATCGCGGAAGAAACGGGACTTGCCGTAGATCAGCTCCGACAGATGGAGGAGGAGGCGAGAAATCGTCTGCAAAGTTTTGTGCAAGGGATCAAGGATGAGCTCGCTTGAGAGGAGGGACTAGCATGGCACAGGGTATTAATCTCACACGCCGGGCTTTCCTCAAAGCGGTTGGCACTGCCCCCATTGTCCTTGTTGGCACTGCCTCTGCACCGTTGATTATATCTGTTCAAGCCAACGCCCAGGGAGTGGATGGCAACCTCTGCTTGAGGCTTGCACTGAGGGCATGTGCTCGAACGATTGTTTTAGGTCCCAAGGCGTTTGCTGCTTGTGTAGCCGCATGGTATGCAGCTTGCATAGCTCTAATACTTCGATAGCTCCAGCAAGACTCAAGCCGTTTCAGCTTTGTAGAAATCCTCTGTTGAGGGAAGCATAGCAGTTGGCGGAGGAGTCGGGCAAGCCAGGACGCTCCTCGCTTCACCGCCTGCTCCACGGTTGTAGACTAGGCATATCGCTACCAGCTCCCGGAGCTGCCGTCACCACACCCGGATGCTTAACGAGCGTTAGCTGCTTGGCCATACCGCTTAACTCCCCGTGCCCGATTAAAGGCCATTTGCCCCGTAGTGACAGGACTTATGGGGCCGGCAGTACATCAAGCCTAGGCTCAGATACTGCTACTGCTTGTCGTGATGACGACTAATTGCTTGAATGAAGGTAGAACCTCAAGGGAAACATGACAGCTACGCCTTCCAGACACGTTGCAAAGGCCATTGCGATTGTGCTCCTCGTAGGTGCACTTTCCGGCGCGATTGCGCTTTCCACCAAGGTCCCCGCCAAGCAGGAAGCGATAGATCGTTCCTCTGTCACACCAAAACAGGAGGTTCGCTATCTCTGCTTCAACGGGTTCCTACGGGACATGGAACTCCTTCGGGAGTGGGCCCGCTGGTGTCGACAGTCCTCCCTTCAGCCCTCCGATCCCAGCGTCCAAGAGGCAGGGGAGCGGGTCTTTGAGCAGCTGGAGGCGCTGCCGACCGTCATCCGCGGGCCGTTTCCCCAGAGGTTCTTCTTCGCCGTGGTCCACAACTTGGAGAGGCCCGAGTTCGGGCTCATCCTGACCATCAACGAACTCCAAGTCCCCTTTGTGTTGAACGGCCAACTCGGTCAGGTTCATACCCCCTTCATCCCCAAGGACGAGGTGTTCATCGGGTGGTTTGAGGTGCCCACTCCCCCGCAGGGGCTTTCCAACGTGAGCTTGGTCTTCTTTGAGTGGGCCGGTGAGGTGTCTCGCCCGCTCGCAGAGGAGGAAGAGGATATTCAGGTTGAGATAAGCATCGTGGGACGGTCCTTATACCTCGGCCAGGGGGAGCCCCCTTCGGTCTCCGAGCACCGGCCTCCGGACTCCGCCTTTCGTTCCGGGACCAAGCCCCCCGGGGGCCCAACCGTTCCCGATCCTCCTCAACTCTACGTGACCCTGGAGGAAACCCCCAGCAAGGAGGACTTCAAGCGGGGCTGGAGCGTCACCGTCTCCCCAGGGGACCCCCTGCCCGTCTACCTGCACCTTCGGGCGCTCTGCCTCGATGAGGCCCTTCATGACTATGCCGTTTCGCTCTTCTTGGAGGGAATCCAATTGCCTCTGGCTCCGGAGATCGAGGGGAAGGTCGGTCATTACCGTCTACGGTGTGACGAGGAGGTGCACCTCCCGGTTACCCTTTCAGCGCCCTCCGAACCCGGACGATACCGCCTTACGGCCAGTGCTACCATGAATCCCTACCATTTGATGAGGCGATCGACCCTGGAAGAGCGCCTATGGAGCCCGCTGTCCCTGAACGTGCTGGGGCAACCTCGTTACCTTGTCAACGTCGTTCCCTCCGAATGAAGGAACAAATCGAAAGCCGAGCGAGCTCCCCTACGGGTGAACTTGTCGACCTTCGACGGAGAGCCCGTGTACCTCTAGGCTCTGGATTCGTTGAGGGGGCTCTGTCGGATCCTCAGAGAGCACGACCAGGTCCGCCCGCTTCCCCGGTTCCAGCGTCCCCAGCTCCCGCTCCTGAAAGCCCGCGTACGCTCCCCCCCACGTGTACGCCCTCAGGGCCTCCTCGATCGTGAGGCGTTGGGGCCCATGCGGGGCCTTTTCCACACAGCGGATCCCATAGAGCGGACCGAAGGGCATCCCGTCGGACCCGAACGCTAGGGGGATCCCCCGCTCGAGCACCCAACGATGCGGGTCCATTCTACGATCGCGCTCCGGGCCCAAGCGCTTCTCGTACATGGAGCCGGGGCCGCTCCACTGCACGAAATTGGGCTGCATGGACGCTACAACGCCCAGCCGCGCGGCCCTCTCCAAATGCTGCTCGGTGGGCAGCTCGAAGTGTTCGATCCGCGCCCGATCCTCCGGGGTGACCCCGGCCCGCTCCAGGGCCGTGAGCGCCGCATCGATGGCCCGATCCCCGATGGCGTGGATCATGAGCTGAAAGCCCGCCTCGTGGGCCTTCTTCACGAGGCGATCCAGCTCCTCTTGGGGATAGTTCAGCTTGCCTTGCGAGGAGGGCTCGTCGGCGTAGGGTTCCGAGAGGGCGGCGTTGCGCGCCCCGATCGAGCCGTCGGCGAAGATCTTTACGGCCCCCAGTTGCAGGCGATCGTCCCCAAAGCCCGTCCCGAGCCCCAGCTCGACCAGGGCGTCGAGGTGCTCCACGGGCACGTTGAGGCGCACGCGCAGCGTGAGCTTCCCCTGCTTGTACAACCTGAGGTAGGCCCGGATGTGCTCGGCGTGGACAACGTCGTGCACCGCGGTGATTCCCAAGGCGTGGGCACGCTTTTGGGCTGCTACGATCGCTTCTTCGACCTCTTGGGAGGAGGGGCGGAGTTGGGCCAAGAAAGCCCAAGCCGCCCGCTCCCGGAGCAGCCCCGTTGGGGCGTCGAACTCCTCGGGGGCGGCCTCGAGGGGTATGCGCTCGAGGGCCTGCGTGTTAGCCACCAGGATGTGTCCGTCCACCCGCACGAGGGCCACGGGGTTTTCGGGCGCGATCCCGTCGAGGTCCCCCCGGGTGATGTAGCGCTTCTCCGGCCAGCGGGATTCGTCCCAGCCGCGGCCCAACACCCACTCCCCCGGCCCGCGGTCCCGAACCCCCTCTCGTACCCGCTCGAGCGCCTCCTCCCGCGAGCCCGCCTCGGAGAGGTCGAGGTAATACCCGATCTCCCGGAGGCCGTGGGAGACGAGGTGCATGTGGGCGTCGATGAACCCGGGGAGCAGCGCCCTCCCCGTAAGATCCACGATCTCCGTGTTCGGAGTTCGGAGGCGGAGGACCTCCTCCGCGCTTCCTATGGCGAGGATCCGGCCTTCGGAGACGGCCAGGGCCTCCGCCCGCGCCCCCGGCTCCGTCAGGGGGAGGACGACTCCTCCCAAGAAGATCCGACTCGCTGAGCGCATCCCGACGGGGATTCTACTTGTTCTCTCCCGGAAAAGACAAGAGCGCCGCGTGGAGGGCGCTCTTGTCCGGAATCGAATATCTGGGGAAAGCCTCTACCGGCGCTTGGCCAAGGCCTCCTTGAACGCCTTGCCCGGTCGGAACTTGGGGACCAGCTTCGCCGGCACGGACATCTTGCGGCCCGTCTGCGGGTTGATGCGGGTGGTGGCCTTCTGCTGGCGCGCCTCGAAGGTGCCGAAGCCCGTGAAGGTGACCTTGTCCTTCTTGGCGCAGCTGTCGATGATGAGGTTCAGGGCCGCGTCCAGCGCCGCTCGGGCGTCCTTCTTGGAGATCTTCGCCTTCTTGGCGAGCTGGTCGACAAACTCGGCCTTGTTCATGAACTCCCCCTCCTTCCCCCGTAAGATTGGCCGAATTATAGGGCATTCCTGGCGAAAAGTCAAGAGGAGACAGCTTCCGCTGCCGGTCTTCTCCCCTTGGCCTCTCCCCAGAGCTCAATCTCTCCGCATTGCGGGCACAAGAGGGTGTACGTATACACCAACGAACCGCAGCCCTCGGGCGCTTCCGGTTGGCGGTCCTCCACCTTGCGGTAGAGCCTCCCCACCCCTTCGCACAGCGGGCAGTAGAGCGTGGTGATGATCGTGTTCTGCGGCAGTCGGACTAGGGGCATTCGAGATCACCTCGCCGTATGATAGCGCATGGACGCTTGATCCCCAAGCCCTTCCGGCCCTAGAATGCCCTCACCATGGCCGAGGAGAGGATCGAGATCCCCGATCTACGAAGATACACGCTGGAGCTCTTGCGCCAGATCCCCAAGGGGAAGGTGACCACCTACCGGGCGCTGGCCCAGGCGCTCGGGGACAAGCGGGCCGCCCGCGCCGTGGGGCAAATTATGGCCACCAACGAGCACCTGGAGGTGTACCCCTGCTACAAGGTAGTCCACAGCGACGGCTCCGTGGGCGAGTACAGCGCGCCCGGCAGGACGGCGGCCAAGATCCAAAAGCTGCAGGCCGACGGGATCCCCATAGAAGACGGTCGCGTCGTCCGCCTGCGGGAATACGTCTTCCATCCCTTCGGCACCGAGAAGCCCTTAGAGAGGCTGAGAAAGCTGCAGGAAGAGCTGGCCGGTCGCGTCGTTCGCGAAGCCGTCCTCTCCCCCAAGGACGTTCGGACCGTGGGCGGGGTGGATCTCTCCTACCCGGGACCGTGGGAGGGCGTCGGCGCGTACGTGTCCGTCGAGCGCGGGACGGGAAAGGTCC
Organism: Candidatus Bipolaricaulota bacterium; assembly: GCA_026982655.1. Classification (GTDB taxonomy): domain Bacteria; phylum Bipolaricaulota; class Bipolaricaulia; order RBG-16-55-9; family RBG-16-55-9; genus JALUUA01. The sequence goes on from JALSGO010000056.1 coordinate 10,452, forward strand.
TTGCGGGGAGAACGCATCGCTGCGAGGTGACGTTTCCCTATATCCCGACGTACTTGGCGTTCCGCGAGCTGCCCGTCTTGTTGCCCCTGCTCCGGCGGGTGCGGGAGGAGGGAGAGTTGGCGGACGTCCTCTTGGTGGACGGAAGCGGGGTCCTTCATCACCGCCACGCGGGGATCGCTTCCCATTTGGGGGTGCTGCTCGATCACCCGACGGTGGGGGTGATCAAGCGGCTGCTCTACGGGAGCGTGGACGTGAAGGGCATGCAAAAGGGGGAGACGCGGCCCGTCCGGGACCCTCAGACGGGTGACGTGATCGGGATGGCCGTCAAGACCCATGAGCGGGCCGATCCCCTCTACGTCTCTATCGGCCACAAGGTGAGCTTGGACCTGGCCGTCCGGCTGGTGCTGGAACTCTCGGGGAAGCATAAGCTTCCCGAGCCCATCCGTCGAGCCCACGAGCTCTGCACCCGAGAAGCCCACGTCCACCGCCGACCGAAGGGAGAGGGGGCCGGAGAGATCGACGCGGGGTCTGCCGCGCCCGCATCTTCCGAGCCCCAGGGGACGCCGAAAAAGCCGAAAAAGCCGAGGCAGATGGCGCTGGACCTGTAGCCTTGCAGGAGGAGGGATCGTCCATGCAGTTCAACCGCGAAGAAGCGCTCCGGCTCGTGCGCGAGCACACGAAGAACGAGAACCTGGTAAAGCACATGCTGGCCGTCGAGGCGGCCATGCGGGCCTACGCCCGCAAGTACGGAGGAGATGAAGAGAAGTGGGGAGTTGTGGGCCTGCTCCACGACTTCGACTATGAAAAATTCCCAAACAAGGAGCACAGCCCCACGGAGGGGCATCCCAGCTGGGGGGTGCAGCTCCTCCGGGAGAAGGGCTACCCCGAGGACGTCTGCGAGGCCATCTTGGCGCACGCGGACTACACCGGCGTCCCGCGCACGAGCTTGATGGCGAAAGCTTTGTATGCGTGCGATGAGCTGACGGGCCTCATCGTGGCCGTGGCCCTGGTGCGGCCCTCGAAGAAGCTCGCGGACGTCACGGTGGAGTCGGTGCTCAAGAAGTGGAACGACAAGTCGTTCGCCCGCGGGGTGAACCGCC
>JALSGO010000057.1 GCA_026982655.1 Candidatus Bipolaricaulota bacterium
TGGAGCGGGGAAGGTGGATCAAGGTATGAGCGCAAAGGCGAAGTCTTTAGAGCTAGAAGCAGCGAAGTACATTCGCTACAGCCCGGAGAGCGACGTGCTGTATTTCCTATTCGCGGAGGGGGAGGAAGAATACTTTGAGGAACCCATCCCCGGTGTGCACGTCGAGTATGATGAAAAGGGCAGCATCTTGGGAATCGAAGTCTTGCACGCATCTCGAGTGCTCCAGGATGTGTTAACTCAAATGGCAGCAAGAGCTGTAAAGGATCGCTAACCCCATTCCCCTAGGTATATATATCCGGGGCTGTAGCAGTAGCCGTCGTTTATGGAATCCACTAAAGGGAGGTGGAACGGAGTGGCGGCGGGAGAGGTGCAGCGGGAGCGGCTGAGGATTGCCTATATGCTCGGGCAGGTGATGGGAGGCTTGATGACCTCCGAGGCGCTGGAGGACGAGGCGTTCGCCTCAGGGCTGCTGATCCCCAAGGACGACCAAGCCAAAGAGAGATATCGCGAGCTCGGTCGACGGCTCCTGGAGGAGGCGGAGCAAGAGGCACAACGGGTGCTCGATCGACTCCAACAGACCCGTTCGATTCGGAAGATGCACCAGCTCTTCCTCGAGTTCATGGAGGAGATGGCCGAGCGAGCGCAGGCCCACTGGGAGGAGTCGCTCCGGTGGGTGGAGATCAGCGAGGACTATAAGCAGAAGCTGCGGGAGGGGTTGGAGCGGGGGGTAGCGCTGTCCGACCTGGATCCGGAGCTGGAGCGGGAGCTGATCGACCGCTTCGGGGAGGAGAAGGCCCGCGAGCTGGAGCGAGAGCTGCGCGAGGTCGAGCGGGAGCTGGTCGAAAAGCTCATCGCCCGCTCCTAAGCCCGGAAGAGGGGTCGGGTCCCCTTCCCCCCGCGCGCCGGCAGTAAGGGATCGGAGGCCGAAGCCGGAACGGCCGCTACGCGGGTGCCGACCCGGATAGGCGGCTCAGCCGCGAGGTCGGAGCTCGGTGGAGATGGGGGAGAACGGCTTGCAGGGCGGCTGTGATCCGGGAGGGCTCCACGCGGACTTCGGCCCCACAGGCTTGGAAGGCGTAAGCGAGGTCCTCGGTGGCGACGTTCCCCGCTGCCCCGGGGGCGAAGGGGCAGCCGCCGAGCCCTCCGGCGGCCCCGTCGAAGCTCCGGATGCCGTACTCCTCCCACGCCGTGAGCGCGTTGGCGATGGCCATCCCGTAGGTGTCGTGGAGGTGGAGGTTCACCCGCTCGGCAGGGACGCGGGCGAGCACGCGCTCGAGCAGGGCCCGCACTCGGGGCGGGGTGGCCCGGCCGGTGGTGTCCGCTAGGGAGATCTCCCCCACGCCCATCTCCCAGAGTGCCTCGATCACGGGCAGCACCCGCTCCGGGGGGATGAACCCCTCGTAGGGGCAGTGGAACGCCGTGGAGACGTAGCCGCGCACCGGGAGGCCCTCTTCATGGGCGCGGCGTACGACGACCCGCAGCCGGTCCAGCGACTCCGCCAAGGAGACGTTCGTGTTCTTCCGACTGAAGGTCTCGGAGGCGGCCGTGAAGACGTTCACCTTGTCCGGGGCCACGGAGAGGGCCCGTTCCAGGCCCTTTTCGTTGGGCACCAGAGCCGAGTAGATCACGCCCGGGCGACGCTCGATCCGCCGGAAGACTTCTTCCGCATCGGCCAGTTGCGGCACCCACTTCGGCGAGACGAAGGAGGAGACTTCCACTTCGTCCACCCCCGTGCGCGCCAGGGCGTTGACAAAGGCGACCTTCGCCTCGGTGGGGACCTTATCCGGCTCGTTCTGTAGCCCGTCCCGAGGGCCGACCTCCGTAAGACGTATCCGGCTTGGGGGAGGTGAGCTCACGCCGTTCGGACCTCCTGTGCCTGCTCCGAGGGGGCTTGAGGGGGGCGTAGGCGCACGAGCACCTCCCCCAGGTCCACCTGCTGATCGGGCTCGCAGGCGATCTCGGCCACCACGCCGTCGTGCGGCGCCTCTAAACGGTATTCCATCTTCATGGCCTCCAGCACGACGAGCACTTCTCCCTCGCGCACCGGCTGTCCCGGGCGGACCGCCACCTGCACGATGCGTCCCGTCATCGGTGCCCGGATCTCCGCTCCGGTCTCGGTCCCTGCCCTCGGGGTCCGGCGGCGGGCCGGATCTCCCTCCCTCTCGGAAGGGGGGGAAGACCCCGGGGACCGGGGCTCGAGCTCGAGGAGGCACGTCCTCCGGCCGTCCGTCATCCACAGGCCCCCTGCCTCTGTGGGGGCGAGGACCACGGAGCGCGTCCCCTCGGGGGTGAGGACCTGCAGGACGGACCCGTCCGGGGCGAACGGTTCCACTCGGGCAGAGACCTCCCGCACCGTCTCGGCCGAGGCGACCGGGTGTAGCCGCAGGGCAATCTCCCCGTCCGACCCCCGTCGGACCTCGATCTCGTAGGTCTGTTCTCGATAGCGTAGGCGAATCCGTCGGGTGTCGGGAGAGGTGCGATCCCGTTCTAGGGGTTGCTTCGGGGTCATCTCGGGAACCTCCGTGCTCCCAGGCGCTTCCAGAGTCGGTAGGGGTCTTCGGTTGCCGTCGGGGGGGTCGGAGCGCGGCGACGTCGGGAGACGCCCTCGGCCAGCGCCCACCAGGTGGCGGCGATCCAGAACTCGTCCGGCACCTCCGGGGGCTTCCTCGTCCGGAGGAGTTCCTCCACGGTGTGGGTGTACGTCTCGCCGTCCCGGAAGGCGGGGCTCTCCAGCAGCTCCAAGAGGAAGTCCCGGTTGGTGACCACCCCCAGGACGACCGTCTCCTCCAGCGCCCGCACCAAGCGACGGCGGGCCGTCTCCCGATCGGGCCCCCAGGCGATCAGCTTGGCCAACAGCGGGTCGTAGTGGGGGGGGACGGTCCCCCCGGCGTGCACGCCCGCGTCCACCCGCACCCCGGGGCCGCTCGGCCACTCCACCCGCAGGAGCTTTCCGCTTCGGGGGAGGAAGCCCGCTTCCGGGTCCTCGGCGCAGAGGCGGACTTCGATCGCGTGGCCTCGAGGGGAGGTCCTCAGGGTGGCGGGCAGGGGCTCCCCCTGGGCCAGTCGGATCTGCCATTGCACCAAGTCCACCCCTCGGGTGAGCTCCGTGACGGGGTGTTCGACCTGGAGGCGGGCGTTCACCTCGAGGAAGTAGAAGGAGCCGTCGGGAGCGAGCAGGAACTCGACCGTCCCGGCGTTGCGGTAGCCGACGGCCTCGGCCAGCCGCACCGCAGCCCTCTCCAGTCCCTCCCGCAGCCGTGCGGAGAGGGTCGGGGCCGGCGAGGGGCTCTCCTCTACGATCTTCTGATGGCGGCGTTGGAGACTGCACTCGCGCTCCCCCAGCGCGAGGATCCGGCCGTGGGCGTCCCCCAGGACCTGGACCTCGACGTGGCGGACCGGATGGAGGTAGCGCTCGACCAAGAGCCGGGGATCGCCGAAGGCGGCCTGGGCCTCGCGCTGCGCGGCGGCGATGGCTTCACGCAGCGCCCCTTCGTCCGGGCCGGGGTCCGAGACGAGGCGCATCCCCTTGCCCCCGCCGCCCGCCGCCGCCTTGAGCAGCACCGGGAAGCCCACGGCGCGGGCGGCCTGGGCGATCGCCTCCGGGGCCGTATGGGCCTCTGCATCGCTGCCCGGGACGACCGGCACGCCGACCCGACGGGCGATCTCCCGGGCACGGGCCTTGTCGCCCAACGCCTCGAGCGCTTTCGGTCTCGGTCCGATCCAGAGCAGGCCCGCCTCCTCCACGGCCTGCGCGAACGCCGCGTTCTCCGCCAGGAAGCCGTACCCCGGGTGGACCGCGTCCGCCCGAGCGGTGCGGGCGACCTCTAACAGCTTCTCTACGCGCAGGTAGCTCTCGGAGGCGGGGGCGGGGCCCAACGGGTAGGCTTCGTCCGCCGCCCGGACGTGCGCGGCTCCGCGATCCGCCTCGGAGTAGACGGCCACGCTGCGGATCCCCAGCTCGCGGCACGCCCGGACCACCCGCAGCGCGATCTCCCCTCGGTTGGCCACCAGGACCTTCTCGATCGTTCGACCTCTTGTCATCGCCGACCTAGACCTCGTGAGAGAGGAGCGCTCACATGCGGAAGACGGGCCAGCGGGGCTCGGGGATGGGGGCCTGCAACACGACGCTGAGGCAGAGCCCCACGACCTCCCGAGTCTCCACGGGGTCGAGGATCCCGTCGTCCCAGAGGCGGGCGGTGGCATAGTACGGGCTCCCCTCCTGCTCGTACTTCTCCCGCAGGGGACGGGCGATCCCCTCGGCCTCGGCTTCGGTGAGATGCTTCCCCTCCCGTTGGAGTTGCTGTTCCTTGACGGTGATCATCACCCGGGCGGCCTGCTCGGCCCCCATCACGGAGATCCGGGCGTTGGGCCACGTGAAGAGGAACCGGGGGCCGTAGGCCCGACCGCACATGGCGTAGTTGCCCGCCCCGTGCGAGGCCCCGATGATTACGGTGATCTTGGGAACGGGAGCTGTGGCCACCGCCTGGACCATCTTCGCCCCGTCCTTGGTGATGCCCCCCTCCTCGTAGCGCTTGCCGACCATGAAGCCCGTGATGTTCTGCAGGAAGATCAGGGGGATCTTGCGCTGGGCGCAGAGCTCGATGAAATGGGCCCCTTTGAGGGCCGACTCGGAGAAGAGGACCCCGTTGTTAGCCACGATGCCCACCAAGTAGCCACACCACCGAGCGAACCCGCACACCAGGGTCGAGCCGTACTCCGCCTTGAACTCCTGGAAGCGGCTCCCGTCGACGAGCCGGGCGATCACCTCGCGGACGTCGTAGGGCTGCTTGGGGTCCTCGGGGAGGATCCCGTAGAGCTCCTCCGGGGGGTACCGGGGTTCCTCGGGCTCCTCGACGTCGGGGGCTCCCGCCACCGCCGCCGCGGCAGGAGCCGGAGCCCGCGGGGGCGGGGGGAGGCAGGCCACCAGAGCGCGGCAGATCTCCAAGGCGTGTTCGTCGTCCTCGGCCAGGTGATCCGTCACCCCGGAGCGACGGCAGTGGAGCTCCGCGCCGCCCAACTCCTCGGGGGTGACGTCCTCGCCGGTGGCGGCCTTCACCAGGGGGGGGCCTCCGAGGTAGACCGTCCCCACCCCTCGGACGATGACGTTCTCGTCGCACATCGCGGGGACGTACGCCCCGCCGGCGGTGCACATCCCCATCACCACCGCGATCTGAGGGATCCCTTCGGCGGACATCACCGCTTGGTTGTAGAAGATCCGCCCGAAGTGTTCCTTGTCGGGGAAGACCTCCGCCTGCTTGGGGAGGAAGACCCCACCGGAGTCGGCCAGGTAGAGGGTGGGGAGACGGTTCTCCCGCGCGATCTCCTGGGCTCGCAGGTGCTTCTTGATCGTCTCGGGGAAGTAGGTCCCGCCCTTGACGGTGGCGTCGTTGGCCACGATCATGCAGGGGCGTCCATGGACGAGCCCGATGCCTGTCACGATCCCCGCGCTGGGGACCTCGTCGTCGTACAGCCCGAAGGCGGCCAGAGGGCTCAGCTCCAGGAAGGGCGACTCCGGATCGAGCAGGCGCTCGATCCGCTCGCGCACCAGGAGCTTGCCCCGCTGCTTGTGGAGCGCTCGGGCCGACTCTGGCCCTCCCTGTCGCACCCGCTCGAGACGCTCGTGCAACTCCTCAGCCAGTCTTCGATGGTACGTCTCGTTGCGCCGAAACGCCTCCGAGCTCGGGCGGACACGGCTGGGTAAGACGCGCATGCTCTCGCTCCTTCGTAGATGCAGATGCAGGGGTCGCCCCCGAAGGATATCCCCCGAGGGGGCCTCCGGCAAGACCGAGGGCACAGCCCCCACCGGGGGTTCCGGGATCCCCGATCAACCGGAAGAGGAAACCCAGCGGGGCGGGCGCTTCTCCAGAAACGCGCGCAGGCCCTCCTGTCCTTCCTCCGAGGCGCGCAGGCGGGCGATCGTCTCCGCGCAGTGCTCCCGCACCTTCTCCGGAGGGATCGTAGGCAGCCGACGGATGAGGGCTTTCGCTTCCCGTACGGCTCGGGGGCCGTTCTTGAGGATCTCTCCCAAGATCTGCTCGACGGCGGCGTCGAGCTCCTCGGGGGGGATGACCTCGTGGACGAGGCCGATCTCCTGGGCCCGCCGAGCCGAGAAGCGCTCCCCCGTAAGGAAATAGCGCCGGGCGTGGGAGACCCCGATCTTGCGCAGCACAAACGAGGAGATGACCGCGGGCACGATCCCCAGCCGCACCTCGCTGAAGGCGAACAGGGCGTCGTCCGCGGCGACGACGATGTCGCAGGCGGCGATCAACCCTACGCCCCCTCCCAGGGCCGCCCCCTGGACGCGGGCGATCACGGGCACGGGACACTCATCGATGACCTGAAGCATCTCGGCCATCCGGAGGGCGTCTCGGTAGTTCTCCTCGGGGGTGTACTCCACAGAGGCGCGCATCCAGTTTGCGTCCGCCCCGGCGCAAAACACCTTTCCGGCCCCCGCCAGCACGATCGCGCGCACGCTCTCATCGTGTCCCAGGGCGCGGAAGCAGTCCGTGAGCTCTCGGATGAGCTCGGCATGGAAGGCGTTGCGCACCTCGGGGCGGTTCAGCGTGACATATCCACACGACTCCCGGATCTCCACCTGAAGATGACGAGAAGAAGGCATCGAGGCTGACACGGGATTCTCTCTCCTTTCTCAACTTTCTCAATATGATTATGCAGCAAGACCCTCGTCGAACGAGATTTGCCTTGCTTGGTGGGCTTGGAAGATCGGACGGATGCGGAGCAAATACCCCAGAACTCCGGCTTGGATGGCAAGATTTAAGAAGAAGGACAGGGCTCCTCCGCCGACGGGCTCTCCGGCGACGCTCACGTCGATCGCCGGGAGGAAGAAGCGCAGGCGGAACCCGCTGATGCGGGAGAGCAGGAAGTCATACACCCCGAGCCCGAGGAGAGCGTGCAGGGTCACGGCCAGCCACCAGCCCCTCATGCGCATCGTCCACAGGCCGTGGGCTGCCAGGAGGAACAGACCTCCCAATCCCACCACGAGGAGGGAGAGGAACGAAGCTCGAAAGATCAGGTTCCCCGCGTGATCCTCCAAGGCCCGGGGATGCTGCGTGATCAGGTAGACCACCAGGGCGGGGATCGCCCAAGCCAGGATCAGGGCGTATCCCCCGATCAAGGCGTCCGCTACGGCGAGGGCGCGGACCAGCCGGGGACGAGGAGGAGAGAGGTTCTCCAGGGGCTCCAACGCGAAGGACCGGCGCTCTTCTGTTTGGGACATCCGGCCACCCCCTTATGCAAACGGAGGTTGCAGCTCGCTTGGCTCATACGATACGGGATAGGCCCGAGGATCGTCAACGGCGGTTGCCCTTCCCTGCCAAAGCGGGTATCTTTTCTTCGAGGGGATCGCGATGCCGGCGAACTTAACGCCCGAGTACATCGAAGCGGAGCTGCGCTACCGCAAGGCGGCCACACCCGAGGAGAAGCTGCGGTACCTCAAGGAGATGATCAAGCTCGTCCCCAAGCACAAGGGGACGGAGCGCCTCCGGGTCGACCTCAAGAAGCGCTTAAAGCAGCTCCAACAAGAGGTCCAGAAGAAGCCGAAGGCGACCCGTACCCAGCCCTGGGAGCACGTCGAGCGCGAGGGCGCGGGGCAGATCGTGCTCGTGGGGCTCCCCAACGCGGGGAAATCCTCGCTGCTGGCGGCTGTAACGAACGCCAAGCCCGAGATCGCCGAGTACCCCTTCTCGACGTTCAAGCCCACGGTGGGGATGATGCCCTTCGAGGACGTTCAGATCCAGCTCATTGATCTACCGCCCCTTTCGGACTTCGTGGAGGGGTACGTCTTCAACCTCATCCGCCAGGCGGACGCCGTGGCGTTAATTGTGGACCTAAGCGAGCCCGACCCGGCGGAGTCCGTGTTGGAGGCCCTGGGGCGCTTGGAGGAGCGCAAGATCCAGCTGGGTCAGGAGGAGGGCATCTTCGAGGACGGCTCGCGCACCGTGGTGCGGCTGAAGACGATCTTGGTCGCCACCAAGTTGGACGGCGAGGGCGCACGGGAGAAGCTGGAGGAGCTGTGCGAGCTCTACGGGAAGGAGTTCCCCATCGTGGCCGTAAGCACCGCGACGGGCGAGGGGCTCGAGGAGATGAAGCGGGCCTTTTTCGAGCGCTTGAACATCGTGCGCGTATACACGAAGAAGCCGGGGCAGCCCGCCTCCAAGGACGCCCCCTATGTGCTCAAGAAGGGGAGCACCGTACTGGAGGCCGCCGAGGCGATCCACCACGAACTGGCCGAAAAATTCAAGTACGCTCGGGTCTGGGGCTCCTCGGAGTTCCCCGGCCAGCGCGTGGAGCGCGACCATGTCGTCCAGGACGGGGACGTGATCGAAATTCACGCGTAGTAAGTCTTGCCATTAACTGGCGGACCATTCCTGCAGTCTATCACCCTTTAGCAGGAGCGGAGGAGTAGAGCGGTGATGGCGGGTAAGCTTGACAAGCGGAATGACGCACAATTTGTTGAGATGATGGGTGATGAAACTATACTAGGACGCTGCGCTTGAGATCACTCGGGAGAGATGCGTCTGGGCTCTACTCCCACTCTTCATTGCCTACTAATACAGGGCGTTCCTCCCGTATGGTGCCTATTGCTTTAAAGTACTCCTCCCGCACAGAGTCGATTAGATCGGCTAAGTCACCTCGATCCTCCAGATAAAATGACCTAATCGGTTTACTGCTGCCCTCCGGATGAACCTTTGGTAGCTCAACGAATGGGTCATCTGGCTGTCCGTCGTCGAATACATAGCAGACAAGCCAAACGCCGAAGTAGTTAACGCGAGCTATCGCTGTCAATTCTCCCGGCGTCCTACTAAGCAGTCGAATGCGAACCTTAAAGCGTCGAATGATACGGGGCTCTTCTTCAACCAGCATTGTGTGGCAATAAATGCAGTGCCCGTTGATTAGAGGAGTAATCTCCTCACATGCTGGGCACTTGATGTTATCATGTAGCTCCATGGATTCCTCCCTTCTTCTCTGCATCGCGGAGGTTACACTGCAGACAGGATGGTATTGTTCAGCTCGGTAGGTGTGATGCAGACTACAAAAGCACTATTGACAATCCAAGGGGGATGAGCTAAGATAAGCATTGGGATGTAGAAAGATGCAGGGCTGCAGTTTGTAGTTTTAGATGCTGTGGCCCTGCATTTCCTTTTCACCTCCTGCATCTGTATTCTGTATTAGAGCTTGGTCATGTGAGCGCTGTGCTTCCTCGTCTTCTTTAGATTTCACAATGAAATATAGTCTGTTATTACTCTTCTTAATCAATTGGTATCTCTCTGGATTAGCTTCTGCTCGATTTCTCAGCGCTTTTGTGACTGAATTTAAGGCTGACTTCTCAGAGGCCCATTTCCATAATCCCTCCCGCATGGCGATTCTAACGATTTCGATTGGCGTAATTACAGTGCGACCTGTGCGTTGAAGGACCTCTTCGATCAAGTCATCAAGGGTGGCCAGAGGCATTGAGGCAACAGCGCCAACATCCTGCTTTCCAACACTGTGTAAGGGCCTATGGGGAGAATACGAAATTGGGTGTATCTCCTGAGAAGAGGCTGCAGACATTAATTGATGAAGCTTTCGATATCCCTCCAGTAACCGCTCAACTTCCGTGCGGTAGGTAGTAAGCCGGCTTAGTTCTTCATCAATTCGTCTAAGTTCCTGATTCCACTTACTGAGCTCTTCTTCGATGGCCTTGAGGGTCTCCATGATCGGGCACATTATACTCCTGGATAGACACCTGTGTCAAGGCCCTCCCAACATGGTCCATGTTGGTGTGCATGGATTAGTGTCGAATTGATCCCCGATAAAACGGCATCTTTACGATCTCTGCCTTTCGTAGCTTGCCGTGGATCTCGATCTCTAGGGGGGTACCCGGCGGTGGGGCCTCGCTCCCCCACCGATACCCCATGCCCAGGAACTCGTTGAGCGTGGGGGCCTTCATCCCACTTGTTA
>JALSGO010000058.1 GCA_026982655.1 Candidatus Bipolaricaulota bacterium
AACGACCCCGAGATCGGCAAGCTCATCGCCGACGCGATGGAGAAGGTCGGCAAGGAGGGGATCATCACCGTCGAGGAGTCCAAGGGGCTCGAGACCGAGCTCGAGTTCGTCGAGGGCTACCAGTTCGACCGGGGCTACATCTCCCCCTACTTCATCACCAACCCGGACGCGATGGAGGCGGTGCTCGAGAACCCCTACATCCTGATCGTCGAGAAGAAGATCTCCAACGTCCGGGAGCTCCTCCCCGTGCTCGAGCAGGTGGCCCAGACCGGCAAGCCCCTCCTGATCATCGCCGAGGACGTGGAGGGCGAGGCCCTCGCCACCCTGGTGGTCAACAAGCTGCGGGGCACCCTGAACGTCGCCGCGGTGAAGGCGCCCGGCTTCGGTGACCGGCGCAAGGAGATGCTCAAGGACATCGCCGCGGTCACCGGCGGCCAGGTGATCAGCGAGGAGCTCGGCATCAAGCTCGAGAACGTCACCCTCAGCATGCTCGGGCAGGCCGAGCGGGTGCGGATCACCAAGGACGAGACCACCATCGTTGGCGGCAAGGGCAAGAAGGAGGACATCGAGGGTCGGATCGCCCAGATCAAGAAGGAGCTCGAGACCACCGACTCCGAGTACGCCAAGGAGAAGCTCCAGGAGCGGCTCGCCAAGCTCGCGGGCGGCGTGGCGGTGATCCGGGTCGGCGCCGCCACCGAGACCGAGCTCAAGGAGAAGAAGCACCGCTTCGAGGACGCCCTGAACGCGACCCGCGCGGCGGTCGAGGAGGGCGTGGTCCCGGGTGGCGGCACCACCTACCTGCGGGCGATCGGCGCGGTGGATAAGGTGATCGGTGAGCTCGAGGGCGACGAGGCCACCGGCGCCAAGATCGTCCGCCGGGCGCTGGAGGAGCCCACCCGTCAGATCGCCGAGAACGCCGGCTACGAGGGCTCGGTGGTGGTGAACCAGGTGCTCGCCGAGGGCAAGAACGAGCGCCTCGGCTTCAACGCCGCCACCGGTGAGTACGTGGACATGATCGAGGCGGGCATCATCGACCCCGCCAAGGTGACCCGGAGCGCCCTCCAGAACGCGGCCTCCATCGGCTCCATGGTGCTCACCACCGAGGCCGTGGTGGCCGAGAAGCCCGAGAAGAAGGAGCCTGCTCCCGCCGGCAGCGCTCCCGACATGGACTTCTAAGCCAAAAGGCTCGGCAAAAAGCCCCCGGCCCTAGGGCCGGGGGTATCTTAATGGCCGAACCCGGACCCACACATGCGAGACCGGCCCGATAGCAATGTGGGGACCACTCCAGGAGAGAGGAGGTCCCCACGAGCGCAGCTTACTACGGCTGGCCGGGAGGTGTGACGGGGGGCAAGGAAGGCGCAGACACAGCTGGAGCGGGCGATCCCACGGTCCAAGATCGCCTGCGAAAGCTCAAACAAGCCGAGGCCTTTAGAAGCATGGAGCAACCTGGCCTGAGATCCAGTCCCTCGAGTACCTCAGCGCGATCAAGACCTTGCGGAGAAAGAACCCCACCCGGGGCCGCTGGCCGATCAGGCTCACCTTGAGGAAACGAGGGTTCACCATCAGCGCGCGCACCGTGGCCGCATCCTGGCTCACCTGGAAGCGCGGGGCCGCATTGAAGGCGTGGCCGCCTTCCTGGCCCGGGCGAAGCGGGGGAAGGTGAAGCGAAGGCCCAGGCGCCCCTACGCCAAGAGGAAACCCAGGACCCACACCGTTCAAAGACCCGGGGACCTGATCCAGGTGGACACCCTGACCGTGACCCTGGGACCCGGGGAGGCCATCAAGCACTTTTCGGCCATCGACCTTTTCACCCGACTCTCCCCGGCCGAGGTGCACACGAGGGCCACGGCGAACCTTGTGGCCGGCTTTCTGGCCCACCTTATCACCCACACCCCCTTTCCCATCCGGGCGATTCAAGGGGACGGCGGGAGCGAGTTACAACGCTACGCCTTCGGCGTGAGATGGCGGAGTAGAAATGCTAGCCCTGCGGGCTGAGTGAGGAGGCTTGTGCGCGTTTAGGCATCCAGCTCTTCGTGCTGCCACCCAGGAGTCCCAAGCTCAACGGTCACGTGGAGTGCAGCGGGCCTTCTGGGAAGAGTTCTACACCCGGCCGTTGCCTACAAGGATTCCCGAACTCCAAAGGGAGCTTGACGCCTACCTGGGGTACTAGAACCGCGAGCAACCGCACCAGGCCCTAAACGGCCTCGCGCCCCTGGAGTTCCTGGCTAGGATGCAAGGGGAGCCGGTCCCCCGAAGAGCCTCAGATGTGTTGGCCGATTACATAATCTTGATTTTTTTCAATTCATGATAAGCTTGGTTCTTGGGAGGAATGCCGTGAAAATCGAAGTCCTCCTTACCTTCGCTTTTGCATTCAGCCTTGCCCTATTTACGGGTTGCAAGCAGACCCGTACACCGGCTGTTCCCGAGAAATCGGTAACACCGCTAGTAAGCCCTACCAACCTTTCCTCATGGCCCGACCAAACGCAGACCCTAGGGTTGACGCTCCGCCAACCCCTTACCCTGAAGGAGGCACGTAGCAAGTTTTTGCCCTTCGGCAAGGCCTTCCACGCGGGCCTCTTCGTAATAGGCGAAGGGGGTGGTGCGTTCCGAAGCCAAAGGGCGGTCCCCATAGACACGGTCCTTGCGGAAGTGCTACGGGTTGCCAGGCGCCTCGCTTACGTGAAGCCACGTCACGACTGTGAGATCGCCGCTCGTCTCGTAAAAAAATATGGACTGGAATCCTACACGCGCATCCAGGCGCTAAGCAAATTCACCCGCGACAAGTGTCTGCAAAACCTAGCAAGGAGCATCGTCGCCAGTGAAAACACCCGAAAATACGCACTTGGGATCATTGAAGGGAGTTCGCCCGCCCTGTATGCGGTAGCCCTGCGTGCCCAACCCAGCCGCATCTCGCATCGGCTCAAAGGCTTTATCGAAGGCGTCGCACGGCTTCCGGAAAATGGCGGTTTAACAGCATTTCATCCACCCAAACCCGAGGCGGTGAAAGAACTCGTTTTTCAAACGAGGAACAGTCATCTTACGGATCCAAACGCGCTCTTCGACGAGGCCGCGCGGATCTTGGAAAGAAATTGCAGGATCAAACTCTTCCAGTGAGGAGGTGGAAGCGATGAGGCTAAAAGCCATAGCGCCGGTCGTGATATTGGCTGGAGCGTTGACCGCGTGCGAGGACGACGGGAACGCTTCCTCTCCCAGGTTCTACCCGGACATGGGCGACCTTTACTACGGCAAAAACTCGGCGAGTGTAGATTATGCAGAGTTTTACATCAGCTGGACGGATCCAATTTACGACGACCCCGACTTTAACGACGAACCGATTTATGAACATGACTTCAATGTCTTTCACACGTCCGTTTACGCTTACTGCACATCTTACACTACACTCCCAGATTGGTACGACGACTGCCC
>JALSGO010000059.1 GCA_026982655.1 Candidatus Bipolaricaulota bacterium
GAGGACTTCGCGGAGCCGGAGCTCGTGCGCTACCCCTCCTTCGACGGCCTGGAGATCCCCGCGTGGCTCTATCGCCCCAAGGGCGTGAGGAAGGATCTGCCCGTGATCGTCTGGGTCCACGGCGGGCCCGAGGCGCAATCTCGACCCCTCTTCAACCCCGTGCTGCAGTACTTTGTAGAGCGGGGCTACGGGGTCTTCGCCCCCAACGTGCGGGGCTCCACGGGCTACGGGAAGACGTACGCCCACTTAGACGACGTCGAGAAGCGGAGGGACGCCGTCGAGGATCTCAAACATGGCGCCGAATGGCTGATCGCCCAGGGCATCGCGGACCCCCGACGTCTGGCGGTGCTGGGCGGCAGCTACGGCGGCTTCATGGTGTTGGCGACCCTTACGACCCACCCGGAGCTGTGGGCCGCGGGGGTGGACATCGTGGGGATCGCCAACTTCGTGACGTTTCTCGAGAACACGGGCCCCTGGCGGCGGAAGCTCCGAGAGGCGGAGTACGGCTCCCTGGAGCGCGATCGGGCCCTCTTGGAGAGCCTCTCGCCCATCCACCGCGTCGAGAGGATCCGCGCGCCCCTCCTGGTGATCCACGGGGCGAACGACCCGCGGGTCCCCGTCGGCGAGGCGGAGCAGATCGTCTCCCGGCTCCGAAAACGGGGACAGCCCGTGGAATATCTGCGGTTTGACGACGAGGGGCACGGGATCGTCAAGCTCGAGAACAAGCGGGTGGCCTACCCGGCGATCGCCGAGTTCCTCGATCGGTATCTGATGCGCTAAACGTTCTGTACCGAGCCGAAGGAGGACGGTATGAACCCGGACGAGTTCACGATCGTGGTCGAATCTTCCAAGGGCGCGCGGGAGGCCCTGGTGGATCTGTGGAAGGCGGCGCTGGGTGCGGGCTGGGTCGTGGTCGGGGACTACGACCTCACGGGTCTGCTCGCGGGCCGGGACGAAGGTGACGGCAGCAGCGAGAGCGGGGAGGAGGGCCTCGAGATCAAGAGCTTAGACATCTGCCACCCGGAGCTGGCGCGACCCTTCGTGGAGGCGGAGCTGCGCACGGCGTTGTGCATGCCGTGCAACGTGCTCGTCTGTGCCGAGGGCGGGCGCACCCGACTGATGGCGATGCGCCCCGGGGTGATGATGCCCCGGCTCTTCGCGGAGGCGACCCGGGAGCTGGGCGACCTTCCGGAGCGGGTGGACCGGGAGCTGGAGCGGATCCTGCAGGCGGCCGCCTGATTAGGGGAGGAGATCCTCGTGACCCTCAGGAAGTTATGGCTGTTAGGAGTGGGGCTCGGAGCGCTGGGGATCGCGCTCGCGGCCTCGGCGGGCGGGTCGGGGCGCTGGACGGAGCGGGCTCCCCTCGGGGAACCTCGTCAGGAGGTCGGCGTGGCCGCTCTCCACGGGAAGATCTACGTCGTCGGCGGGATCCGGGCGGATCGTTCCCCGGCGGACACGGTGGAGGTCTACGACCCCGAGCGCGACGCGTGGGAGCGGGCGGCTCCCCTCCCCGAAGCCCTGCACCACGTGGCCGTGACCGTCCTGGACGGCAAGCTCTACGCGGTGGGTGGGTTCCGCTCGGGTTTTCGCCCCACGAGTGCGGCGTTTGTCTACGACCCCGCGGAGGATCGCTGGGAGCGGATTGCTCCTCTGCCCCGGACGCGGGGGGCTCTGGCCGCTGCGGCCCTGAACGGACGAATCTATGCGGTGGGTGGCGACCCCAACGGATGGGATCTCTTCGTCTACGACCCCTCCGAGGACCGATGGGAGACGCGGGCGCGGATGCCCACGCCCCGCCACCACCTGGCGGTCGCGGCGATCGGGGGCAAGCTCTACGCCGTGGGGGGACGCAACCGGGGGAGTTTCACGCTGAGCCGTCTGGAAGCCTACGATCCGGAGACGGACACGTGGGAGGCCCTCCCGCGGATGCCGACGGGGCGCTCGGGGATCGCCGCGGCCGTCGTACGGGGGTGTCTGTTCGTCTTCGGTGGGGAGGGCAACCCACGACACCCCCTAGGGGTCTTCGCCCAGAACGAGAGGTTCAACCCCCGGACGGGCACCTGGACGTCCCAAGCCCCGATGCCCACCCCGCGGCACGGGATCGGGGCCGGGGTCCTCGACGGGCGGGTTCACCTCCCGGGCGGGGCCCCGGTGCAGGGCTTCGGGGTCACGGGCGTCCACGAGGTCTACGAGCCCCCGGAAGATCTCCGCTGCCGGCCCGAGGAGGAGGTCCCATGAGTCTCAGGAGTCGGTCGACGGGGCCGCCGTCGGAGCACAAGGAACGCGTTCTCCGGGTGTTCACGGAGAAGGCGGACTCCTACACGGCCCACAAGCCCCTCATCGACCAAGAGTCGTACCGTTGGATGCGGGAACTGGCTCGGGTGGAGCCGCACCATCGGGTGCTGGACGTGGCCACGGGGCCGGGCTTCATCGCGCTGATGTTCGCCGAGTGGGCCCGCTACGTCGTGGGTGTGGACCTCACCCGCGCCCTGCTGGAGCGGGCCCAAGCCCGACGGCGGGAGCAGGGGGTGGAGAACGCGGGCTTCGTGGAGGGCGAGGTCGGGGCGCTCCCCGTCCGCTCCGGGGGCTTCGACGTGGTGACGTGCCACAAGGCGTTTCACCATTTCCCGGAGCCGGAACGGGCCCTTGCGGAGATGCATCGGGCCCTCAGGCCCGGAGGGCGCTTGGTGCTGGGCGACACGCTCTCCTCGGAGGATCCCGAAAAGAGCGAGCTGCACAATCGTTTGGAGAGAATGAGGGATCCCTCGCACGTGCGGATGTATCCGCTCTCGGAGCTGCGGGCAATGATCGAGGGGGCGGGCTTTCGCATCGAGCGGGTGGAGGAGTTCGCCGACGAGCGGGACTTCGAGACTTGGATGCAGACGATCACCCCTCCCCCCGAGGTCGTGAAGGAGATCCACCGCCTCATGCGGGAGAGCGTCCCTGGGGACAAGACGGGCCAACGGCTGCGGATCAAAGAAGGGAAGCTCTACTATACGCGCTTCTCTGCCGTGATCGCGGCCGTGCGGCGCTGAGCCTCCGGGCCGGGGTTGGGGCGCTGGGTGGGAGGGATCGGCCGGGTTCGGACTACGACGCCTGGGTGCGCTCCCGGGAGCGACTGCCGGAGGGGCTCGTCCGGGGAGAGGCCCTTGAAACGGGCCTGGGGGATTGCTAGTCTTTGAGGAGGCAGGAGGCCGGGGTGGCGGAATCGGCAGACGCGGAGGACTTAAAATCCTCTGGGCTCCGTCCCGTGCGGGTTCGAGTCCCGCCCCCGGCACCCGGAGGTTGCAGGGGATCCCACACTCCGCTATAATACCGGCGAGCGTGCGGGGTGGAGCAACTGGAAGCTCGTCGGGCTCATAACCCGGAGGTTGCCGGTTCGAATCCGGCCCCCGCACCCACCGGACCATCGCCAGTCCGC
>JALSGO010000060.1 GCA_026982655.1 Candidatus Bipolaricaulota bacterium
GGCGATCCGCATGGTCGCTACCGACGGCTACTTTTCAATCCCTCATAGGTAGCCTATCAACGAGACATGATGACGACTACCGTTGCCGGAGACGAGTTTTCAATCCCTCATAGGTAGCCTATCAACCGAGCGGGCCTATGCCCGCTTTGTAAAGAGGTTCGCTTTTTCAATCCCTCATAGGTAGCCTATCAACTCGAGATGAGTACGCCCTACGACGCGAAGCAGCGCGTTTTTCAATCCCTCATAGGTAGCCTATCAACTCCTGGTGCGAGGCATACGCCTCGTACCTGATAGCGATTTTCAATCCCTCATAGGTAGCCTATCAACCATATCTTTCGCCGCCTGATAGGAAAAGGCGGCAAACTTTCAATCCCTCATAGGTAGCCTATCAACATCTGGTGCAAAAGCTACAGTGCCTATGTGGATGCCACTTTCAATCCCTCATAGGTAGCCTATCAACATAGCCCGCCCCCGCGCAGCAAGAAGCTGCGTGGGGGCTTTCAATCCCTCATAGGTAGCCTATCAACATGAAAGTACAGCCGGTTAGGCCTATAGCTTTCATCACTTTCAATCCCTCATAGGTAGCCTATCAACGATTGGGGGATGGGCGCTGAGATCGGGGATCTCCAGACTTTCAATCCCTCATAGGTAGCCTATCAACGCAGATTCCGGAGAACCTCAAGCTCGTCCACAGTGATCTCTGCTTTCAATCCCTCATAGGTAGCCTATCAACGAGGATGCCAAGCTACGAGGGTCGTGGGCTTGGCTGCTTTCAATCCCTCATAGGTAGCCTATCAACTTCCGCATAACCTCCAGCTCGTCCACCGTGATCTCTGTCTTTCAATCCCTCATAGGTAGCCTATCAACTTGTAGATGCGGGCCAGCTCCACCAAATCGCTGACCTTTCAATCCCTCATAGGTAGCCTATCAACCTGAGACTTCGAGGGGAACAGATTGTAGAAATCCCGGCTTTCAATCCCTCATAGGTAGCCTATCAACCACAACGGATTATATTGGGCTGCGGAGAGGGGGTCAACTTTGCACTTGTCAAGGAGCGGGTGTGGTAAGGGGAGTATTTCACAAAGGTTTGCAGTCTGTCAAGTTTAGGAGCGTTGCCGGAGGTGTCGTCGATCCCCCGGGGGATCTGCGCCATCGAAGGTCGACGACCTCACCTCAGGCCGGGCTGCGGAGCGGACCATCTACTCCGTCCGTTCTCGGGAGGTTGCGAGGCATACGGAGGAGTTTTCTGCTCTGCCTAGGGCCAAGACGAGGTCTTCTGCCGTGTCTACGAGGGATAAAGAGGAGTTGACTTAACCGATAGGTTTGGAGTACCTTCTCTCGCTTTAGAAACTGCTGCTGGGTGTCGTTCCCTCTCAGGGCGTGAGGCGGTTGGATACCCATGATCTGGGGACAGTGGCAGGAATGACGGGAGCGCGAGCGAGCGAGATGCGCCTTCGGGTGACGATGGAAGGAACACAAGGGGAGTTGATCCTCCCCCGCGCTTACAACGAGTGGATCCAGGCGTTCCTCTATCGACACCTGGACGTCCATCTGGCCCGCCGCCTCCACGACGAGGGGCTCCCCGACCCCCAAGCGGTCCGGCGCCGCCTGAAGCCCTTCACCTTCTCCCGGCTCCTCCCGGTGCCCCCGAGCCGCTATCGCTTCACAAAGGATCAGATCGTATTCGAAGGGCCGGTACAGCTGGTGGTCGCCTCGCCTCTTGCGGGGTTCTTGGAGTCGCTGGCGGCCCACCTGCTCCGGGAGCGGCGGCTTCGGCTGGGCCCCCGGCAGCTTCGACTCGTCTCCCTAACGGTCGAGCCGCCTCCGCCGCTCGACCGCCCGGTGCGCGTCGAGGCCCTCTCCCCCATCACCGCCTATCGCACCCTGCCCACCCCCGAGGGGAAGCGCAAGACGTACTACTTCTCGCCCTTTGGACGCGAGTTTGCTCCCCTGATCGTGGAGAACCTCCGGCGCAAGGCCCGAGTCCTTTGGGGGGCCAACGCCCTCTCTCCCGAAGAAGCGGCCTGGGAGTCCGAAGGGGCGATCCGCCCCTACAAGGTCAGTCCCCGCGACGAGCACGTCCTCACCTTCAAGGGGACGGTCATCAAGGCCTGGACGGGGGTCTATGAGCTGAACCTGCCCCCGAGGCTGTTGGAGTTGGCCTTCGACGCCGGGCTGGGGGCCAAGAACTCCCAAGGGTTTGGATGCATCGAGGTGTGGACCCCGCCCTCGTCCCCGGCGCGGGGTCCCAGGAGGAAGCGATGACGAGGACGGCGGCGAAGAGGAGGAGAGCCCAGACCAAGCCCAAGGCGCCGTCGCGGCCGGCGGCAGTCGGCCCGAGGCCGGAGCGGGAGGGGAAGGGAGAAGCGACGCTGGTGGCTACCCTGGGGACGGAGCCGCAGGTGGTGACGCTGGGGCTGGACGCGCTGCGGGAGCGCGGCGAGCCCATCCGGGAGGTGGTGGTGGTCCACACGGCCGCCCCGGGAGTAAGGCAGGGCTTGATGCGCCTGGAGCGGGCGCTCCGAGAGGGGGGCGATGGGGAGGAGGGGGTCCTGCGGGCGATGGCTGTGCAAGACGTCTCGGGACGGGAGGTGGAGGATCTCGCCACCGAGGGGGAGGTCGCGGCGCTTTTGCGCACCCTCTACCGGGCGGTGGTGGAGCCGAAGCGTCGGGGGCGGCGGGTGCACCTCCTCTTGGCCGGCGGGCGCAAGGTGATGGCGGCCTACGCCATGGTGGTGGCCCAGCTCCTCTTCGACGAGGGGGATCGGGTCTGGCACCTGCTCTCCCCGCCCGAGGTGGAGCGGAGCCGCCGGATGCGCCTCTCAGACGCCGAGGCCGAGGGAGTGCAGCTGGTGCCGGTCCCGGTGCTGCGCTGGGCGCTCTTCCCCTCTACGGTGAGGGAGCTGCTCGTTTGGGGAGATCCGTATCGGGCGATCGAGCGACAGCGGGAGCTCCAGGAGCACGAGCGGCGGGAGCTGCTCCAAGCGTTTTGGGAGCGGCTCACCCCGGCGGAGCGGCAGGTGGCCGAGCGGTTGGTGCACGAGGGCGGGACGAACGCGGAGTTGGCGAGGCGGCTGGGGCGTTCCCCCAAGACGGTGGCCAACCAGCTGCGGGCCGTCTACCAAAAGTATCGAGGGACGCTGGGGCTGGAGGCCGTCGGGAGGGGACCGGCGATCCGGGCGCGGCTGGTGGCGGATCTGGCCCAGCTCCTCCGCGACGTGACTTTGACCTAGGTCGGGC
>JALSGO010000061.1 GCA_026982655.1 Candidatus Bipolaricaulota bacterium
AGCCCCGCCGGGGTGCTCTGCTCTCTGCCCTGGGGGAGGCGCTCCACAGCGAAAGGGCCGTCGTGCTCGAGGTGCGCACGGACGCCGAGCACCACGAGAGGGTCCGTCGGGAGATCCTCCAAACCGTCAGGGGCAAGCTACAAGCCGACGGCTGAACGCCATTTCAAGAGGAGGGATCGAAGAGAAGCGATGGAAGTCCGCAGGATGAAGCCGGGAACGGAGTGGGTGGAGGTCAAGCCCTATGAGGACATCACATATCACAAAGCCAAAGACGAGGGGATCGCGCGGATCGCGTTCAACCGGCCCGAGGTGCGAAACGCCTTCCGGCCCCAGACCATCCAAGAGATGATCGAGGCGTTCTACGACGCCTGGGACGATCCGCGCATCGGGGTCGTGCTCCTTACGGGCAACGGTCCCGCTCAAGACGGCAAGTGGGCCTTCTGCTCCGGAGGGGATCAGCGGGTGCGCGGCGAGGCCGGATACCAAGACGAGCGCGGGGTCCAGCGCTTGAACGTGCTCCAGCTGCAGAAAATTATCCGCTCGATCCCCAAGGTGGTGATCGCCCTGGTGCCGGGGTACGCGATCGGCGGCGGCCATGTCCTCCATGTCGTGTGCGATCTCACGATTGCAGCGGACAACGCCGTCTTCGGGCAGACGGGCCCCAAGGTGGGCAGCTTCGACGGCGGGCTCGGGGCGAGCTACTTGGCGCGCATCGTCGGCCAGAAGAAGGCCCGCGAGATCTGGTACCTCTGCAGGCAGTACTCTGCCCAAGAGGCGCTGGAGATGGGCCTGGTCAACAAGGTGGTGCCCCTCGAGGAGCTAGAAATTGAGGGCGTAGAGTGGGCCCGCGAGATCCTCAAGAAGAGCCCGATCGCGATCCGTTGCTTGAAGTCGGCGTTCAACGCCGACTGCGACGGGCAGATGGGGCTTTTGGAGCTGGCGGGCAACGCGACGATGCTCTTCTACATGACGGAGGAGGGCCAAGAGGGCCGGAACGCCTTCTTGGAGAAGCGGGAGCCCGACTTCCGGAAGTACCCGTGGCGGCCTTAAACACGCGAACACCTAAGTGGGAGGTCTGGCTGTGGGCCGCGCGGCCCAAGACGCTGCCTGCGGCCCTCGCGCCCGTCTTGGTAGGGACGGCGCTCGCCTATGCCGATGGGGCCTTCCGTTGGGGGCCCGCGTTGGGGGCGCTTGCGGGAGCCCTGTTGCTCCAGGTGGGTGTAAACTTCGCCAACGACTACTTCGACTGGGCCAAGGGCGTCGATCGCCCCGAGCGCAAGGGACCCTTACGGGTCACCCAGAGCGGGCTCGTCTCGCCGCGGGAGATGCGCCTTGCCATAGCCGTCGTCTTCGGGCTGAGCGCTGCGGTGGGGCTCTATCTCGTGGCCGTAGGAGGGTGGCCCATCCTCGCGATCGGGGCGGCGGCACTTCTCTGCGCGCTTCTCTACAGCGGCGGACCCTTTCCCTTGGGGCACTACGGGCTCGGGGACCTCTTGGTGTTCCTCTTCTTCGGGCCCGCCGCCGTCGTGGGGACGTACTACGTCCAAGCGTTGCGGTCCTCGTGGGAGGCGCTTCTCTGGTCCGTCCCTGTGGGCGCGCTGGTTACAGCCATCTTGGTGGTGAACAACTTCCGCGACCTCGACACGGACCGCGAGGCGGGCAAGCGCACCCTGGCCGTCCTCTTGGGCGAGCGCGGGACACGCCTAGAGTACGCGCTGCTCCTGATGAGCGCTTACGTCGTGCCGTTGGGAGTGTGGCTGGCGGGCGCACGCCCCGTGGGCGTGCTGCTTCCCTGGCTCTCTCTTCCCCTAGCGCTGAGGCTCCTTAGGACCATGCGGAAGACGCCCATCTCCGACGGCGAAACCCTCAACCGGGCTTTGGCCCAGACGGCTCAGCTCGGCCTTGCGTACAGCGTGCTATTGGCGTTCGGGTTGCTTTGGGAGAGCTGATCCCCATGCTCTCTGAAAGGGATTGGCTGGCGATGCAGGCCCGCTCCTCGCCCCAAAAGACCGCCCTGATTTGGCAAGACCAACGCTGGAACCATCAAGAGCTGGACGAGCGCGTCTCCCGCTTGGCGGCTCGGCTAAGAGCCGCGGGCGTGGAGTCGGGCGAGCATGTCGGCGTCCTCCTCCCCAACTCTCCCGAGTACATCGAGACGATCCACGCTCTGGCCCGCTTGGGGGCCGTGTTCGTCCCCCTCAACTTGCGCTTGACTCCCAAGGAGCTGAAAGCGCAGCTGGAGAAAGCCGGGTGCGCTCGGCTGCTCTGCTCGCAGACAACTCGATCGCGGGCGGAGGCCGCGCTGCCCGGGGGCTGTCGTCTGCTGCTCCTAGAGGAGCTTTTCGCCCTCGGGGCGGATCCGTGGAAGCTCGACCTCGATCCGCATCCGCAGGCCCAAGGCGGAGAGGCCGTGCAGACGATCGTCTTCACCTCCGGGACGACGGGCGAGCCCAAGGGGGCGATGCTCACGCGCGAAAATCACCTCTGGAGCGCGGTGGGATCGGCCTTTCGACTGGGGGTGCAGCCCCACGACCGCTGGCTGCTCGGTATGCCCCTCTACCACGTGGGCGGCTTGGCGATCGTGCTCCGCTCGTGCTTGTACGGCACCGCGGTCGTGCTCCACGAGCGCTTCGACCCCGAGGCCGTCGCGGAGTCCCTGGGGCGGGATGGGGTCACGATCGTCTCGCTCGTGCCCACGATGCTCAAGCGGCTTTTGGACGTCTGGGGCGACCGTCCCCCGCCCCCGTCGCTGCGCGTGGCCTTGATTGGCGGGGCCGCGATCCCCCCCCGGCTTTTGGAGCGGGCTTTGGAGGCCCGGTGGCCGATTGCGCTCACGTACGGTCTTACGGAAGCTGCCTCGCAGGTGGCCACGGCCCCGCCCGAGCTCGTGCGGGGAAAGCCGGGGACCGTGGGCAAGCCCCTTCCGTTTACCGAGCTGAGGATCATGGACGAGAAAGGGCGAAATGTAGCCCCAGGAGAGGTCGGCGAGATCCTCGTGCGGGGGCCGACGGTGATGCGCGGCTACGTCCTCGACCCGGAGGGCACCCGACGGGCGATCGACGAGGAGGGCTGGCTCCACACGGGCGACCTGGGCTACCTCGACGAGGAGGGCGACCTCTGGGTGGTGGGCCGCCTCGGCGAGACGATCGTCACGGGCGGGGAGAACGTCTATCCTCAAGAGGTGGAGCGTGTTCTCCTCGCCCACCCC
>JALSGO010000062.1 GCA_026982655.1 Candidatus Bipolaricaulota bacterium
GTGCTCCCGATCGGTAGCCGGAAACCAAGGCTCCTTCGGCCCTGTCCTGTCCTTTCTCCCACACCAGCACGAGGTGGTGGAGGTGCACCGCACGATCCGCCGGCACTACCGGCTCGATCCCCTCCGGCAGGACCGAGACCACCCGTCAGAGGAAGGCTTCCTCCAAGCCCGGTTGACCCGTCCCTTGGCGGATCCGCTCCCAGGAGCCGGTTGACCCGTCCCTTGGCGGATCCGCTCCCAGGAGGTGGCCCAGGCAGCCAGCGGAATCCCCCGTCCCCCCACCGGGAGGGCCGCCACCGGCGCTTGCTCCTCCGCCCGGAGAGGGGGCCCATCCCGGCTCACCGCCACCCTCCCTCCTCGAATCCCCATCCGTTTCAGCCACGTTACGTTGCAACCTTCCCTGGGCTCCGGTAGACTCCTCGAACCATGCGTTTGGTCGTGCAAAGGGTGCGCGAGGCGCGCGTTGTCGTGGACGACGAGATCGTGGGCGAGATCGGTCGGGGGCTTTTGGTGTTGGTGGGCGTCCACCGCGACGACTCCGAGAAAGACGCCCTCTTCCTCGCGGACAAGACCGTTCATCTAAGGATCTTCGAGGACGAGCAGGGGAAGATGAACCGCTCCCTTTTGGATTTGGGCGGGGAAGGCGGGGTGTTGGCCGTCTCGCAGTTCACGCTCTACGGGGACGTGCGCAAGGGGAGACGGCCCAGCTTCGGGGACGCCGCGCCCCCCGAGGTCGCGGAGCCCCTCTTCGAGCGCTACGTCGAGGCCCTCCGTCGGCACATCCCTCGGGTGGAGACGGGGCGTTTCGGGGCTCAGATGCTCGTGCACCTGATAAACGACGGCCCCGTCACCCTAATCGTGGAGAGCCCTTCCGCCCCGGCTTCCGCTTCCCGCTAGCGCGCGGGCAGTTTGTCGAGCTGAGTTGCAGAGACGCCCCGTACGGAGTACAATTCCGCGCGTTATGGGCGTTCCCAAGTATCGACGATCGAGGCGGGAGAAGCGGAATCACCGCGGCCACTGGCGGATGCCGCGGGTGACCGTGACCGAGTGCCCCCGGTGCCACGAGCCGAAACTCCCCCACCGGGTCTGCACCCACTGCGGCTACTACCGGGGGATGGAGATCCTCGACGTCCTCGAAGAGGAGGAGTAAGGGACGTGGAGTGGATCTTTAACCCGCCGGGTCCCAAGGGCGGATGGATGGCCATGGTGTTGGCCGTCCTGACGTTTGTGTATCTGGCGTACGCGTTCTGGAAGTACCGCTAACCTAGCCCCCACGCGACGAGATCTCTCCTACCCTTCCCGGTGGGAGCCTTGCGATTGCCCCTCCGGCTCCGGCGTCGACGAAGGCTCATAGAGCGGGAACCGCTCGCAGAGGGCTCGGACGCGGGGACGCACCTCCTCCTTGGCTTTCTCGGGGTCCCCCCGACGGACCCCCTCGAGCACGCGATCGATCAGCTCGGCGACCTCCTCCATCTCGGACTCCCCCATCCCCCGGGTGGTGAGCGCCGGGGTGCCCAAGCGGATCCCGCTGGTTACCGCAGGCTTCTCCGGGTCGAAGGGGATCGCGTTCTTGTTCACCGTGATCCCGACGTCTTCCAAGTGCCGCTCGGCCTCCGCGCCCGTAAGCCCCTTGGGGCGTAGATCCACCAACACCAAGTGGGTGTCCGTCCCGCCGGAGACCAGGCGATACCCGCGCTCCTCGAGCGCCCGGGCCAGCGCCTTGGCGTTTTCCACGATTTGCCGCTGATACTCCCGGAACTCGGGGGTGAGGGCCTCCCGGAAGGCGACGGCCTTGGCGGCGATCGCGTGCATCAGCGGCCCGCCCTGGATGCCCGGAAAGACGGTGCGGTCGATGAGGCGGGCGTGCTCCTTGGAACACAAAATCGCTCCGCCCCGCGGGCCGCGCAGCGTCTTGTGGGTCGTAAGCGTCACGAAGTGGGCGTGGGGCAGCGGGGAGGGGTGGAGCCCGGCGGCGCACAGCCCGGCGATGTGGGCGATGTCGGCCATCAAGAGCGCTCCCACCTCGTCGCAGATCTCTCGGATTCTCGCAAAATCGATGGCACGGGGGTAGGCGCTCGCCCCGGCCACGACGAGCTTGGGGCGCTCCTTTCGAGCGATCTCGCGGAGCGCGTCGTAGTCCAAGAGCTCCGTCTCCCGGTTCACCCCATAGTGCACGGCCCGGAAGAGCTTTCCGCTGAAGTTGACGGGGTGGCCGTGGGAGAGGTGGCCGCCGTGGTCGAGGGCCATCCCCAAAACCGTGTCCCCGGGCTCTAAGACGGCGAAGTAGACGGCCATGTTCGCCTGGGTGCCGGAGTGGGGCTGCACGTTGGCGTGCTCGGCCCCGAAGAGCTTGCACAAGCGCTCCCGTGCGAGCTCCTCCACTCGGTCCATGAACTCGCAGCCGCCGTAGTAGCGCCTCCCCGGATACCCTTCGGCGTACTTGTTCGTGAGCACGGAGCCCTGGGCCTCTAAGACGGCCTTAGAGGTGAAGTTCTCCGAGGCGATCAGCTCTAACGTGGAGCGCTGGCGAGCCAGCTCCCCTGTAAGCGCCTGAAAGACTTCGGGATCGGTTTGCGCGAGATCTCTCATTCGAAGATTCCTCCGCGGACGGCTCAGCCGACGCGGCTAAACAGGGAGCGGAGGATGCTCCCGTACATCTGGAGGCGCTCGCGCAGCCCTCGGGAGAGGCCGCGCTTCTCCTCCTTCATCACGTGGGTGACGCCGTCCAAATAAATTCGTTCCTCCTTCCAGTCCTCCTTGATGGAGAGCTTGGTGAGGGCCATCTCCACGCCGTACTCCAACTCCTGGGAGAAGTCGTAGGCCTCCCGCAGGCGCTCCCAGCACCTACGGCGCAGGACCCGCTGCCCCGAGAGGTAGGGCGCGATGATCTGGGAGAGGTCCGTATTGAGCCTCCCCTTGGCGAAGAGCCCCACGAGCATGTCGAGATCCCTCTCGTAGAAGACCTCGATCATCCGATCCACGTGTTCGGGGGTCAAGCCCACCAGGTCCGCGTCTAAGAAGAGCAACACGTCGTGTTTCGCCGCTTGGACGCCCCGATCGAGGGCGGCGGCCTTCCCCTGATTGCGCTCCCAGCGGAGGACGCGCACCCGGGGGAAGCGGGCGGCGACCTCCGCGGTGCCGTCGGTGGAGCCGTCGTCCACCACCAGGATCTCGTCGACGGAGCGGGCCTCGCGGAGGGGAGCGAGCACGGCGGAGATGCGCTCCGCTTCGTTATAGGCAGGGACGATTGCCGAAACGCTCATGGGAGATCGAGCCTCTGTAAGCTCGATCCCATCTTACTCGACGGGCTTTTCCCGTGTCAAGCGGACCGTTTCGCGTCGGCCCCCGCGTCCGCGCTCCCGGAGGACCTCCCGCCAGAGGCGGGCGACCGTAGGGCTTTTGCGGCGCAGGCGGACGAAGAGCGGCAGTCTCCCGATCCTGCGGAGCAAGCGCCGCTTCCCCGGGAAGTCGAGAAGGCTTACCCCCAGCACCCCGAGCACGATCCCCGGGAGGAAGGGGACGAACCCCAACAGAGCTCCCATCAAGATGAGCAGAACGCCCAGGGCGTTGCGGACGAGCTTGAGGAGAAACGCGCGGCTCATCGTCCCGCCGATCCCACGGGGGCTTTCTGTCGCAGGAGCTCCGCCTCGTACTCCCGCACCAGTTGGACGAGTTCGTCCACAATCCGAGCTTCCGGGACGCGCTTTACCGGCTTCCCGTCGCGGTAGAGAACCCCCTCGCCCCGGTAGCCCACCAGCCCGATGTGGGAGTGGGCCGCCTCGCCGATGCCGTTCACCACGCAGCCGATGAGCGAGACCTTAAGAGGAGCCTCTACGTCCTTCAGGCGCTCCTGGGCCTCTTTTACGATCTTCTCTAAAGAGATGCCGATGCGCCCGCAGGTGGGGCAGGCGGAGAACTGGACCCCTCTCCACCGAAGCCCCAGCGCGCCCAAAATGTCGTAGGCCACCCGCACCTCGCGCACGGGATCGCCCGTAAGCGAGACCCGCACGGTGTCCCCGATGCCCTCTTCCAAGAGCGTTCCAATCCCGAGAGCGCTCTTGGCGATCGCCGCGTCCCCCAGCCCCGCTTCCGTGACCCCGAGGTGGAAGGGGTACTCGACGTGCTCGGCCATCCGACGGTAGGACTCGATCATCACCCGCACGTCCGTGCTCTTCAGCGAGATCACGATGTCCTCGAAGTTCAGGGACTCGAGGATCTCGATCTCCCGCAGCCCCGCCTCCACCATCGCCTCCGGGGTGGCCCCCTCGTGCTTCACCAGCAGGTCCTTGGGCAGCGACCCGGAGTTTACGCCCACCCGAATGGGGATCCCCGCGTCCTGGGCGGCTCGGACAACTTCTTTGATCTTCTCGGGCTTTGTGATGTTCCCGGGGTTGAGGCGGACCTTATCCACACCCTGGCGGATGGCCTCGAGCGCCAGGCGGTGGTCGAAGTGGATGTCCGCCACCAGGGGGATCGAGATGCGCTCCTTAATGGCCCGGAGGTTGCGGGCCGCGTCCATGTTGAGCACGGCCACCCGCACGATCTCGCAGCCGGCCTCCTCCAGCTCTCGGATCTGGGCGACGGTCGCCTCCACGTCGCGGGTGTCCGTGCAGGTCATGGACTGCACCGCGATGGGGTGCTCGCCGCCGATCTTCACCCCGCCGACGTCCACCACCCGGGCCTTGCGCCGCGGGATCTCCCGAAGCCTCATCGCGTCCCCCCTGCTCGCAATCGAATTGTGTATCTCGCTATCTAGAAGATTAGAAAGCTAAAGCATGCCCTTGAGGAGGTCGATCCGGCGGACCAATCCGGTGAGCCTCCCCTCCGCGTCCACCACGGGGAGCGCCTTGAGTCCCCGGCGGATCATGAGCTCCGCCACGTAGAGATCGTCCTCCTCCTCGGTGACCTTCACCACGTCTGTCCGCATGTAGCTGCGGACGGGCTCCTCGGCGACCTCGCGCAGCTTCTGCGAGAACTGCTCCACCTCGGGCCAGATCGCCTCGCTCTGGAGCAGATCCAAGTAGTCGGGCAGCGCGGCCTCGATCACGTCCCGCTCGGAGATGAACCCGACCACGTGGCCCTCCGGATCGACCACGGGCAGTCCCGAGGTCCCCGGCGACTCCTGATAGAGCGCCCGCACGAACTCCCGGACGGGGACGTCCTCCCGCACCGCGGGCACCCGACGGGTCATCAGCTGCGCGACCTTCATCTCGTATCGCAAGAGCCGCTACGTGGGCACAGGGACGGACACCTCTAGGGCTTCCCCGAAGAGCCCGGCGACGCTGGCGGAGGTCACCCGCACGCGGACGAACTCCCCGACCCACTCGGGTCTGCCGGGGAAGACGACCGTCTTGTTCTCGCGGGTCTTCCCCAAGACCTGTCCCGAGCCCGGCTTGGCCTCCCCCTCTACGAGCACTTCGACAACCTCCCCGACCCGCTTTTGGTTGTCCTCGGCGACGATCTGCTTCTGCAGCTGCAGCAGATGCTCCAGCCGCCGCTGCTTCTCCTCTGGAGGCACCGAGTCGGGCCACTTGTAGTAGCTGATCGTCCCCGGGCGCGGGGAGTACTTGAAGATGTACGCCCCACCGAACCGCGCCTTCTTCACCAGATCGACGGTCTCCTCGAAGTCCCTCTCGGTCTCGGTGGGGAAGCCCACGATGATGTCCGTGGTGACGTTCACCCCGGGGACCCGCTTCTTAAGCTCGTAGACCAACTCGAGAAATTGCTCCTTGGTGTAGCCGCGGCGCATGTC
Source organism: Candidatus Bipolaricaulota bacterium (assembly GCA_026982655.1). Lineage (GTDB taxonomy): Bacteria > Bipolaricaulota > Bipolaricaulia > RBG-16-55-9 > RBG-16-55-9 > JALUUA01. Next base: position 5,753 of record JALSGO010000062.1, read on the forward strand.
TCTAAGCACTTTATCGCTCCCCGACTGCACCGCCATGTGGACGTGCTCGCAGACGTTGTTGCGCTCGGCCAGGACGTCGATGACGGCGGGCGTGATGTCCTTGGGGTGCGAGCTGGTGAAGCGAATCCTCGGGATGTCGATCCGGGTGAGCGCCCTGAGAAGATGGGCGAAGGTGATGTCGGGGTCGTCGAGGTCGTTCCCGTAGGAGTCGACGTTCTGGCCTAGGAGCTGGACTTCCTTGTAGCCTTGGGCGGCCAGCTCGCTCACCTCGCGGATGATCTCCCCGGGGAGGCGGCTCCTCAAGAGCCCGGTGGTGTACGGCACGATGCAGAAGGAGCAGAAGTTGGAGCAGCCCTCGGTGATGGTCACCTTGGCCTGGAAGCGGCTCCGGCGCAGGAAGGGCAAGTCTTCCAAGCGATCCGGGATCTTGGAGACGGCCATCACGGGCTCGTCTCGGCCCGGACGCAGGTGCCCGTTTCGCCTCCGCTCCTCCAGCTCGGTTAATAAGCGGGGGATGTCGGAGATGTTGGCGCTGCCGAACACGAAATCGACCGCGGGGCTGCGCTCTAGGATCTTTCGACCCAGGGCCTGGGCGACGCAGCCGCCCACGCCCAAGAGCAGATGGGGCTTCTTCTCTTTCAGCCGGCGGATCATCCCCGCCTCGGAGAAGATCTTCTCCTCGGGCTTTTCGCGGACCATGCAGGTGTTAAAGATCACCAGGTCCGCCTCCTCGGGGCGATCCACCAATTCATACCCATATCGAGCCAAGAGCCCGGCGATCCCCTCGCTCTTGTGCTCGTTCATCTGGCAGCCCCAGGTGCGGATGTAGAGCTTCTTGCGGCTCATAGCGGGATGAGCATACCCGAGGCTCCCAGGGCTGTCAACCGGCGGGGGCGGGGGTGGGGGACGTCGCTATCCAGCGCTCCAGCGCGCGGTAGACCTCGTACCGCAGCTGGTCCTCGTTGCGGAACTTCTTGATGTAGTGGCCTTGGAGGTAGTCCTTGACCTCTTGAATGAAGGCCTTCTGGAGGTCTTCCGGCTCCTCGCCGGGGGGCAGCTCCTCCAGGAAGATGAGAATCGGCTTGCGGTGGTCTCGGGCCGTGCGATACTCCTCGTGGGTGGCGGATAGCCCCGTCTCCGGGTTGATGTACCCGTACCGTTTGCCCAAGATCGCCAGGTAGATGTCGCTCTCGATGACCTTCTTCAAGGTCGCCTCACGGGGGGGCTCCGCGGAGGCGGGCAGCAGCTCGGCCGTCACCGCCTGGATCGCGTGCCCGGCGTCGGCCAACTCCTCGATGGCCCGGCGCACCGCCGCCCGCTTCGTCTCATAGCCCCGCATCACCGAACTGATGAAGACCCGCCAAGCTCGACCGGGCTCCCGACAGCCCTCGGCTCGGCGCAGCACGGCGCGCACCCGTGCCACCAACTCCCGGGGGTTAAAGGGTTTGGTCACGTAGTCGTCCGCTCCGGCCTCCAAGCCCGCGACGCGGTCGACGTCATCGGCCATCGCCGTGAGCATGATGATCGGGACGTTGGACTCCCGGCGAATCTGCCGCGCTACGTCCATCCCATGCATCTCGGGAAGCATCAAGTCGAGCACGACGAGGTCGGGCCTCTCCGCGCGAAACCTCTCCAGGGCCTCGCGTCCATCCCGGGCGATCGTCACGGCGAAGCTCGACCGCTCGAGATAGGCCCGAATCAACTCCCGGATCTTCTCGTCGTCGTCCACTACAAGAATCGTCGTCGCCATCGTTCAGTCACGGGGCCTTGCGCTCATCGCTAGCGCTCCGCCCACGATCCCCAGGGTGCTGCCCAGCAGGCCCCCCATCCCTACGAGCAGGTTGAGGGCCGAGACGACCAGGATCACCAAGCCCCAGGTGGGGGCCGACTCGGGTCTGCTATAGAGCGTTACCGCGCCTATCAGCACCACGATCCCGGCTGCGAGCCCCAGCCAAGCCCACCCCGGACCCAGGAGTCCGTGGCCCCACATCCAGCCGCCGGGGACGGGCTCGGCGCTCCCCTCCGGCCCCATCATGCCCACCATACCCATGCCCCAACCGCCGCCCATCCCCAGCATCCAGAGCCCCGCCAAGAGCGAGAGCACGAACGCCGCCGTAGGCTTTTCCGCCGTCTGTCCGTTCACGGTCCGACCTCCTTTCCCCTTTAGCTTACCCTCACGATAAGGAGGCAGCGTGAAGGAGTCTTGAGGATTCTGTGGAGCTTAGGGGTTCCCCGGCACGGCGAGCCAGAACGGAAACCCCTCCACCGCCGTGCGCTCCACGACCTCCTGCGTCTGGGTGTCGATCACGACGATCTCGTCGGCCCCCGTGACGGCCACGCAGAGCCGACGGCCGTCGGGCCCCGTCCGCAATCCATGGGGACCGGGCCCCACCTCCACCTGTCCGAGCACCTCGTATCGTGAGGCGTCCACGACCGTGACGATCTCCGCCCCGATGCCCGAGACGTACACCCTCTCCCCGTCGGGCGAGACGTCCACGCCGTGGTGACCGCGGCTGAGCGGGACCGTCTTCACCACACTTTGAGACTCCAGGTCGATCACGGCCAGCGTATCGCTGTCTTTGTTGGCCACGAACAGCGTCCGCCCGTCGGGCGCGATGTCCAGGTTGTGCGGTCCTCGCCCCACCGGGATCCTGCCCACCACCTCGCGCTTTCCTACGTCTAGAACGGCCACCCGGTCCGCCCCCTGGACGGTCACGTACGCGAGGGCACCGTCGGGGGAGAAGACGAGGTTGTGAGGCACTTCGCCCACGGGCACCTCTGCCACGACCTCCCACCCTTCAAGGTCGATCACGCTCACCGAGCCGGAGCCCTCGTTGGCCACCAGCGCGAGGGAGCCGTCGGGGGAGATCTTGACCCCCTTGGGCGTCTGCCCTACGGGGAAGGAGGCGAGGAGCTTCCCCGTGCGCCCGTGGAGGGCGTAGACGACGTTCTGGGGGCTGTCTGTGGCCAGCACGAGCCGTCCGTCCCGGGTTACGGAGAGATAGGTGAGCGTCTGCCCCACGGGCCAGCGTAGGACCTCCCCTTCCCTGGGCATCTCCCTGGGCATTTCCCTCGGCATCCCGGCCGGTCGGAGCCCGGCCACGGCCCCGGCGCCCCGCAGCGTGGCAAAGACGGGGACCATCGAGGCTTGCATCGCCCCCCGTCTCGCTCCGGGCTCCGAGGGCTTGCCTCCCATCATGCCCATCGGGCGGGCCAGGACGAGGAGCGCGAGGGCCGCGGCTGCCACCAACAGCAGCACCAGCGCGGGCGGGACGTTCAGCCTCACGTCCTTTCCCGTTCGTCGCATATGTGCACGCACGCTCTCACCCCTTTGCCGCTTCATCTAAGATCTCTCGGATCTCGCGCGAGATCTCCTCCAGCTGCGCTCGGGCCTTCTGGGCCGCCTCGGGGAAGAGCTGAGGCATCACGGCCTGGGGGTCCATCGCCGCGATCTTCGTCGCACCCCCTTCCGTGAACACCAAGACGCTGCAGGGCATGCACAGCCCCGTCAACCGTTCGATGTTCATCAGGGCGTTGGCGTGCCCCGGCTTGCACAGGTCGAGGGATTTTACCCGCTCGGGCTGCGGAAAGCCCTTGGCCGCCAAGATCTCGGAGAAGTCGTAGTCCCCGAGCACGCCCCACTTACGGGCCTCGGCCGCCTTGCGCACCGCCACCAGCGCCTCCGAGAAGGGCTGGGAGGTCTCCACCACATAGACGAACGTTTGTGCTTCTGCCATCGTCCTTCGCCTCCTATGAATATGAAATGGGAGCCCGCCGGGCCGATGGGGACTCCTCGGCGGGCGAGAGCGCGATCCCGCAGGCGGGACAACGCACCGCCCACACGTCTATCACCGCGCCGCACCGAGGGCAGTTCCGCTTGAGATCGCGAAAGCAATGCGGGCAGACGGCTTGTTCCTCCGTTATCGGTCCGCCGCAGAACGGGCACGCGAGCTCGGACGAAGCCGCAGAACGGCTGCGGCGCGGAGAGCGGGGGGAAGAGGCGGATCGCGGGAGTCGGGGGCGGAGCAGCGCGCGCGCCTCCACCGCCCAGGCTGCGAGGAACCCGACCAGGGTGCCCACGGCGATCGCCGCCAGCAGGGCAGGAAGGTACTTCCACACCACCGGCCCGATCACCACGATCGCGACCAGGATCAGCACGGCCAGCACGCCCGCTCCGCCCACCATCATGTGCATCCGGCCTCAACCCCTTCTTCCCCCGCGCCTCTGCCCGCCGTCTCCGTCTCCGTCTCCTCTCCCGACCCTTCCCGGCTCCCGTGCGACTCCACCCCGGCGGGCGGCTCCGCTATCGTTGTAGCGCGCCCAGCTTCTGGGCGATGACCTGCTCCAACAGCTGTGCGTTCCGGAGGATCAGCTCTTCCAGCGAGGGAGCCTGCCGGGGCATCTCCGAGGGCGGCCCCATCATACCTCCGCCCATCATGCCCATCATACCCATTCTCCGCATGTGCTGCATCATCTGCATCATGGGCGACCGGGCCATCGCCATCCCGTCGACATCCGAGGGAGCCCTGCCCCTCCCGCCGTGCTCCATGCCGGGACTTGCGGACGGACCGTCACCGCAGGGGTCCCCCATTCCCGCCTGCCCCACCGGGGAGTCCGTGGGAGGATTCCCCATCGGATGCTCCGGACGACCCTCTCGGCCCATCATTCCCCTTCCCATCCCCATCTCCATTCCCATCATTCCCATCTCCATGGCCTGAGGACGGGAGAGCCGATGCAGGGCCTGACGGAGGATCTCCCCTTGACGATAGGAGAGGAGGTCCAGGAGCTCCTCAAGAAGCTTCTGTTGGCGATCCTTGACTTGTTGAAGTCGGGCCTTGCGGTCTTCTTGGAAGTTTTGCAGGGCTTCCTCAAAGGCCTCGGGATCCCCCTGCCAGCGGAGCAGGAACTCCCGCAGCTCCTGCCGGTGCTGCCGATGCACCTCTTGGGGTTGGACCGTTTGGAGTTCGGCCAAGATCTGCTGCATCCGCTCCAGTTGAGCCGGGCTCAGCCCCATGCGATTGAGGGCGATGAGCACCGCGATCTCCTTCTCCCGCTGTTGAGGCGACAGATCGTCGGCCGCCGGCCCGCCCTGCGGATCCATGGGCATCGGCATCTGTCCGCTACCCACTTGGCCGACCCAGAGGGCAAGAAGCAACGCACCGATCCCCAGCATTGCACTCGTCTTGCGCGTCATCTCGTAATGACACCTCCTCGTAAGGATTCCCTTGATCGTACCTCTAGACGGCCTCTCTTCCCAACTCGAAGCCTCCCACCCGAAGCGCCGGAGCCCGGGGGCTAAAACTCCCGGGCTCCGAGGAACGCGCCGTGCCACGTGTGGTTCCAAACCCGACCGGTGTAGCCGTTGACGCTGAGCATTCCGACGACTTGCCCGTCCCGCTCGTAGTGGAGGGTGTAGTAGCCGTAGAAAGCGGCCACCTCATCGGACACGACGGCGTCGGGCAGGTAGACGTCCAGAAACTGCTGGGCCAGCCCGCGGGCTCGGTCGGGGGTGATGGGCATCTCCGCCGTGGGGGCCTGAGCCGGCTCACCCCAGCCCCAGCCGCCCATGTGGCCCCCGAGGCCCATGGGGCTGTACTTCGTGTTCCACATCCTGTTGGGACCGGGCTCGGGATGCACGATCCCGGTGACCTTGTCCACCAGAAGCTCCATGGCCCCAATCCCGGTGCTTTGCTCGACGACTTGTACGTAGAAGTGGTTGGAGAACTCCATGACTTCCCGAACGGTGAGGTCAGGGTTGCGCCAGGTGGCGTTGAGGTACTGCTGGGCCGCTTGGGCCGCTTGGTCGAGGTCCTGGGCGACAAACCCGGGGTAGAAGCCCCCCATCACACCGCCCATCATGGAGCAGCCGAAGCCGCCGTCCGGTCCGCCGCCCGGACCCATTTGCGCCCAGGCCACGAACCCGATCAGCGCCAGACCGGCCACCGTGATCGCGATCCCGCTCCTCGGGCTCGTCATCGTGGTTCACCCCCCCTTTCTCGCATCGGCCTCCGGCGTCCTGCGCTCGGAGGCGTTGGGCACGTAGAGGCTATCCTCGGCCTGTGGAGATGCGATAAAGACCGTGTGAAGATCTTGTGAAGACATCCCCGCTTGCGCCGCACGGGCCAGTCAGAGATAATATATGCACAATTCAGCACATATTGAAATATTAAACGGAGGCAAACCGATGGAGAACGGAAGATCTCGGAGCGACGTCTGCGAGGTCAAGTACGTCAACGAGCGGGCCGTAGAGGCGGTGCGGGGGGAGCTGATCAGCGACGAGGAGGCCTTTTTGTTGGCCGAGACCTTCAAGGTGCTCAGCGATCCCACGCGGGTGAAGATCCTCGACGCGCTGGCCAAGGCCGAGCTGTGCGTCTGCGATCTGAGCAATTTGCTGGGGATGAACGACTCGGCCGTCTCCCATCACCTCCGGCTGCTTCGGGCCTTAAAGCTCGTCAAGTACCGCAAGGAGGGGCGGACCGTCTACTACTCCTTGGACGACGATCACATCGAAAAGCTCTTCCGGCAGGGGCTGGAGCACGTTCGGGAGGGCTAAGCCATGGTCGAAGAGGTGCTTACCTGCCGCGTCTGCGGGGAGCGCTTAGAGGGCGAGACGAAGGGCCACGAGGACGGTCAGTGCGCCCGCTGCTCGGTGACGTTCGCTGCGGAGAGGGAGCCCCTCTGGCGGAGCCGGGAGGCGAAGCTTACCGCCCTCTCGGGCGTGGCCCTCTTAGCGGGTTTGGCGTTGTGGATTCTCGGACTGGATCCGGTACTCCTCAGTCTTTGGGGTCGCCCCCTCACGCCCACGGTTCTGCTGTATCTGCTGGCCGCCGGGCTGGGGGCGTGGTCGTTTGCAGGCGGCGGGCTGCGCAAGCTCTTCTTGCTCTTGCGGCTTCGCCTGCGCCTCACGGAGCTGGGGATCGACTCGCTGATGACCTTGGCCATCTTGGGGGCCATCGCCATCGGCGAATACGTGGAGGCGGCCAGCCTCGCGTTCCTCTTCTCGCTGGCGGAGCTGTTGGAGCGGTACGCCGTCGATCGGGCGCGGAATTCGCTGCGGGCGCTGATGGAGTTGGCCCCGCCCACGGCACGGGTGCGACGCGACGGGCGCGAGCAGGAAGTCCCCGTCGAGGAGGTCGCCGTGGGTGAGGTCGTGCTGGTGCGCCCCGGTGATCGCATTCCCTTAGACGGCGAGGTCGTCTCCGGGCAGTCGGCGGTGGATCAGGCCCCGATCACGGGCGAGTCCGTCCCCGTCGAGAAGGAGCCGGGCGATCCCGTCTACGCGGGCACGATCAACCAAGAGGGATACCTCGAAGTCAAGGTCACCAAGCCCTCGAGGGATACCACCTTGGCCAAGATCATCCACCTGATCGAGGAGGCGGAGGAGCAGCGGGCGCCGATCGAGCGCTTCGTGGACCGCTTCGCCCGCTACTACACCCCGACGGTGGTGCTCACGGCCATCGGCGTGGCCGCGGTGCCGCCGCTGGCCTTCGGCGCGCCGTTTGTGGACTGGTTCGTGCGCGCCTTGGCGCTCTTGGTGATCGCCTGCCCCTGCGCGATGCTCATCTCCACGCCCGTCTCGGTCGTCTCGGCCATCACCGCGGCGGCCCGACAGGGCGTGCTCATCAAGGGCGGGGTCTATCTGGAGGAGGTCGGACAGGTTCGGGCGATCGCCCTGGACAAGACGGGCACGCTTACCCGGGGCGAGCTCGTCGTCACGGACGTGGTGTCCCTCAACGGGCACTCGGAGGAGGAGGTCCTGGCGCTGGCCGCCCGCCTCGAGACCCGCAGCCGTCATCCGATCGCCCGGGCCATCGTGCGGCACTACGAGCACCGGCACGGTGCCGCTCCCGCCGTGGGTCCCGACGAACTGGAGGCGTTCGAGTCCGTGACGGGCAAGGGGGTCCGGGCCCGCTGGCGGGGCCAGACGGTGATCGTGGGCAAGCCGGAGCTCTTCCCCAACGCAGGGGAGCTGGAGGACCTCCCCCCGTTTCAGGCGTTGGAGACCCAGGCGAAGACGGTCGTGGTCGTGGGGACGGGTGAGGAGCCGTGGGGCCTCATCGCCGTCGCCGACGAGATCCGCCCCGAGGCCCCCGCGGCGATCGCGGCCCTCCGGCGCCTGGGGATGGAAGTGGTGATGATCACCGGGGACAACGAGGGGACGGCCCGCGCCGTCGCCCGGCGTCTGGGGATCGAGCACGTCCACGCCGAGGTCCTCCCCGAGGAGAAGGTGGCCGAGATCGAGAAGCTGCTTCGGGAGTTCGGCAAGGTCGCGATGGTGGGCGACGGGGTGAACGACGCCCCGGCGCTGGCCCGGGCCACCGTGGGGATCGCGATGGGCGCGATCGGGACGGACGCGGCCCTGGAGACCGCCGACGTGGCGCTCCTAGGAGACGATCTGAGCAGGCTGCCTTACTTGATCGAGCTAAGCCGCGTCGCCCGGCGGGTGATCCGGCAGAACATCACGAGCTCCATCGCGGTCAAGCTGGGGTTGGGGCTGGGGGTCTTCCCCGGCTGGGTGACGCTGGTGACGGCCGTGCTGGTGGGCGACATGGGCATGTCTTTGGCGGTGACGGGGAACGCGATGCGGCTGGCCCGGGTGCGGCCCTCTCCCAAGCTCCAAGCTTGAACTTCACTACGACTAACCCCATTAAGAGGAGGGGACTGCGAGACGATGCTTTGCCCCGTGTGCAAGGATGTGCGGTTGGAGATCGCAGAGCGGAAAGGGATCGAGATCGACTACTGCCCGCAGTGTCGGGGGATCTGGCTCGATCGGGGAGAGTTGGACAAGATCATCGAGCGATCGGTGGCGGAGCTCCAGCAGTTCGCCCCGGAACCCTCTCGGCCTACGCAGACGGCCTCGGAGTACCGGTATGCGGACAAGCCTCAGCATCGGCAACATAAGCGCCGCAAGGGCTTCCTAAGCGAACTGTTCGAGGACTTCTGGGACTGAACGGCGCTGGGCATCCGGGTGCGGATCTGTCAGCTTCAGCACCTGCAGAACTATAATGACGACATCTCTGAGCGGACGGAAGGGAGGGAGCCGAGGTGCTGAGCCGACGGACGTTCCTGCGGGCGACGGGTCGAGCCCTGCTGCTGGGGAGCGCGGTCGGATTCGGGTGGGGGTGGAGGTGGGAAGGGAGAGCCCGTCTCCAAGGGGGCCCGGACGCCGAGGTGCACCTCCTCGAGGTCCCCGCGGACGGGCCGCGACCCCGTCCGCGGCGCAACGCCACGCTCGTCTGGGACCCGATCCATGAGCAGGTCCTGCTCTTCGGCGGCCGGGGCCTCGAGGGCTACCTCAACGACGTCTGGGCGTTGCGGGTCGACCCGCAAACGCTCCGGGGGGAGTGGGTCCCCTTCGAGCCGGCCGACGGAGAAGCCCCGGTTCCGGCCCCGCGGCGAGGGCACAGCGCCTTCTTCGCGCCCGCGCCCGAGCTGGGCCGCATGGTGATCGCCTTCGGGCAGGGGGGCGGCTTCTTCCACGACGTGTGGGCCTTCGACCCGGGAGAGGGGCGCTGGGAGCTGTGGAGCCCTCAGGGAACAGAGGGCGCTCCGCCAGCGCGCTACGGTTCCGTCCTCGTCTACGACGCGGTGGGCCACCGTGGGGTGGGCTTTGCGGGCTTCACGACGGCCGGGCGGTTTGACGACGCGCCCGCCTTCTCGCTGGAGACGAGGCGCTGGGCGGAGCTCACCGCCCCCGAGAGCCCCCGTCCGCAGCGCCGTTGCCTCCACACGGGGGTCTACGACCCCGAGGGACGGCGACTGGTGATCTTCGGCGGCCAGCGCGTCGGGGCCCTCGACGACACCTGGGCCCTCGATCCGGAGACGGGCCGCTGGCGGGAGCTCGTGCCCGAGGAGGGTGAGCGACCTCCGGCCCGCTTCTTCGCCGTCTCCGCGTACGACCCCCAGGGCCGGCGGATGCTGCTCACAGGCGGTCGAGGACAGGCCGTCTACGGCGACCTGTGGGCGCTCGATCTCGCGCCGGGAGAGGAGGCGAGCTGGAAGCCCCTGCGCGTCGAGGGCCCGGAGGCCACCCTGCGCGCGCTGGTGCGCCACAGCGCCGCCGGGGCCTTCCTCCCCGAGGCGCGCCTGTGGGTCCTCTTCGGCGGTCAGGGGCTCGACGGGCGCGACCGCGACGACCTCATCGCCTTGGCTTTTCCCGTCTGAATCCTCTCCTCTGCCCCTCTCACCCCTATCAGCCTAGGGTTAGGGCTAGCGTGGCATGGGGAGAAGGGGCTAGGGGCTACGGGCGCACGAGGTAGTTGCGCATCATGCCCATGTCCTCGTGCTCGAGGTTGTGGCAGTGGTAGAGGAAGAGCCCCTCGAAGTCCTCGAAGCGCAGGGCCAGCCGGGCGCGGGTGCCCGGCATCACGAGCACCGTGTCCTTGAGCCCCTCGTCGACGAAACCCTCTCGGACGCTCTCCCAGGCCGCGCCCCAGCTCGGGTCGACGAGCTCGCGCCCGACGACCGCGAACTGCAGCCCGTGGACGTGCATGGGGTGGGGCATCGCCGCCATCGCACCCATCCCGCCGCCCATCATCCCCCGTCGACCCCCCGCGCCCGCGGCGTTGTCGAAGGTCCAAAGCTCTGTCGTGCCCAAGCGGACGGTCTCCTCGGGGGCGACGCCCTCCATCTCGAAGACCCGCCCGTTGATCGTCCAGCCGACCATGGGGGTCATCGCCAGGGCGAACGTCCGGGGTCGGCCCGCGTTGACGGCCTCCTCGGGCGCGGGCCGCTCCGGAGCGCTCAGTTGCAGGGGGAGTTCTACGGCGCGGTCCGCGGGGGCCTCGCGTTCGACGAGCACCCGCAGCACCCGGAAGCCCGCCCCGTTGGGGAGGGCCGTCGGGGTGCCGGGCCCGCCCATGGAGCCCATCCCGCCCTCGAAGGGGAGGCTCACCAGCTCGAGCTCCGTCCCGACGGGATAGGCCCGGAAGTCGGCCCACAGCTCGACGCGCTCGCCCGGCCCCAGCATCACGTAGGGCCGTCGCACGGGGGAGGTGAGCAGCCCACCGTCCGTCCCGATCACGGTAAGAGGCGTCCCGTCGCCCCAGGCGAGCTTGTAGATGCGCGAGTTCGAGCCGTTGAGCACCCGGAGGCGATAGGGGTGCCGGGCCACCCGCAGCGCGAACTCCGTCGTGGGCCGACCGTTCACCCAGATCTCGTCGCCCAGGAACCCGAGCATGTTTCCCATCCCGCCCATGCCGCCTTGAGCGTAGACGAGCCGGTTGGCCGCGTCGAGGGTGCGGTCCTGGAGCACGAGGGGGACGTCGAACTCGTCGGCGGGCAGGCCCAGCGCTTCCTCTTGAGGGTCGCTCACGAGCAGGAGCCCCGCCAGCCCCCTGTACACCTGAGGACCGGTGCGGCGGTGGGGATGCGGGTGGAACCAGTACGTCCCGGCCCGATCGACGACGGCGAACTCGTAGACGAACTCGCCGCCGGGCCCGACGGCGTAGCGAGGGTGGCCGTCCATGACGGCCGGGACGTGGAGGCCGTGCCAGTGGACGATCGTCTCCTCGGGGAGCTCGTTGCGGAAACGCACCCGAACCCGCTGACCCCGACGGAGCTTCAGAATGGGCCCCAAATACGTGTCAGGAAGGGCTCGGACGGCCTCGGACGGTCCCCGGAGGACCTCGACCTCGTAGCGCCAGACGGGCGTGGGCGGGCCCTCCGGACGCAGCGCCAGCTGCGCGGGCCGCGCCCGCAGCGCGATCTCCACGTCGGGTAGGAACGTCTCTTGGAGGGCGCGGACGACGCCGGGCGCCTGCCCGTGGCCCCGGAGGGTGCACCCCTGCACCAGGGCTCCCAGCCCACCGGTGACCGCGAGCGCCGAGCCCATCAGCCCGTAGCGCAGCAGCGCCCGCCGCGTCAGCTTCCTCGGACCCCGACCGCGTCCGTCCCGCATGCCATCACGATCTCGCCGAACTTGCACTTGCTTCTCGTTCTTCCTGGTCATAGCGCGACGAGTATACCCTACGCGTGTGAAGGAATTGTGGAGATCGCACCACCTCAGGCGGCGTGAGGCGCGGGGGCCCGCAGTCGTCGGGCGTTGAGGGCTACGATCACCGTCGAGAGCGACATGAGGATCGCGGCCGCCGCCGGCGAGAGGAGCACTCCCCAGGCGTACAGCACGCCGGCGGCCAAGGGGATCGCGACCACGTTGTAGCCCGTGGCCCAGAGCAGGTTCTCGATCATCTTGCGGTAGGTCGCCCGCGCCAACCCCAAGATGGCCCCGACGTCCCGCGGGTCGTCCCGCACCAGCACGATGTCCGCGGCCTCCACGGCCACGTCCGTCCCCGCGCCGATGGCGATCCCCACGTCGGCCTGGACCAGCGCAGGCGCGTCGTTGACCCCGTCGCCGACCATGGCCACCGTCAGGCCCTTCCGTTGGACCTCCTCGATCTTCTGGGCTTTCTCGTGGGGGAGCACCTCGGCGAAGACCCGGTCGAGTCCGAGCTCGTGGGCCACCCACTCGGCCACCCGGCGGCTGTCGCCGGTGAGCATCATCACCTGAAGCCCCATCGCCTTGAGCTGCGCGACCGCCTCGCGCGACTCCGGACGGATCACGTCGGCCAGGGCGATCGCCCCCAGCACCCGTTCCTTCTCCCCGTCCTCGACGGCCGTGAGGAAGACGACCGTCTTGCCCTGGACGGCCAGCTCCCGCACCCGGGGGTGCTCTACGGCGTCCTCCAGCCCCCGCTCCCGCAGATACCCCGGGCTCACGACCCGATAGAGCCGCTCGGCCCCGTCCCGGCGCAAGCGCCCCTCGACGCCCTTGCCCGGGATCGCACGGAAGTCCTCCACGGCCGGGAGGGTCGAGCCCCGGCGCTCGGCCTCCTCGCGGATCCCCCGGGCGATCGGGTGCTCCGAGGCCCGCTCCAGCGCCGCCGCCAGCTCCAGCACCCGGGGCTCCGGGAGCTCGTCCAGGGGGACGACGTCCGTGACGCCGAAGCGCCCCTCGGTGAGGGTCCCCGTCTTGTCGAAGACGACGGCCTGGAGGTCTTTGGCGCGCTCAAAGGCCGCCCGATCGCGGATTAGCAGCCCATGGCGGGCCGACAGCGACGTCGAGACGGCCACCACCAACGGGACGGCCAGCCCCAGCGCGTGCGGGCAGGTGATCACCATGACCGTCACGGTCCGCTCGAGCGCGAACGCGAAGTCCTGCCCCAACACCAGCCAGACCCCTAACGTCGTCCCGCCGGCCCCCAGCGCGATGAACGTGAGCCACAGGGCCGCCCGGTTGGCCAGGTCTTGGGTTCGGGAGCGGGTCTCCTGGGCCTGGCGCACCAACTCGATCACCTGCGACAGGTAGGTCTCCGCGCCGACCCGCTTCACCTCCAGGGTGAGGGCGCCCTCGCCGTTGATCGAGCCGCCGATCACCTCGTCCCCGGGCTTCTTGGGTACGGGCGCGGACTCCCCGGTCAGCATCGCCTCGTTGACGCTCGACTCCCCCTCGACCACCACGCCGTCGGTCGGGACCTTCTCCCCGGGACGGACCAGCACTCGATCCCCGACCCGAAGCTGCGAGACGGGGACGTCGACGAGCGAGCCGTCGGGCCGGAGGAGATGGGCCTCGGCCGGCAGGAGCTTGACCAGCTCCTCCAGCGCCCGAGAGGCCCCCAGCACCGAGCGCATCTCGATCCAGTGCCCCAGCAACATCACGTCGATCAGCGTCGCCAACTCCCAGAAGAAGACCTTCCCCGGCAGCCCGAAGACCACGGCCGAGGAGTAGGCGTACGCCACCGAGATCGCCAGCGCGATCAGGGTCATCATCCCCGGACGCCCGCCCCGCAGTTCCCCGACCAGCCCCGTCAGGAAGGGCCAGCCGCCGTAGAAGTACACCGCGGAGGCGAGTCCCCACAACACCCACGCCCGCCCCGGGAAGTCCAACGTGAAGCCGAAGAACTGCTGAATCATCGGCGAGAGCAGCAGGATGGGGACCGTCAGCGCCGCCGACAGGAAGAACCGACGCTTGAAGTCCTCCACCATCTGAGCGTGGTCGTGATGCGCGTGCCCCGCGTGGCCGGACTCGGGTTGGTGATCGTGCCTCGGATCGTGAGGACCCCGCCCGTGCGGAGACGGGGATCCGTGGGCGTGCTCGTGCTCGTGCTCGTGCTCGTGCTCGTGCTCGTGCTCGTGCT
>JALSGO010000063.1 GCA_026982655.1 Candidatus Bipolaricaulota bacterium
AGGTCCTCCTTACAAGCGGCAGGCTCGTCCTCCCCCTGGGCCGCCAGCAGCCACGGATCCCCTGAAACGATCTCCACCTCCGAGGCGACCTCCTCCTCTTGAGGAGAGGGGAAGAGGAGCGAACATCCGGCCAACACGACCATCAGCCCGAGGAGGGTTCCGGCCAACCCCCAGAGGTGAATGCGCTTCATGGGAAAACCCCCTTTTCCTGCTTTTCTGTGGAGAACCCTTGAGCGCACACTCCACACCCTTAGAAGAGGTTAGCGGATTATACCACGGGGGGGGATTGTCAAGTCCCCCTGGGGGGGATCGGAGTCGGTCGTTTTCGGGGCGTTCGTTGGATCTCCACCGACCGGGTGTGGGTGTTGAGCCCCGGCAACGATTCACGGACCTTTTACGTACCCTCAGGCTTGACAGGAAAAATTCGTACCCGTAGCATGAGCGCTGCTTGCATGCCACTACACATGCGACTACAAAACTTGAGCGAAGCAGGAGGAACGGATACCATGCGTAAGCGCTCAACCGCGCGCTCGTTGAGCTTAGGAACGCTTCTTCTCCTCGCGCTGAGCTGGCTGGCGCCGACGGACGGCGCGTACACCGCCGCCGAGGGCTCCTCCGCGCCTCCCGGCCCGCCGGAGTATGTCAAGGAGTGGGGCGGCCTCGGCGACGGTCGGGGGGATCTGTTCATGCCCTGGGGGATCGCTGTAGACGCCCAGGACCGCATTTACGTGAGCGATTACGGGAACAACCGAGTTCAAGTCTTCAGCCCTGAGGGCGAGTGGCTCGGCGGCTGGGGCGGGGTAGGCGGGCGTCCGGGGTCCTTCCGCGGCCCCGTCGGGATCGCCGTCGGGCCCCAGGGGAACGTCTACGTCGCCGACGCGTTCAACTACCGGGTGCAGGTCTTCACCCCGGAGGGGGAGTTCCTGCGGAGCTGGACGGGTCCCGCGGGGGAGCAGCAACCCTTCACCCCCTGGGGCATCGCCGTCGGCCCGGACGGCAGCGTCTACGCGACGGATCTGCACGCCCACCGCGTCTACAAGTTCTCCAACGAGGGCAAGCTCCTGCAGAGCTGGGGCGGCTTGGGAACCCGAGAGGGGCAGTTTACGGGCCCCACGGGGATTGCCGTCCGGGGCGAGCGGGTCTACGTAGTCGATTCGCTGGGCTATCGCGTCCAGGTCTTCACCTCGGAGGGGGAGTTCCTGTTCGGGTGGGGCAGCTACTGCGACCTGTACATCCACCCGGGCCGGGGCTGCCGCGACCCGGACGGCCCCGGTCCCCTCGAGCCGGGGGACGGCCAGCTCTCCTCCCCCTGGGGGATCGCCTTCGACCCCGAAGGGTGGGTCTACGTGGCCGACTCGGCCAACAAGCGCATCCAGATGTTCACCCCGGAGGGGGAATTTCTGCTCAAGTGGGGCGAGCTCGGGAAGGGTCCGGGTCAGTTCGACAACCCCGTGGGAGTGGCCGTAGACTCTCAGGGCGCGGTCTACGTCGCCGACCTCAACAACAATCGCATCCAGAAGTTCGTCTTTCCCTCCCCGTCCGAGGACGAGCAGGCGGCGCTTGACGGGGCCCGCGGGGGCCATCGCCCCGAGGTGCTCGACGTGGTCCTCCCCCGGCAGATCGAGCCCAACGGCCTGCCCATCCCCGGGACGGTGAGGTTCCGCGATCCCGACGGGGATGCCCTTCGGGCCCGCTTCCGGGTGATCGACGGGAAGTACGACCCCTTTACGGTCTCCCTCGGCGACCTCCGGGGACGGACGGAGGGGATCTTCGGGTTTACGGTCACCTGCGAGATCGCGCAGCAGATCACCCTCATCGTCGTGATCGAGGACGCCGCGGGCCGGCGCAGCGAGCCGGAGGGGATCACCTTCACCTGCGGAACGCCTCCCCGCGGGAACTACAACCGCGAGCAGGACGCCGTCCGGCCCGTGGGGCGGGTCCTCGGCGTCAACTTCTTCCTCCTGGCCGACGGGGTGACGGGGTTGGCGGAGGGGGCAAACCTCGCCGCCGGAGCCGTCCTGGGGGAGCCCTCCCCCGACGTGCAGCGGGCGATGCGGCAGCAGATCCTTCCCGCGATCACGGGCATCTGGGACCAGTGCGGGGTGGAGTTCGAGCTGCTCAACCTCTGGGTGGTGGACCCCCAAACGGTGCGGCTCGCCGGGGGGACGCTGGATGAGCTGCTCTTCGTCCGGGTCCGGGGCGGGGAGCTGCCGGAGATCGCGATCGGCGATCCGAACCGCCGTCGCCCCCTCACGCTGCTCCAGGAGGCGCTAGTCCCCCTGAGCCGGGAGATCGCCGCCCGGGGGGGACGGCTCCCGACGGAGTCGCTTACGGTCTTCGTATCGGGGGCGCGGATCGTGATGCGGCCCGGGGATAAGCGCCACTTCGGGGGCGTGACCACCATCGGGGGCCGGGTCTCGCTCGTGCGCTGGGACGCGATCTGGGTGCTCGACGAGGAGACGGGCGCGGTCTTCCCCCCGAAGCGGCCCATCACGGCGTTCGCCCACGAGTTCGGGCACAACTTCGGACTGGAGCACCTCACCCTCGACGACGACCCCCTCAACCTGATGCTCTCCGTCCCGGGGCAGCCGACCGCCGTCCCCCCGGAGCCGACCGTGAATCTGCTGCCGGAGCAGTGCGCGGAGGCGCTCCCCACGATCGAGGAGCTGGACCTGCGAGGGCGGGGCTGATAGCTAACGGGAAGCGGACTTCCGCCTCCTCACCCTCCGGGGCCAATAGAAGAGGAAGAAAGGGAAGAGGACAACGAGGAGAGGGCCCGCTGCAGCAAGACGAGCCCCATAAACTGCGGGATCGCCCCCACCCGCCCAAGGCGTCGGGGCTCCCGCAGGACCCGCCAGAGCCACTCCAATCCCATCCGTTGCCAGCTCTTCGGGGCTCGGGGGAGCCTCCCCGAGAGCACATCGAAGCTGCCGCCTATGCCGATCATCACGGGGACCTCCAGGGCCCCGCGGTTCCGGAGCATCCAGAGTTCCTGCTTGGGGACCCCCAGCCCCACGAGGAGTGCGTCCGGCCCGGCGGCGTGGATCGCGTCGACCAGGGCGGGCTCCTCCTGCGGTGAGAAGTAGCCGTGATGCGTCCCCACGATCCGCAGGCCCGGATACCGCCTTCGAACCCGCTCCGCGGCGGCCTGGGCCACCCCGGGTCTTGCCCCCAGGAAGAAGAAGCGATAGCCCTCCGTCGCGCCCCGGCGGAGGAGCTCCTCCACAAGATCGATGCCCGAGACGCGCTCCTCGAAAGGGAACCCCAGGCGGCGCGAGGCCCACACGATCCCCGTCCCATCGGGCGTCACCAGGTCCGCTTGATGATACGCCCAGCGGAGGAGGGGATCGCGCCGGGCGCGCATCAGCGCCGTCGTGTCGGGGGTGACCACCATCCGGGCCCTTCCGGAAGTTCCCTCTTCCATCCAGCGCCCGATGCGGGCCGCTGCCTCGAGCAGGGAGACCCGATCGAAGGGGACGCCGAACAGCTCCACCCGCCGGCGCCGGTGAACCCCCGGCGCGGGATCGAGAGCCCCCTCGGCGACGGGTAGCCGTCGAAAACCCGTCGCCGAGCCCCCAACAGAAAACTCCCTCTCACCGGTGTGCCGTTCCGTGCAAGTGCAGGTGGCCATCTCGTAATCATAGCCCGATTCGTTCCGCCCGCGAAATGACCTCCGTCCGGAGGGAAAGGGACGGGCGTCGGGTGCGGAAGTCGAGGGCGGGGCGACGATGCCGTACAATCCAAGAGACCGTGACCCCCGAGCGCGAGCGGAAGATCCTCCACGTGGACATGGACGCCTTCTACGCGTCCGTGGAGCAGCGCGACCGTCCGGAGCTGCGCGGGAAGCCCGTGATCGTGGGCGGGCGGCCCGAGGAGCGCGGCGTGGTGGCCGCCGCGTCGTATGAAGCCCGCCGATACGGGATCCGCAGCGCGATGCCCACGGCCCGCGCCCTGCGGTTGTGTCCGCAGGCCGTCTTGCTCAAGCCGCGCATGGGGTACTATCGCCGGATCTCCCAGCGAATACGGGAGATCTTCCGGTCGTACACGCCCCTGGTGGAGCCGCTCTCCCTCGACGAAGCGTTCCTGGACGTGACGGGGAGCGAGCGGCTCTTCGGGCCCGCGGAGGAAATCGGGCAGGAGATCCAGAAGCGCATCTTCCAGGAGCTGGGGTTGATGTGCTCCGTGGGCGTGGGGCCCAACAAGTTCCTGGCCAAGCTCGCTTCGGCCCATAAGAAACCCAACGGGTTCACCGTGATCCGCCCGGAGGACGTCGAGAGGTTCTTGTGGGACCTCCCCGTGGAGAAGCTCTGGGGGGTGGGCCCGGCCACGGCGCGAAAGCTCCGGGCGATGGGGCTGCAAACCGTAGGGGACCTGCGACGGGTGCCCCAGGAGGAGCTGGCCCGGCGATTCGGGAGGTGGGGCCTTCGGCTGTGGGAGCGGGCCCGGGGGAGGGACGATCGGCCCGTGGTCCCGGAACGGGAGCCGAAATCCCTGAGCCGCGAGACGACCTTTCCCCGGGACGTCTACGACGACCGCGCGCTGGAGAGGGTCCTTGCGCGGCTGGTTCGAGAGGTCGTCGAGGATTTGAGGGGGGAGGAGCGCCGGGCGCGCACGGTGCAGATCAAGGTGCGATTTGCGGACTTTACCACGATTACCCGCCAGCGCACCCTCCCGGAGCCCACGGACTCTCTGCGGGCCATTCAAGAAGCCGCCCGGAGGCTCCTCCGCGAGCGGGTCGAGCGGAAGGGCCGCGGCGTGCGCCTTCTGGGGGTGGGGGTCTCGAACCTCGTCGCCTCCGCGACCGAGGCCCAGCAGCTCCCCCTCTTCCCCCTCACGAGCTTGCCTTGACCCTTCGATCTCGATAGCGTAGTACGATGGGTGAGAAGAAACGTCTGCGGAAGAAGCTTGCCGGTCAGCAGCGGGCGCTCGAAGAGCACCTTGCCAAGATCGAGGCGGAGAAAGCCAGGTCAAACCCTAACTGGAAACTGATCGAAACCTGGGAGAAGACCGTGGCCAACATCCGACGACAGATCGCGAAGCTCGAGAGGAGGCTGAAACGATGAGCACCCGGGCGAAGCTCTCTCCGGAGGAGCGGAAGCTGCAGGCCATCGACGCGGAGGAGACGCTGCTGCATGAGGTGATCGAGCACGCAGGCCGCGTCCTCCAGGCGTGGGCAACGATGAAGGAAGCCGAGCGCCTGCAAGACCAAGAGCGCTACGAGGACGCACGCGCCGAGCTCTCCGTTGCCTTGTTCGTCTTACGCGATAAGGCCCAGCATGCCCACGAGCTTATCGACGAGGTGGACGAGCGCACCGCTGAGGAGTGACGGGCTATCGCGAGCCCATAAGAGCCGGAATTTGACAGCCCTCCTCCCTAGAAGCTATACTCTCCCCGCTATGTCGAAAGAGCTATATCGGAAGCGATACATGCGCGGCGTCGGTGGGGCGGTCTCTCTCGCGCTCCTGCTCCTTGGGGTTTGGGGACCCGCGGGGGCCTTGCGGGCCCAGCCGGAGCCCGTCCGGATGCTCTTGGTGGACGAGACCCAGACCCTGCAGGCCTCGCTCCTCGTGAACGCCATGGCCGCAGCCCTCCAAGAGACGGGGCTCTTCGAGATCGAGGCCGTCTTCCCAGAGGTGGCGTCGAGCTTCGACGACCCCTTGGGGGAGAACACCACGGGCCGCGTCTACGAGATGATCGTGATCGTCCCCCGGGAGGAGGAGCTCCGCAACCTACGGCAGATCTGGATTGCAACCTGCCCCTTGACGCATGAGACGCGACCGGAGATCCTCCAAGGGGTCGAGCTCATTCAGCAGATGCTCGAGGAGCGGGCGCAGGGGCTCCTCCGCGCCGTAAGCGTCCGGGACGACGCGCTTCCCGGCTACTTCGCCGCCCTCTTCGAGAAGCACGGCTGGCTGCGCTGCTCGTAACGAACGTAACAGGATGCACCGCTTCATCCGCGGGCTGACCCTCTGGGTGGAGACCCATCCCGGGCTGACCCTCCTGGGCGTCGGGGTCCTCTCCGCGTTCTTCCTGGGGGTCCTCCTCACCAAGGGCCTCACGTTCGAGACGGACTTCAAGAAGTTCCTCCCCGAGGACGAGCCCGCGGTCCGGCGCCTCAACGAGGCGGAGGCCACCTTCGGCTCCCAAGACCTCTTCCTGATCGCCATCGAGGCCCCGGAGGGGGAGACGATCTTCCGGCCCGAGACCCTCCAAAAGTTCAAGGAGCTGGAGGAAAAACTCGAGGAGATCGTCGGCGTGGACGAGGTGCGCGGCCCGGCCACCGCCTACGTGATCTACGGCACCCAAGACTCCGTGGTCGTCGAGCGGGCGATGAAGCGGGTGCCCCAAACCCCCGAGGAGGTCGAGCAGTACAGACGGAGGGTGATGGGGGACCGCACCCTTCGGGGGTGGCTCCTCAGCGAGGACGGGCGCGCCGGGGCGATCTCGGTGCAGCTGGAAGTCTGGGCGGACGCGCCCCGGGTCGTGGGACAAATCGAAGAGCTCATCCGCCCATATCAGAACCCGGAGAGGATCTACCTCGTGGGCGAGCCCGTCCTACGGAGCGCCACGGCGCTGAGCATGATGCGGGACCTTCGCGTGCTCACCCCCTTCGTGGTGCTCGTGATGGTCCTGGTGCTCTTCTTGAGCTTCCGCAGCGTCCGCGGCGTGGTGCTCCCCGTCTCGGTGGTGCTGGTGAGCACCCTCTGGACCGTAGGCTCCATGGCTTTGTTCGGGGTCCCGATGACCCCCTTCGCGGTGGTGCTCCCCGTGATGCTCATCGCCATCGGCGCGGCGGACGGGATCCACATTTTAAACAAGTACTACGAAGAGGCCGCCGAGCGCTCGGACGACTCCCCCCAAACCCGGAGGGCCGTCGTCCTGGCCACCATGGAGGAGATGGCCGTCCCCGTCATTCTCACTTCTCTCACCACGGCGGCGGGGTTCTTGGCGCTGATGGCCTCGTTCCTGTGGCCTCAGCGCCAGTTCGGGGTCTTCACCGCCTTGGGGATCCTGTACGCCATGGTCCTCTCGCTCACGCTCCTTCCGGCGCTCTTGGCGCGCCTGCCCCTTCCCAAATGGAAGCACAAGGACTACTACGAACGCAGCCGCTTGGCCAAAGGGCTCTCGGGGTGGGGCCGGGCGGTGGCCCGCAAGCCCGCGCTCACCCTGATCGTCTCGGGCCTCGTGCTCTTCGTGTTCTCCGTGGGGATCCCCCGGCTCGAGGTGGAGACCCGGGCCGACGAGTTCCTGGGCCAGCAGCACCCCGTCGTGCAGGCGATGTACGCCATCGAGCGCCACTTCGGCGGGGCCTATCACTTGGCCGTCGAGATCGACACGGGACGGCGGGACGGTCTCAAGGACCCCAAGGTCCTGCAGAAGATCGCAGCCCTCGACGACTGGCTCGAGGCCCGCCCCGAGATCGGACGGGTCGCCTCCATCGCGGACGTGGTCCGCCAGCTCAACGAGACGCTCCACGCCTCGGACCCCGCTTACTACACGATCCCCGAGGACCCGCGCCTGGCCGCCCAGCTCTTCCTCCTGTACGGGGGCAAGCCGGGCCAGCTCTTCCTAGGGGATTTCCGCAAGGGCGAGGTCCTGGCGCGGCGGGTGAACATCGGGAGCACGCAGATGGCCCGGCTCGTGCGCGAGGTTCAAGAGTATCTAGACAAAAACTTCAACGGGCCGGGGGAGCCCCAGGCCCGCCTGGTGGGCCCCACCCAGGCGTACGTGGCGCTCCTGGCGAGGATCATCCACAGCCAGATCACGAGCCTTTTGGCCAGCTTCGTGGCCGCCGGGGTGATCGTAACGCTGCTCATGGGCTCGGCGATCGCGGGCCTGCTGGCGCTGCTCCCCCTCGTGCTGACGATTCTCATCGAGTTCGGGGTGATGGCCTACGCCGGGCTCCCGCTGGACATGGGGACGATCATGTTGGGCTCCATCGCCATCGGGGTGGGGATCGACTACGCGATCCACTTCCTGCACCGCTTCCGCCGGGAGGCGCAGCGGGGCGCGAGCGCGCCGCAGGCGTTTCAGACCACCCTTCACACGGCGGGACGGGGGATCGCCTACAACGCGATCTCGCTCATGCTGGGGTTCGCGGTGCTGCTGGCCAGCTCGTTCCAGAGCCTCGTAACGTTCGGGCTGCTGCTGGTGCTCACGATGCTCATCAGCAGCCTGAGCAGCTTTACCGTCATCCCGGCGATCCTGTTGCTCCGCCAACCCCGGTTCCTGACGCAACCGAGCCCGATCTGGGAGCCCGCCATCCAAGAGCCCGTGACGGCCAATCCGAGAGGACCGCTACCATAACGACAGGAGGGTGACCAACCATGATGCGGAAGATCTTGCTGGTCCTGCTGACGCTTACGGTCGGATGGGGAGCGCTCCCCGGAGCGGGGGGGAGCGTGGCGCAAGACGGCCCCCCTACGGGCGACGAGATCCTGGCACTGGCAGCGGAGGAGAGCTCCTTCGTCCCCGAGGGGAGTCGCATCTCCATCATCGAGTTCGACATTTTGTTCCCCGATGGGACGACCCAAACGCGGACGTTCGCCTTCTTCGGGAAGCGGGACGAGACGGGCGAAAAGCTCCTCATCTACTTCCTGGAGCCGGAGCTCGAGTGCGGGACGATCTTCCTAAGCCACGACCCGGCGGATCCCGACGAGGATACGCGCTTGTGGCTCTTCCTCTCCGGGCTCGGCCAGGTGAAGGAGCTCGTCTCCGAGGAGGACCGCAACGCGAGCTTCGCCGGGAGCAACCTCCAGAACGACCAAGTCGGGGGCGGCTTCGACCTGAGCGAGGACTATCGCGGCGAGCTGCTGGGCGAAGAGCCCTTAGCCGTCCGGTGGCTGGGCGAGGAGACGCAGCGCGTGGCCTACAAGGTGGCGCTCACCCGGCGCCCCGAGGCCGAGGTCGATTTCCCCACGGGCACCGTCTGGGTGGACAAGGAGGAGTTCCTCACCCTGAAGGGCGACTTCGACAACGAGGCCGGGGAGCTCGAGCAGACGATCACCCTCGACGACTTCGTGGAGTTCGCGGGGGACATCGTCCCCAACGTGATCGTGGTGGAGAACGTGCTCGACGGGAGCCGGACGACCGTGCTCACCTTGGAGCGCCGGGTGGTCGAGCCGGAGCTGCCCGACTCCCTCTTCGACCCCGACAACCTCAAGGACTTCAACCCGGAGGACTACGGGGTCGACTCGCCCTGCGTGCCGTAATCCGAGGTTGACGAGCCGAGCCGATCCGTCCTAGGATGCGGAGGGGGGGGTGAACGCGTTGAGGCTCGGTGCTTTCGGAAGACCGGCGATGGCCTGGGGGCTGGGAGCGGCGCTCCTTGTGGGGTTGGCGGGCTGTCCCCCGCCGCCTCCGCCCTGGGTGCTCCTCTACCGAGCCGACTTCGAGGAGGGGGAGCCCGGCCCGGAGTGGTCCTCCCGGCGGACGGCGGTGACGCCCGTAGGAAACCGTCGATTTCTGGGGGAATTCGACGCGGAGACGGTCCACCTCCAACTGGAAGACCTCCCGCCGCACTCCGAGGTGGAGCTGAGCTTCGATTTGTACATCCTCCGCTCCTGGGAGGGGAACGCGACGATCGACCCTCAAGGCACGGTGCGCGCCCTGGGGCCGGACATCTGGAGCCTGGAGGTCGTCCGCGGCCCCGTGTTGCTCTACACCACCTTCAGCAACATCGGCTACGTCCCGGAGTGGAGCCGCCAGTCCTATCCCGACGACTACCCCGAGGGAGACCATCCCGCCCGCACGGGCGCGGCGGAGAACAACACCTTGGGGTATCTGTACACCTTCCCCGAGCGGCGGGAGCTGGGGACCCGGCCCATGGACTCCGTCTACCGCATGACCTTTACGTTTCCCCACTCCGAGTCGTTGCTCTGGCTTCGCTTCCTCGGCCAGGTCACCGAGGAGCACCCCAACGAGAGCTGGGGCTTGGACAACGTCGTGATCCGCGTGCGCTAGTCCGTTCGTTCGTGTGCTGGGCGTTCGTTGGAAGGGAAGGGAGGCGGAATCGATATGAGAACGCAAGGGTGGGCACTGGGGGCTCTCGGCCTGGGGCTCTTGCTCGCGCTCGTCGCGTGCGTCGACAACGGGCCTCCTCCGCCCCTACCCCCGGATCGGGTCCTGGAGGAGAGCGATCGGGCGCTGCGCTCGCAGGTGGAAGAGGCCATGGTCCGAGCAGCCGAGAGGCTCGAGCTGCCCCTGGATCGGGATCGGATCCTCTTCGTCTCCCGGGGGGATCTCCTCGTCGTCCACGCCCCCGTAAGCGGCTTTGAGACCCTCGAGGTGGGCGCCGACGGCCACGCCGACGTGGGGATGGTCTATCTGCGCCTTCCCCCTACCTTCACCGTCAAGCAGTTCACGGGCGAGCGCAAGGCCATCGCCCCCGACTTCTACGCGGTGCGGATCTACCCGCCCCAGACGAAGGCCGTGCTGCTCAACGCCCGCGGACGCCCCGGGGCCACCCTCCGGTTGGACAAGGCGGAGACTTGGCCCAGCCCCTGGCCCCAGATCGACGTCACCGGCTGCAAGGTGGTGCTGCGCTACGTTCAGGAGCAGGTCTTCTTGGGGCCGCCGCCCATCCTGGCCGAGGTGCCCCTCGATGGATGCGACGATTGATCCCCAATAAAACTTAGCGGAAGACCTGCACCCGGTGGTTGTCGGAGTCGGCGACGTAGACCGCGCCGTCGGGTGCGATCGCGATCCCCTTGGGGAAGAGGAACTGTCCATCTCCCACGGCCAGGGGCCCGTCGCCGTCGGGGTCTACACACCCTTCTCCCGGAGGGAGTTCGTTCGACGCCTCCCCGTACAGCGCACAGAGGCTGCCCCATTTGGCCAGGAACTCCCCCTCGCCCGTGAACACCTGGACGCGGCTGTTCCCCTGATCCAAGACGAAGACCCGGCCCTCGGCGTCCACGGCGATCCCGAAAGGCTTTCGCAGCTGGCCGTCCCCCGGCTCCAGGGGCCCCGGGCCGTCGGGGTCTGCGCAGCCTTCCCCCGTGCGGAGGTCGCAGAGCGTCCCCCACTCCATGATGTAATTCCCCTCCAAATCGAACACCTGCACGCGATGGTTGAGGTTGTCCGCAACGTACACGCGCTCTCCGAAGACGGCCACGCCCGAGGGGAACCGGAACTGTCCGGCTTCGGAGCCCTTCTCCCCCCAGGCGCGGAGGAAGCGCCCCCGCAGGTCGAAGACCTGCACCCGGTGGTTGACCACGTCGGCCACGTAGACGTTTCCCTCAGCGTCTGCGGCCATCCCCACGGGGACGACGAACCGTCCCGGCTCGGAGCCCGGGGATCCCCACATGAACAGAAATTCCCCCTCGGGGCTGAACGCCTGGACCCGGTGGTTGCTCGAGTCGGCCACGTAGATGATCCCCGCCAGGGGCGAGTAGAGCACGGCCTCGGGCGCGTTGAACTGCCCGGCTCCGTCCTCGGTCTCGCAGCCCTCCCCGGTCTCGAGGTCGCAGAAGGAGCCCCACTCGAACAGGAACTCCCCCTCCGCGGTGAAGACCTGCACCCGGTGGTTGTTCGTGTCCGCGACGTACACCCGGCCCTCGGGGCCCAGCGCGATCCCCTCCGGGGCGGCGAACTCCCCGGGCCCCTCCCCGGGGGTGCCCCACTTCAGGAGGAACTCCGGCGGGACGTGCGCTGCCGCCGCTCCGAGCAACGCCAACCACGCCATCCCCACCCCGACCGCTCCGACGGTGCTGCACCAAGCAAGGATTTTCGTCCGCATCGAACGCCTCCTGTAAAGGGCTGTGGGGTTTCCGACTCGAAAGAGGATCGTAGTCGGACTCCCGAGCCGATGTCAAGACGGGGGCGGCGGGGTGTATCAGCCTCCCAGATAGGCCTGCCGGATGTAGGGATCCTCGCGCATTTCGGCGACGGTGCCCTCGCGGACAATCCTGCCCGTCTCCAGGAGATAGAGGCGATCGGAGTGGCGGAACGCAAATTCGGCGTTCTGCTCCGCCAGGAGGATCGTCATGTGGTAGCGCTGACGGATCTCCTCCAGGGCCTGCGAGATGTGGGCCCGGACGATGGGAGCCAACCCCAAGGTGGGCTCGTCGAGCATGAGGAGCTTGGGCCGGGCCATGAGTGCCCGTCCGATGGCGACCATCTGTTGTTCGCCCCCGGAGAGGGTTCCTGCCAGCTGGCGCCGCCGTTCCCGCAGCCGGGGGAAGAGTTCGTAGACGTCCTCTAAGTCGCGGACGATGCCCTCATCTCGGCGGCGATAGGCCCCCAAGATCAGGTTGTCGTACACGCTCAGGTACGGAAAGAGGCTCCGCCCTTCGGGGCAGTGGATCACCCCACGGCGGACGATCTCGTGCGGCTGGGGAGGGAGGGGCTTCTCCTCGAAGAGGATCCGGCCCCGATAGGGGACCAGCCCGGAGAGGGCGTTGAGCAGGGTCGTCTTGCCCGCCCCGTTCGGCCCGATCACGGAGACGAACTCCCCCTGCCGGACCACGAAGGAGATGTCGTAGAGGGCTTGGGCCTTGCCGTAGAAGACGCTCAACGATTCGACCCGGAGCACCGGGGGGGAACTCGTCGCGACGGAGGCGGTCATCGAGAGGGTCCCTCCTTCAGGGTCGACGAGGAGGAGGAAGAAGAGGAGGATCGATCGAGGGTTCCTGCGAGATAGGCTTCCTGAACGGCGGGGTTCTCTGCAACTTCCTCCGGGGTGCCCTCCGCGAGCTTGTGGCCGAAGTGGATCACGACCACGCGCTCGACGAGCTTCATCAACCCTCGCATGTTGTGGTCTACGATCACGACGGTGCGGCCCTCGGCACGCAGCTCGCGCACCAGCTCGCTCAGCTCCTCCACCTCGCGGTGGGTGAGCCCGGCGAAGGGCTCATCGAGGAGCAAGAGGTGAGGGTCGTTGGCGAGCGCTTTGGCGATCTCTAGCTTGCGCAGGCCGGCCTGAGGGAGGGCACCGGGGTACGTATGCCAGCACTCGCAGCGTCCGTTCGGCGTGTGGGCAGCCGGGGGGTGGCCCACCGTCTGGCACAGCCCGGCGCGGGTGCAGCAGGCGGCCACCCGCGCCCACCGATCCCGGCGGCGTCCCCGCAGGGTGAAGAGGGCGTTGGGCAGGAGCGCGATCTCGACGTTTTGGGCGATCGTCTTGTGAGGGAAGGGACGAGGGATCTGAAACGTGCGCGCGATGCCTGCCTGGACCACCCGGTAGGGGGGCCAGCCGGTGATCTCCCGCCCGCGGAAGACGATCCGCCCCCGGTCGGGCTTGTGCATCCCCGTAATGAGGTGAAAGGCCGTCGTCTTCCCCGCGCCGTTCGGGCCGATCAGCCCTAGGATCTCCCCTTCTCGGACGTGGAAGCTCAAGTCGCTGACCGCCTGCAGGCCACCGAACGCCTTGGAGAGCCCTTCCACCCGGAGCAACGGTTCCGATCCCTTGGGTCCTCGTCGCGTCATCGCCGAACCGCCTCCGTTCCCGTCTGCGTCTCGGTCCCCTGCGGGAGCCCTTCCGACGGCGGGGGCGACGGGGGAGGGGCAGAAGGAGGGACGGCGACGAGATCCCGGCCCCGCAGGCGCTGCAACGCCCGAGAGAGCAGGCCGCCTTGGACGAGGAGGAGCACCGCCAGCGCCAGCGCGAAGAGCACCCCGTATCGCAGGGCTTCCAAGGGGCGGAAGAGCTCCTCGAAGAGCTTGAAGAAATACGCCCCGAAGATGGGACCGACGATGGTGCCCATCCCGCCCAACACCGCGGTGGCGATCGCTTCCACCGATCGCTCCAGGTTGAGCACGTAGGAAGGGCTGGCCGATCCGATGTGATAGACGTAAAACGCCCCGCTCAACCCCGCGAAGAAGCCGCTTACGGAGAACGCGAGAGTCTTAAACTTGGCGGTGTTGATCCCCGCGGCCTGGGCCGCCTCCTCGTCGTCCCGGATCGCCTCCAGGGCCAGCCCAATCCGCGAGCGGGCGATGGCCCATAGCACGAGGAAGCTGCCGACCAGGAGGGCCAGGGCGTAGTAGTACTTGGCGACGGCATCGAAGGTCAAGAAACACTTCAGGCTACAGAGAATGGCGCCCTCGGCGCCGGGGATCCCCAGGTCGAAGCGGTCCGCGGGCTTAAGCCATCGGATGAAGCGATCGAACGCCAGGGCGGCCACCAGGGTCATCAGCGAAAGATACGGCCCGTGGAGCCGAAGGGCGGGTGCAGCGATGAGCACCCCGCCTACGGCCGCTGCCAGCGCCCCGACCCCGATGACCGTCCACGGGCTCCAATCGACGGTGAGCGAGAGGATCGCCGCGGTGAAAGCCCCTAACCCGAAGAAGAAGGAGTGACCGAAGCTGATCTGGCCCGTATACCCGCCCAGGAGATCCCAGCTCATGGCGAGAACGGCCAAGAGGTTGGCCATCACCAAGATGTCGAGCCAGCGGCGCAGCAGGAGCGGGTTGGTCTCCATCTCGGGGAAGAGGCGCGGCAGCAGGTAGGGCATCGCAGCCAGCAGGGCGAAGAAGAGGAGCAGCAGCGCAGATCCCAGACGAGGGCGCAGGGAGAGCCGTCGGACCCTCATGCGGCCGCCCTCCCCAACAGCCCCTGCGGCCGGAAGGTGAGCACCAACATGAGCAGCAAGAGAGAGGCGAGTCCGCGGGCCTCAGGGGCAAACTGCTGCACGACGGTCTCCGAGAAGCCGATGATAAGCGCAGCGCCCAGCGATCCGGGGATGCTCCCTAAGCCCCCCAAGATGACGATGGTGAAGGCGATCGTGAGGAGCAGGCGCTCCTCGAGGGGGCTGATCCCGAAGAAGGAGCCCACGAACAGGCCGGCGATCGCCGCCAGGGCCCCCGAGATCGCCCAGACCCCCAAGATGATGCGCTGTGTGGGAATCCCCACCAGCGCCGCCCCCCGCCGCTCCATGGAGAGGGCCAGGATGGCCTTGCCCACCCGGGTGCGGTTGACGAAGAGCCACAAGCCTCCGATGATCGAGAGGGCGATCGCGCTGGCCGCCAAGCGGTTGACCGGGATGCGTACCTCCCCCACGGTGAGGATTCCCTCCACCAAGGGAGGGACGATCCGGGAGTTGAACCCGAAGAAGAGGCCCACGATTTGCTCCAGGACGACCGCGAAAAGGAGCGTTCCCAAAAAGACGATGATCGGCCTGTCCTCGACCGGACGGATGAGGAGCACGTAGACGAGCGGCGCCAGGAAGGCCATGCCCACCACGGCGAAGAGGGCCGCCGCCGGCAGGCTCCAGCCCCACTCCAACGCCCCTAGAGCGAGATAGGCCCCGACCATGGCGAACGCCCCGTGGGCGAGGTTGAGGACCCCGGCCACCCCGAAGATCATCGTGAACCCGAGCGCGATCAGGGCGTACAGGGAGCTGATCAGGAACCCTAGGATAAGGACCTCGATGACGCTACCCACGATCTATCCCCTCTGGCCGCTGTGTTGATCGCTGTCGTTGACCCCTATCCTGCGCGCCCCTGGGGCCCGGAAGGGATGCCTGAGCGCGCGAGCAGGGACCTGCGCATGATAGCAAAGAAGGGCGAAGAGGGCCACCCGCTGCGCGGGCTGCCGCAGGCAGGCGGCCCTCCTCGCCGCAGTCCTCATGCGGATACGGACGCGAGGCTCAGCGGAGCCAAGGCGGAAGGACGAACGAGGCCGTCGCCAGGTTCGGCGGGAAGATGACCTCCTGCTGACCGCCTTGCCACTGGATCCAGATCCCCTCGGCCAGGCCCGGCCCGTAGCGCACATCGTGCGGGAAGTCCTGGTCCGGGCGCAAGGGGGTCACCCCCGTCTCGCCCCGCTCGTAGAACCCCAGGTTCCCCGAGGTCCCCACAAAGAGGTTCGTCGGGTTCCCCTCGTCATCCCGCTTGCCGTACGTCTCTAAGGCTTGGATGACGGCGGTGGTGCTCGCCTCGTCCTTGGGCAATACCCCCGCGTTCTCGATGGCCTCCTTGAGCAGGTAGAGCGCGTCGTAGCTGGCAAAGGCGTTGTAGCTGGGGATGGTCACATCCGGCTTGAACTCCGTGAACGCGGCGAACTTGTCCACGAAGGGGATCGTCTTCTCCGTGATGGGGGCCCGAGCACCCGAGGTGAAGGTGACTACCGACTCGGACGCCCCCTGCGTGAGTTGGTCGAAGCGTCCGTCCTGGGCCTGGACGTTGATCCCGACCAAGGGGAGCGGGACCTGCTGGGCGGCCCACTGCGCCGTGGGACGGGAGCCGGTGTGGGCCATCAGGGTGTAGATCCCGCCCACGCGCCCCTCCATGGCGCTCACGGCGCGGTTGAAGAGCGAGGTGAAGTCGGTGGTGTCCTCGGCGTAGCGGATCGTGTCGACGACCTGGAGCTTGGAGCCGAAGGCTTGGAGCAACACGGGGAAGCCGTCGGTGATCGGCTGGGTCCAGGCGGCGTCCTCGGCCATGAGGACGATGCTGTCCCACCCCAAGCCCCGCTCCAGGAAGCCGACGGCAAAGGTGATGGCCGCCTGCAAGATGAGGAAGGAGTTAATCGGGCCGATCCGGAAGAAGAACTTGTAGTTGTCGTAATCGGCCGACACCTGGATGGTCGCCGCCGGCGTGGAGGCCCCGGTGCCCAAGAAGAGCTTCCGCAGGATGGGAATGGAAGGCAGGGAGCCGATCAGCTCCTCGCTGAAGAAGAAGCCGGTCAGCACATCCGCTCCGCGGCCTACCAGGTCTTGTAAGGCCAGCGGGGCTTGGTCGGCCCGTCCGGCGCTGTCGGAGACGATCAAGTCCAGCTGCACCGAGGTGTCCCCGACTCGGATGCCGCCGGCCGCGTTGATCTCGTTGATCGCCATCCGAAGGGCCTTCTCGGCGGCCTCGCCGAAGAAGGTGGCCAGCGGATTGGCCATCCCGATGAGGAGCGTCTCCTGGCCGCGCACCCACGGCCCGCCGGCCACCGGGGCCAGGGAGAGGATGGCTGCCCCGGCTCCCAACCGCTTCAGGAACGTCCGTCGGCTCTGTCGGGTGGATACCCGCATCGTGTCCTTGTTCATGATTCGTTCTCTCCTCCTTCGTCTTGTGTTTGCGCTTATCGTGTCTTCTCGTCTTTTCTCTCTTTTCGAATGCGTTCTACCCACTATACGGCCTCCTGGCGCTGCCCGGCACGCCCGAATCCCGCGCTAGGAGCAGGGCTGGGGGTATATGCCCAGGGTGCGGACGATCTTCTCCGCTACCGGGTCCACCAAGAGGTCGCAGCCGTTCCCCACGAAGGTGAGGAAGGCCAAGTCGGCGGTCGCCTCGTCCTGCTCCTTGCTGAGGTCTCCCACCAACACGCCGATGGGGTTGGCCGCCACGGTCGTCCCCGTCACAAAGGCGGTGGCGTGGCCCGGGGCTTCGGTGAGGGTCTGGCAGCCGGCAATGAAGGACGAAGGCCCGCCGATGTGGATGCCGGCCTTGGCGTTGCGCTCCACCCGGCCGCCGGTGATCTCGGCGGAGGCGTTGTCCGCCACGCTGATGCCGAAGCAGCCGTTCTCCCGCACGATGACGTCCTCGATGCGGGCGCGGGCGCGGCCGCCGACGAGGATCCCGTTCAAGCCGCTGCGGGCGATGAACGTCTGCCCCCGGATCTGCGCCTGCGCCTCATCCATGACGGAGATGCCGTTGGCGCCGTTCTCGCGGATGACGGTGCGCCCCTCTACGGTAAGCCGAGAGGAGCCGCGCAGGGCGATCCCCCCGCCGATGGGGTTGCCCAGGATCTCCAACCCGTTGCGGGTGATGGTCACATCCGTGAGGACGGCCTGGGCGTAGTTAAACAGCGCGATGCCGTTCTGGGCGTTCCCCGCGATCACCAGGTTGTCGAGGACGACCAGCGGGGAGAGCTGCTCCGGCAGGCCGGGGGGCGCTTGGGCCTGGAGGCCGTTGAGCCCTCCGGTGATCGTCATCCCCGTGAGGCGGACCCGGAAGGGGCCGGCGACGACGACGCCCTTTTGAATCGTCACCCGATGGGGGCCGCCGCCGATCAGCGTAAGGCTATTCCCCACGATCACCGGTCCTACATATTCCCCGTCCTGGATGACGATCGTGCTACCGGGAGGAGCGACGGAGACCGCTTCCTGAATCGAGGAGAACCCACAGGCCGGTGGGCCCTCCGGGCAGACCGTGAGCAACTCGCCGGCCTGCGTGGTCAGCGTCAGGATCCCGCCACCGATCAAGAGGGCCAGCGCCAGCCCCACTCGGCGTCCGGCACTTCGGCTCCTGTGCAATGCGTGCATACCGAACCTCCTCCTATAGGTTTTTCCGCGACACCACGGTCGAGCTCGGATCAGAGAAGACGAGCAGCCTCGATGACCGATGTAGGACACCCGACAGGGTATCCCTTCGCCTGGGCCCTTCTCGCTCTACCCTCGTTCGTTCCCACCTCCCCTCCAACCGAGCGCTCGGGGAGCCTCCATTGCCCACAAGGGTTTCGCCAGACTATACTGACATGAGCCTGAGCGTTCTGTCAAGTCCGGCCCTGCGATCGACCGCAGGCCGGAAGAGCAGCATAAGGAGGAGGGAATGACCGAGGAACGGACGGGCGAAGCTGCCCTGATCGAAGCGCTACAGCGAAGCGACGTCGCCTTGGTGACGGGGGTCTACGGCGATCCCTGCACCTCCCTCTTGGACCGCCTGCGGGCCGAGGGGCTCCCCGTGGAGATCAGCGTGGAGGAGAAGACGGCCCTCGCCCAAGCGCTGGGGGCCTCCGTGGTGGGGAAGCGCGCCGTGATGGCCGCCAAGCAGGTGGGGATCAACGTGGCCGCGGACCCCTTGGTGACGGCGGCCACCCACGGGATCGGGGCCGGGCTCTTGGTGATCTGCGGCGACGACCCCGGCGCCGCGAAATCCCAGAACGAGGAGGACTCCCGCTGGTACGCCAAGCTGGCCGAGCTGCCCCTGATCGTCCCTTCCGACCCGCAGACGCTGGCCGACGGGGCCGTCGAGGGGCTGCGGCTCTCGGAGGAGCTGGGGATCCCCGTGCTGATGCAGATCACGGGACGGCTCACCCGGATGACGGGCCCCGTGGCCCCTCCGGAGCCCCTAGGACCGGCCCCTTCGTTTCAGAGGGAGCGGGCCTGGAGCCGTTTCATCCTGGAGCGGCACCGATACCACCTCGAAGAGATCTGGCCCAAACTCCAAGCCCACGTGGAGGGCTCGGGGCTCCACCGCGTGCGGAAAGGCGGGGGGGCCAAGGAGGGCGTGATCTCCTGCGGGTACGTCTCGTCGCTGGTGGAGCACGAGAACCATCTGGTGCTGGGCTACGCCCACCCGCTGCCCGAGAAGCTCATCGCGGGGTTCTTGGAGGGCCTGGAGCGGGTGCTCGTCGTCGAGGAGATCGCCCCGTTGGTGGAGGAGGGCGTGCGGGCCCTGGTGGGGGTGCATCGCATGAACGTAGAGGTGCTCGGGCGGCTTACGGGGCACCTCCCTCGGGTGGGGCAGCTGGAGCAAGAGCACGTCGCGAAGGCCTTCGCGCTCGAGCCTAAGGGCTGGAACTTCAACGTGAAGATGCAGCTGAGCGACACCCTCTCCACCGTCCCCTGCGGGGGGTTCGAGCCCCTCTACCAAGCCCTGGCCCAAGCGCTCCCCGAGGGCTACCCCGTCGCCGGGGACGTGGGCTGTTCCATCTTGTACGGGTACTTCCCGCCCCAGATCGTCACCACCGCCTACGCGCTGGGGACCTCCATCGGGACGGCAGCGGGGATGAGCCTATCGGGTCGAAAGGGCGTGGCCCTCATCGGGGATGTGGGCTTTCTGCACTCGGGGATCCCCGGGCTGCTCAACGCCGTGGAGCTTCGACACAACGTCCTGGTGATCGTGCTCTACAACCGCATCTCGGCCATGACCCCCGGGGAGCAAGACGTCAAGGGGATGGAAAAGCTCCGAGCGCTGATCGAGGCCTGCGGCCCGAC
>JALSGO010000064.1 GCA_026982655.1 Candidatus Bipolaricaulota bacterium
GCCTGCCCCTCCTGCTGAGCTTGGGGTTGGGGGTGCTGGGGACGGCCCTCTTCGCCGCGCTGCTCTACCGAGGCGTCGTCCGACGGGTGCAGGGCTCGCCCGTGCTCACCTTGATCGTCACGCTGGCCGTGGCCCTCATCCTCCAGGAGGGGGTGGCGATCGCGTACGGGGTTCCGGCCCGCAGCCTCCCGCCGCCCGTGCCGGGAAATCTCCCTATTTTGGGCGTGACAATCCCGACGGTCTTCGTCGTAGCCTTTGGGGTCTCGTGGCTGGCCATCGGGGCCTTCTGGATCTTCTTGGAGAGGACGCGCCTGGGGAAGGCGATCCGCGCCGTGGCGATGAACCGCGTGGGGGCCTCCCTGGTGGGGATCGACGTCCGGCGGGTCTACACGATCGTCTGGGCCCTGTCGGGGGCGCTCGCGGGCTTGGCGGGGATCTTCTTTGCCTACCCGGGCGGGATGTCCCCCCGGATGTGGATCGACCCCCTGGTGATCTCGTTCGCCGTCGTCATCCTGGGGGGGCTGGGAAGCCTTACGGGGTCTCTCATCGCGGCCTATCTGGTGGGCTTTGTGGAGACGTTTACCTTCTACGCCCCCCAGGTCGGGATCCCCCTGGGGGCGAGCTGGGTGGGGATCCCCTCCGCCGCGCTCATCGTCTTCCTCTTGTTGGTGCGCCCCCAGGGGCTGCTGGGGCGGACCACCTCCTAGTCGCGATGCTCGACCTCAAGCCTCCAGTGCAGACAAGACCGCCACAGACGGCGACGGAAGGGCGGAAGCTCCGGGCGCGGGGCGGAGCCCGCCGCCGGCGCTTTCGGCTCTCGCTCCTCGTGCTGGGGATCTCCGTCTTGACGCTGGCCGTGTTGCCCGCGGTGGGCCTGCCCCCGTCTTGGTACACCCCCCTGACGTTCGCCTTCTTCTTCGCGGTGTTTGCCATGAGCTGGGATCTTCTGGGGGGCTACGCCGGACAGGTGAACCTGGGCCACGCGCTCTTCGTGGGGGCTGCGGCCTACACCAGCGGGCTCCTCAGCTACTACGGGGGCTGGCCCCCCTGGGCGACGATCCCGCTGGGCACGCTGGTCGCCGTCGGGGTGGGGGTGCTCGTGGGCGTCCCCGCCGTGCGCTTGAAGGGGCCGTATCTGACGCTGGCCACCCTCATCGCCTTGCTGGCGGCCTACAAGCTCGTGCTCATCTACTCCGACGTCACCCACGGCGTCTCGGGGATGAGCTTTTCGCCGCGGAGCTTCTTCCCGCCCCTGGGGTACGACGTGCCCTATTTGGCCGTAAAGCGGATCACGTACTACTACGCCCTGGGGGTGATGGCCCTTCTGGGGCTGGGGCTTCTGCTGGTGGCCCACTCGCGCTGGGGCGCGGTCTTCGAGGCGATCCGGGAGAACGAGACCGCCGCCGCGGCGGCGGGGCTCAACCCGGCGAAGTTCAAGGTGGCCGCCTTCATGGTGAGCGCGGGCGTGGCGGGGTTGGCCGGAGCCCTCTACGTCCATTTGCCCGTGCTCCCCGTCCTCCAGCCCGGCGGACCCGACGGGGTGCTCAGCCTCGATCTTTCGCTGCTCATCCTCGTGGCCGCCGTGCTGGGGGGCCTGGGGACGATCGTGGGGCCGATGCTCGGAGCCCTCTTTCTGAAAGTGGGCCAGCAGTACCTCGTCGATCTTCCCTTGAAGGTAGAGACGCTGCGCTTTCTGGAGGGGCAGGGGTGGATCACCTTGATCTTTTTGGTGTTGCTGGTGATCCTCGTCCTCGTGGCCCCGCAGGGGTTTCTGCCTTTGATCGTAAGGCCCCTGCGCCGACCGCTCTCCCTGGGGCCGGGCGGGCATCCGGGGGCGGGGGGAGGAGCCCACGGAGCGGGATCGAGATGACCGCACCCAAGGCCGGAAAAGCGAAGGCGGAGATCCTCCGGGCCGAGCGGCTCTCGAAAGCCTTTGGGGGGCTCCAGGCCGTTTACAACTTGAGCTTTCACGTCGAGCCGGGGGAGATCCTGGGGCTGATCGGCCCCAACGGCGCGGGCAAGACCACCGTTCTCAACCTCATCATGGGGACGCTCCGCCCGGATCGGGGGCGGATCTGCTTTCAGGGGAGGGACATCACGGGCTGGCCGTCGCACCGCGTGGTGGCGGCGGGGATCGCGCGGGCCTTTCAAATTGCGCAGTGCTGTCCTTGCATGACCGTCTTGGAGAATTTAGAGCTGGGGACGTACGCCAACCGCCTGTGGGGGCGGGTCAAGCAGGGCGCGGAGCGGATCTGGGAGGCGGCCCGGCGGGTGAAACTCCTGGAAGATTTGGAGAAGCTGCCGACGGCCCTCCCCCAGGCGGGGCTGCGACGCTTGGAGATCGCCCGAGCGCTGGTCACCTCCCCCAAACTCTTGCTGTTGGACGAGCCGTTTGCCGGGCTCACCCACCGGGAGGTGGAAGAGCTCTCGGAGACGATCCGGGAGCTGCGCTCCCAGGGAATGGCCGTTGTGCTCGTGGACCACAACATCCGGGGCGTGATGCGCTTGGTGGATCGGGTGCTGGTGATGAGCTTCGGGCGCCTGCTCGCCGAGGGCTCCCCGGAGCGGATCCTGCAGGATCCGCGCGTGCACGAGGTATATTTGGGAACGACTCAGACCGGAAGGGAGTGAAGGTATCCCCCTCGCGTCAGGACAAGAGGGGCTGCGGTCGCGCGGTCGCAACGACCGACCCCTTATTCCCCTATCCGATGACGAAGTGGACCACGTCGCCGTCTTGGAGGGCGTAGTCTTCCCCGACCCGGTGGAGCTTCCCCCGCTCGCGCAGCTTCCCCCAGGAGCCGTGGGCCAGCACCTCGTCCAAAGATGCGACTTCCACTTGGACGAAGCGCTTCTCGAAGTCGCTGTGGATCTTCCCGGCGGCCCGGCGCGCGGGCGTCTCGCGGGGAACGGTCCAAGCCCGCACCTCCGGCCCGTCGATCGTGTAGAACGTGACCAACCCCAAGAGCGCATAGCCCGCCCGGACGAGCTTCGAGAGCCCCGACTCCTCGATGCCCCACTCCCGAAGATACATAGCCCGCTCCTCCGGCGTCTCCGCGATCTCCAGAACCTCCATCTCGAGCTTCGCGGCGATCGTCACGCTCGCCCCTCCGCGCTCCCGGGCGATTCGCTCCACGACCTGGGCGTGTCCCG
>JALSGO010000065.1 GCA_026982655.1 Candidatus Bipolaricaulota bacterium
AGGTGAGCCCCGAGGACGAGAGCGAGGGCGATACCTCCGGCCAGGGGTTGATAGGGCAGCAGGCCGGGGAGCCGGAGACGGTGTTGGTGGAAGTGCCCGCCGGGGCGGATGCGGCGCTGTACCTGGTCGAGACCCGGGGCTTGGACGAGGGGAACTACTGGGTGTCCCTCAAGGAGGTTGTAGAAGAGGGAGAGGTGCTCACCCACATCGAGGTGGGCTGGGAGTCCGATGAGGAAGTTCAGGGCTTGAGCAGGGATGGGGATGTAGGGACGGTGCAATTCTTGCTGCCGAACGAGGAGATCACGGAGGAGATCGCGGAGCAGGTGAGGGAGCTTCTGGAGGGCTCGGACGTCGGGACGGAGGGCTCCAGGGTCTGGGGGATGTCTTCTGAACAGGAGCTGGACTGGGACCGGGCGGAGGTGGTCCTCTTAGGGAACCCGGAGGAAGGGGAGGAGGTCGAGGCGCTGTTGGTGATCCCGGCGGGGGACGACGGGGCAGGGACGACGGAGGGGCAGCAGTTGTGGGGGAGGACTCGGCCTGCGATCGATCCGCAGAGGGCGACGTACGTATCAGTACGGGTGCGGCGGACAACCTCGACGCGGGATAGCCTGAGGTATACCGACGAGCTAAAAGCTGTTAAACAGCTGTTGAGGCTGGCTCAAAGTTTCGACGATCGGGTCCCTAGCATTCTGGAGAGATGGGGCCGGATTCTGCCTGAACTTATCAGGAGAGGGATTATGGCCGTACCCTCGGAAGATGTAACGCCTCTCGAGCTACTGAGCAACCCTCTGTATCGCCGATATGGAACTTTAGCCGCGCTTGTAAGCAACACGATCGCTTTGAGCGGCAATCCGGAGCAGGCAAGGGACGTGCTGGGAGTAGAGCTGGATGCGGCTCTTCGCATTGTGGACACTTTCCTTGGAGCTCTGGAAAGGCTGCTGGTTGCCAACGAGGATGCTGAGCTAACAGGGAAGATCTTAGACAAGATTCCCGGACCCAGAGTTCCGCCTCGGGCACCGGTCCCGGAAGACGTAAAACAGTTCCTCGTCTTCGCCGAGCTTTTGAGTAACATCTTCACCCAAACGGATGTCCCTTGGGACCTCATCGATATCGATCTCACAGTTGGGCTCGGACTCTTCCGAGGCAGCGTGACGATCGAAATCGTCGCCACCGCTCAGATCCCCGGTCTCGGACAAGTGACCACCTTCGCAAACAGCTATTCCAACATCAAAGATCTATCAACCAACGAGATCCACAGGATCATCAATACCGTGCAAAGTATAGGCAATGATCCTCGGTATCCCGGTCTGGATGTGGCCTTCATCTTCATCCACGATGAAACCAGCCCCCAAGATGTAGAGAACAAGCTTCCCGCATCTTCGGCGGTACCTTTGGTGGTCGTTTATTGCAAAGAAAACTGTGACAGTGCGAACCCGGTGTATGGGATTGCTTGGCGGGGTCCCATTAACGAGCAGCAAGCGTGGCAAATCGCCTGTGCCCACGGTTACACACAATTCTGCGGGGAAGGGGCTATGTCGGCAGCCGACGGCTATCCGCAGGAGCCGCCTACCGTAACGATACCCCCTCCTCCCCCGCCACCGCCGCCCCGATGCCTGGTGGGCTGCCTCACCCCTCGGGGCAACTAAAGGACTGGACTCGTCCGGTGGTTGGGAATCGTGGTTGGGTATAATCCCGGTTGGGAGGTCTATACGATGGCACGCAGCTTACAGGTAGGGATCGTGGGGATCTTGCTGCTTGGGGCAGCGTTCGGGCTCGGGTCTTTAGACGCAGTCGGTCCCCTTGCTAGCCCTGAGGGTGTCAGCTTCTGTCCCTCTCGGGACCCGGGGCCCAACGCAGGGTGGATTCGGGTTCCGGATGACTTCTGGACGGTTATGGAAGCGGTGGAGGTAGCTGTGCAGCAGGGGCTCTATCGGGTCTGGATCGGCCCCGGACGGTACTTCGTCAGATGGCCTGACTCACCATCAACCGCTCCTCCTAATCTCGGTGAGATCCTCCTATGCGGCCTCGGGCCAGGATTCACCGTCCTCCTCCATCCCGGCCTGGTTGACGACTATACCCCTTTCGACGCCCATCCCCCTTCCATTGATCCCAGCTTCTACGTAAGACCGGAGGAGGGGCAGGAGGCGCTCCTAGAGGGCTTCACCCTCATCGGCGCAAAAGTAACTATTAGTGCCGGGAAAGCGGCCCGCGTCGTCCTACGCAACGTTCAAATCCTCAGCCCCGGCGGGCCCCAAGGGCCCGATCCCCTCGGCTGGGATGGAATCACTCTCTACACTGTGGAAGAAGGAGCACAGGTCGTCTTGGAGGGGGTAACGATTCAAGGGGCCGCTCAAGGGATAGACATATCAAGCAGCGGGAAGGGTGAGATCCTCCTCCAGGACGTCTTGATCTCGGGGAACGAGGGCGAAGGCTTATTCCTCCACGGAAGCACGAGGACGCTCCTACTAAGAAGCCGGGTGGTGTACAACGGCTCTCGGGGCATCAGCATGGACATGCAACCTTGGCTAATCATCCGAGACTCGGAGATCGCTCACAATCGCTATGACGGGATCGATGTCGGAAGCGGAGGACTTCTGGAAGTGTACAACACGCGCATCTTTGCGAACGGCGGCTATGGGATTCGGTTGTTCATGGAGGCCTGCGAGGAGAGGTGGGAAGCGTCCTATCCCTCGTTCTCGGGAAAGATCCGAGGGAGGGGAAACGAGATCTTCGACAACGCGCAAGGGGATCTCTGCCCCGAGGACTACACTTGGCCCGAGGGATTCCAGCAACCTTAGATGAAAGTTCCTAGGCAAGCACTCTTCTTGGGAACCCTCTCCGTTCTGGTCCTCTTACCTTACGTGCCGGCAAACGCTTCGAAACTCTCCATAAGCACCCCCTTCCTCGGCGAACCCGACGTCTTCGTCCCCGGCCTGGGGCTGGACGCCGAACTCTCGATCATCCCGTCGTTCGGGATCTTCATGGGCGGAGCCTACTTCCTCTCCGGGACGTGGGATCTGGAGACGGGCCTGCGCTGGCACCTCTCGCCGCAGTTGGCCCTCTCCCTGCAGGCCCTCTTTCTCTTCGAC
>JALSGO010000066.1 GCA_026982655.1 Candidatus Bipolaricaulota bacterium
GGCCCACTTGGGCACCACCAAGGGGTTCCCCTCCTCGTCGCGGACGATGGGGTCGTGAGGCTTCTCGTCCTCGGGCCCCTGGAAGCGGATCCGGCCCACGGTGCCCACCCAGTCCACCTGCTCGATCGCCGCCACCAGGTCTTCGCGGTACTGCCGATATTCCGCGGAGCTGGAGGGCGGTGGGGCCTCGCCCAGGATCTCGATCGCCTGCTTGACCACGTACAGGGCATCATACGTGGTGTACGAGGTAAAGAGCGGCTGGACCGGCGGGGTGGTAAAGCGCGACACGTACGCGTTGAAGAAGGGGAGGGTCCGCTCGGTGACGGCGGTCGCGCCGGTGGCCGCGTCGGCGTAGACGTGGGAGATCACCTTGCCCTCGGTCTGGGCGAAGTACTCGAACGCCTGGCCCGTCACGTTGATCCCCACCACAGGGAGCCGCGGCCCCTGGTCGTACCACTGGCGGACGAACCCGAAGCCGTTGCGGCGGATGAACGCCACCACGAACGCTTGGGCTCCGGCTTGCCGGGACTGCGAGAGGATCCCGCTGAAATCGAAGTTCCCCGACGGCGGGAAGAGGAACGAGGCCACGACCTCGATCCCGCCCTCGGGCAGCTTCTCCTCCAGGAAGCTCTTAAAGTCGCGTCCGAACTGACCGTCCTCGGACACGAGGGCCACCCGCTCCACCCCCAGCTCCGCCTGGAGGGTCCCCTGGGCCATGCTCACGGTGTCCTCGGTGAGCACGTCCGTGTCCAGCATGATCCGGAAGTAGTACTTGAAGTTGTCGTAGTCCTGCTT
The DNA here is from genome assembly GCA_026982655.1 of Candidatus Bipolaricaulota bacterium. Lineage (GTDB taxonomy): Bacteria > Bipolaricaulota > Bipolaricaulia > RBG-16-55-9 > RBG-16-55-9 > JALUUA01. The sequence goes on from JALSGO010000066.1 coordinate 796, forward strand.
GACCATCTCGGTGGTCTGCGGGGTGGCCGTGCCCGTGTTCAGGAAGACGGTGCGGACCCGGGGGAGGACGCTTAAGACGGGCAGCGTCGTCTCGTCCAAGAAGCCGCCCACCACCGCCAAGACCCTCTGCTCCTCCGCCAGCTCCTCGAAGCGCCGGGGGGCAATTCTCGGGTCGAACTGCGTGTCCCGCACCAGGCCCTCGACGGTGAGGGGGCGGCCCAGCACCCCACCGTCGGCGTTGATCTCGTCTTGGGCGAGGAAGGCCCCGCGGACCGTCGCCTGACCCAGCGGGAAGTTGAAGATGAGGGGGGTGAGAACCCCGATCTTAATGGGCTCCTCCTGGCCCCGTCCCCAGCGGGGCCCAAGGGCCAACGCGCCCAGTCCCAGGCCGAGGCCGCGGAGGAACCGTCGGCGGCTGAGTTCCGCTTGCATCCGCCTTCGCTTGGGCTGCGCCTTGCCGACGTGCGTCATGCCGTTCCCTCCTTTTTGTTCGCTTCTCGCTGCGCCTTTGCCCCCGTCGGTAGCCGGGGCCGGGGAGCCCCTCGGCGGACGGAGGGAGAGCCGACCGGGCGGCGCAGGTGCGATGTCCGCTTTCTACCGCAAAGGCAAGAGCTCTGTCAACTTCTGCGCCGACGAGGGTGACGGAGCCCACTTGTCCCGAGAGCGAAACGGGGCTAGAGTTACACCGTCCACGAGGACGGTCGGTTTCGGTTCCGAACGATGGAGTGGAGCCGTGGCGTGGCGTGACGTGAGGTGAGGTGTACCTGGCAGGGAGGTGTGTCGAGATGCGCCTTTGGGTTCGAGGCGCACGCGCGGGCGCAGGGTGGGGCGCCTGGGCGGCGCTGGTCTTTCTCCTCCTGTTGTCCTTCAGCCCCTCGGGGACGGGGCCTTCTTGGGCTCAGCCCTCCGGCGGAGGCGGGGGGAATGGGGGGCCGCAGGGCGGGGGCGGAAGCCCCCTCGCTCCGGAGGTCCTCTTCGTCGACTTCCCGGAGCAGATCCCCGCGGACGGGAGTCGGGTCTTCGGACGGGTCGGCTTCCAAGACGCGGACGGGGACATCCGCTGGGCTCGGTTCGACGTGGTGGAGGCCACGGCCTTCGAGCCCTTCGGGTTCAACCCCAAGGTCGAGGGCCGCACCGAGGGGGTCTTCGAGTTCTTCGTCTTCTCGCGGATCGCTCAGCGGGTCACCCTCGCCGTGACCCTCCAAGACGAAGCGGGGAACGAGAGCTTCCCCAAAGAGTTTGCGTTCGAGGCCGTCACCCTCATCGAGTACGTCACCAGCTGGGGCGGCCAGGGCAGCGGGAACGGCCAGTTCCGCGACATGATGAGCATCGCCCTCGACCCGCAGGGGAACGTCTACATCACGGACTTCGCCAACCACCGGGTGCAGAAGTTCTCCCCCGAGGGGGAGCTTCTGGCCGTCTGGGGCGGCCAGGGGCGGGATCCGGGGCGTCTGGACGGACCCACGGGGATCGCCGTGGATGGGGAAGGCTTCGTCTACGTGGCCGAGGCGGGCAACCGCCGCGTGCAAAAATTTACGAGCGACGGCACCTACGTGCTCGACTGGGGGGAGTTCGGCAGCGGGCCGGGGCAGTTCACCTTCCCCACGGGCGTGGCCATCGACCGCCGCGGCGACGTCTACGTCGTGGACCAGACGACGGGGTTCGTACAAGTGTTCAGTCCCACGGGGGCCTTCTTGCGGCGCTTCGCCGGTCGGGGGACGGGCGAGGGGCAGCTGATGGGGCCGATGGACCTCGCAATCGACCGCGACGGCAACCTCTACGTAGCCGACACGGGGAACGACCGCATCGTGCGCTTCGGGACGGATGGGGCCTTCCTGGGGTATTGGGGCAGCTCCGGGTCGCGCGATGGACAATTTAACCAGCCCCGCGGGATCGCCGTGGACCTGCAGGGGAACGTCTACGTGGCGGACATGGGGAACCACCGCATCCAGATGTTCACCCCGGAGGGGCGGCTCCTGGCGAAGTGGGGCAGCGCCGGGCGCGGCCAGGGGGAGTTCCTCGAGCCCATCGATCTGGCCGTCAACCCCGAGGGGGTCATCTACGTGATCGAGGAGGGCAACCACCGCGTCCAGGCCATCAAGTTCAAGTCGCCCTAGCCCTAGCCCTAGCGCTTGGAGGCGACGGCCTCGCGCGCCGCCTGGAGGTTCTCCCCGGGCGTGGTAACCGGGACCACGCATCCGGCTCCCACGATGAGCCGCAGGCCCCCCGTCTGTTCGAGGGCCTCGAGCACCTCGCGCCGGACGTCCTCCGGGGAGCCCCGGGGCATCGTCGTCGAGCGGTTCAACCCTCCCAGCACCGCTCCCGAGAAGAGCCTCTGGCCCTCGGCCAACGAGGGGGAGGTCTCCCGGTCGTGCCAGTTTACGACCTGCACGGGGTATCGTGCCGCGAGCTCGAACCGGGGACGAGGCCCGTGGAGGTGGAGCACGACGAGCCGCGCCCGGCCTCGAACGGCCTCCAAAACCTCCCGATCGAAGGGGACCCCGAACGCCTCGTACTCCTCGGGGGAGAGCACCTCATAGGAGGCGAGCTGGGTGGCGAAGAAGATCCCGTCGGCCCCGTGGCGCAGGCACTCCTGGGCGAAGCGCGCCGTGGTCCGGGCGACGACGCGCAGGCCCGCCTTAAGGTCCCGAGGGTGCTCCCGCAGGTGCGTGAAAAGAGCGTCCCCGGCGAGCTGCTTGGCGATCGTTAGGGGGCTAAACACCGTCTGAAGGACGGGCACGTCGGGGCCGACGCCCTCGCGAACGAGGCGGAGCGCCCGAAGCTCGCGGCCATAGACGCCTTCGGTGACGTCCAGCTCCTCCAGCGCGTGCCAGTCCTCCGAGCGTCGGACGGGGCGGCTCAGGTACTCGCGCGTCCCCTCGACGTTGTCCGCCGGGCGGAGCTTAGCACCCCACGCCTCGGCGGGATAGCCCGAGGCGGGCGTGACCTTGACGAGGTCCCAGCGAAACTCCCGCTGGAAGGCGACGGTCGCGCGGGCCAGCCCCTCTGCCGTCTGATCCTCCCGCGGGAAATGCCGCCAGAGGGCGATGGGGACGCGGTCGGGTCGTTCGCCCCGCACGGCGGCCTCGATGCGTTCCCATGGGGTCATGGGCGCCATTGTAGCGGAGGGCTCTGCCGTTCGCACGTCGACGTCGACCGGGTTGACCCCCGAGGCCGGGGGCCCTATCCTCCGGCGGGAGCGCGGGAATGCGACGGCTACTCCAAACGCTGGGTCTTGCTCGTCGAGAGCTGCGGGCTTGGGCCCTGTACGACTGGGCGAACTCCGCCTTCGCCACCACGGTGATGGCCGCGGTGCTGCCCATCTTCTACGCCGACGTGGCCGCCGCTCCGCTCCCCGAACACGTCCGGACGGCCTACTGGGGCTATACCACCGCGGCGGCCCTGTTGCTGACGGCGCTGCTCTCCCCGGTGCTGGGGGCCGTGGCCGACCATTTGAACGCGAAGAAGCGCTTCCTCGCCGGGTTCGCGGGGGTGGGGATCGGGGCCACGGCCCTCCTCGCCGCCGCAGGGGAGGGGATGTGGCTTTACGTCTCGCTCGTCTTCATCGCGGCCAACGTGGGCTTTGCCGCGGCCAACGTCTTCTACGACTCCCTGCTGCCCCATATCGCCCGCCCTCCGGAGCGGAATCGGGTCTCCACGGCGGGGTTCGCGCTGGGATACCTGGGCGGCGGGCTCCTCCTGGCCCTCCACTTGCTGTGGATCACCCAACCGGGGTGGTTCGGCCTGCCGGACGCGCTCGCGGCCACGCGCCTGGCCTTCCTGAGCGTCGCCCTGTGGTGGGTCCTCTTCTCGATCCCCCTGCTGAGAGGGGTGTCCGAGCCCCCGAGGGGGCTCGGCGCCGGAGCCGGAGGCGCCGGGGCGCGGACGAACCCCCTGCGCGAGGGCCTCGGACGCCTGGCGCAGACGTTTCGGGAGATCCGGCGCTACCGCCCGGCGTTTCTGTTCTTGGTCGCGTTCTGGCTCTACAGCGACGGGATTGGGACGATCATCAAGATGGCCACCGTCTACGGTCGGGAGATCGGCATCGGCGCCACGGATCTTATCGGAGCCCTCCTCCTGGTGCAGTTCGTGGGGATCCCCTGCACCTTTGCGTTTGGGGCGTTGGCGGACCGCCTCGGGGCCAAGGGGGGGCTCTACGCCGCGTTGGGGGTCTACACCGCTATTGCCGTGCTCGGCTTCTTTATGACCGAGGCGTGGCACTTCTGGGTGCTGGCGGGGGCGGTGGGGACGGTCCAGGGGGGCGCGCAGGCCTTAAGTCGCTCGCTCTACGCCTCGCTCATCCCCCGCGCACAATCCGCGGAGTTCTTCGCGTTCTACAGCGTCAGCGGCAAGTTCGCGGGGGTCGTGGGCCCGGCCCTCTTCGGGGCGGTCTCGCAGCTTGCGGGCGGCAGCCGCTGGAGCATCCTCTCGCTGATCGCCTTCTTCCTGCTGGGCTGGCTCTTCTTGAGCCGCGTGGACCTCGAGGAGGGGCGGAGGGTGGCCCTTATCGAAGGGGAGGATCATGGACCCAATCATGGACAAAGAGGTTGATCTCCGGCGCTACCGAGCGTTTTTCGTCGATCTGGACGGGGTGCTCGTGCGCGGCTCCGAGCCGCTGCCGGGCGCCCCGGAGGCCCTCCGAGCGCTCCAAGGGCGGGGACGGGTGATCGTCTTCTCCAACAACTCCACCCGATCCCGGCGGGCCTTCGCCGAGCGCCTCCGGTCTCTGGGGTTCCCCGTAAGCCCGGAGGAGATCGTGAACAGCGCCTTCGTTGTGGCCCAACACCTGCGGGAGCGCTCGGGACCGTCGCGGGTGTACCCGATCGGCGAGGAGGGGCTGCGCGAGGAGCTCGAAGCCGCCGGACACCGGGTGGTCGCGCCCGAGGAGGCGGAGTACGTCGTGGTGGGCTTGGATCGCCGCTTCCGCTATGAGCAGCTGGTGGAGGCGCTGCGGGCCCTCCTCCGGGGGGCCGTGTTCGTCGCGGCCAACGCCGATCCCGTCTTCCCCACGGCTGAGGGGCTCCTCCCGGGGGCGGGGGCCTTGGTGGGGGCCCTCACGGGCATGGGCTATCCGCCCCGAGAGATCGTCGGAAAGCCCTCGCCCATCGCCTTTCGGGTGGCGATGCGGGCCGCCGGGGTCACCGACCCGAGGGAGTGCCTCGTGATCGGCGATCGCCGGGACACGGACATCGAGGGCGCCCGCCGCGCCGGGATGGACGCCGTGCTGGTGCTCACGGGCGTCACCCGCCGCGAGGACCTCGAGGAGGAAGGGGGACGTTCGATCCTCGTGGTCGGGAGCCTCGCAGCCCTCCTCCTCTCCAGCGGAGGCCGTCGCCCTTGACTCCCTTTCGCCCTAGGGGATAGAATGGCTTGGCTCTAGCACAGAATCGCGCAGGCACGGCAAGGAGGAGAGATGTCTCTCACGGAGGAAGCCCTCAAGGAGCGCATTCGGCAAGGGTATCTCGTGGAGAGCCCGGAAGAGATGACCGAGGGCTACAAGAAAGCTCTCATCCAGATCCTACTGGTTCAGGCGGACACGGAGTTGATGAGCGCGCCGGCGTATTACATGGCCGCCTGCACCGCTCCCTCCCTCAACACGAGGCTGTCGGCCTACGCCATCATCCAAGACGAGCTGGGCCACGCCCATATCACCTTCCGGCTGCTGGAAGATCTCGGGCTGGACAAAGAGTACCTCATCTTCGGGCGAAAGCCTCATGAGTTTAAGAACCCCTACGGCTTCGACCAGCCGCTGGAGACGTGGGTGGAGCTCGTGGTGGCCAACGCCTTCTTCGACCGGGCCGGGATTGTGCTGCTGAGCGATCCGTTCGAGAACACAAGCTACGGCCCCTGGAAGCGGGCGCTGGCCAAGATCGACAAGGAAGAGCTCTTCCACCTGCGCCACGGGGAAGTCTGGATGAAACGGCTCTGCCAAGCCGGAGGCAAGATCCAAGAGGAAGTGCAACGGGCTGTGGACTGGATGTTCCCCATGGGGGTGGAGTGGTTCGGGATGCCCGATCACTTAAAGCGCCACACCGCTCAGCTCGAATATAAACTCAAGGGCAAGACGAACGACCAGCTTCGCCAGGAGTGGCTGAGCGCGGTGGTCCCCCTTTGCGAGGAGTGCGGCATACACGTCCCGGCCCACTACGACGCGGAGCAGGGACAATATGTGCTGGACTACCCGCTCCCCTGCGACTACGACCCGGAGAGGAAGCAATGGCTCTTCGATAAGCCCATCACCTGGGACCAGGTATTCGAGCGCTGGAAGAGGCGCGGGCCGTACAACGAGCATTACGTCGGAATGCTCCAACGGCAGTACCGGAGGTTCGCAGCGCTCTTTGACGGGAACGGGAACGGGAGCGTCCGTTGACCCGGGGCAATTACGCCATGCCCATGACAGACGAGAAGACCTCCGTGCAGCTCACCGAAGCGCGCGTATGGGAGGCCCTCAAGGACGTCAACGACCCGGAGATGCCCATCAGTCTGGTGGACATGGGGATGGTCTACGGCGTCTCCGTCGACCCCCAGGAACGGGCCGTTACGGTCAAGCTGGGGTTGACGGCTACGGCCTGTCCCGCGATGGACTTCATTCGCGAGGATGTCACGAAGCGCTTATGCCAAGAGGGCTTTCGGCGGGTGGAGGTCGAGTGGGTCTGGGACCCGCCCTGGACCAAGGAACGCATCAGCGAGGAGGGACGTCTCCTGTTGTCCTGTTGGGGGATCAGCGTCTAGGTCGATTCGCGATCGAACGCGAGAGCGACGGAGGGGAGGGGATGCGCGATGGAGTTCGGTGAGGTATACGAGATCTTCGCGCGGCAGCGCCGCGTCGAGCCCCTAAAGCACATCGGCACCGTGGTCGCGCCTAACGAAGATCTTGCGGCGGCGTACGCGCGCTCCATCTACAACGAGGAGCCCTGGATCGAGATGCGGGTGGTCGCCCGCAGGCACCTGATCCCTGCCATCGAGCTCGGCACGACGAGGAGCCCGGCATGAGCCGCAACCGAGAGTTCTCGACCCCTCATGATCTGGACGAGCCGACCCGACAGGCCCTCTATGACCTCTTCTTGGTCTTGGCCGACACCAAACACCTCCTGGGGCTCCGCTATGGGGAGTGGCTCGGCGCGCCCGCCATCGAGGCGTCGATCGCCTCCGTGGCGATGGCCCAGGACGAGTTCGGCCATGCACGCCTCTTTTACGGCCTCCTCCGGGAGTTTCACGAGGCCGGGATCCCCGAGCGCGAGGAAGTGCCCAGCGAGTACCGCAACTTCGAGGGGCTCGATCGGGTATGGGATTCGTGGCTGGACTTCATCGCCGCCAACGTGTTGGTGGACGGGGCGCTCTCCGTGCAGATCGAGTCGCTCCAGAACTCGAGCTACGTCCCCGTCCGACGCATGGTGGCAAAAATCCTCCAAGAGGAGGCATTCCATCATCAGCACGCTCGAGGGTGGCTCTTGCGCCTGGCCCGCGAAGGGGCAAAGCCGAAGGCCGAGTTGGAGAAGGCGTTGAAGCGCATCTGGGAGCCTCTGCTGCAGTGGCTGGGCCGCCCCGGGTCCGAACACGAGCGGGCGCTCGTGGAGGCCGGGATCCAAGACACGGACAGCGAAGGGCTACGCGCACGCTTCATCGAGCGCTTTGGACCCCTGCTGATCGAGGAAGCGGGGCTCGATCTTCCCCTCTCGAGCGACGCGATCACGGGGCAGTGGGTCCTGGGGACGGCCCTGTCCTGGGAGGATTGGGACGACGCCTTCCGCCGTCGCTCGCGCACGGGCCCCGACCCCGAGACGTTCCGCCAGATCGAGTCGTTCCGGAAGCACGAGTACCCGGTGGGGAGCTGAGATGGGCGATCCTACACGCCGCCCACGAGAACGAGCGGAAGATCCCCAAGGGGCAGACGACAGCGTGCGCTGTCCCTTCTGTGGCTCGGAGGATACAGAACTTTACTCGCTCTTCGGCTCCCAGCTCTCGACGTCGCAGTACTACTGCCGTAGTTGTCGGGTAGCGTTTGAAGCGATCAAGTGGGAATCGTCAAGCTCTCCAAATCCCGTGGGTAGAACGTGATCACCTCGATCCCCGTCTCGGTGACCACCACGGTGTCGGAGTGGCGGAAGCCCCCCACCTCGGGGTCGTAGAGCCCGGGCTCCACCGTGAAGACCATCCCCGGCTCGATCACGGTCTCGTCGCCCACGTCCAAGAAGGGTCCCTCGTGATACCGCAGCCCGATCGCGTGCCCCGTGTGGTGGCGCCAATAGGGAAGGAGATCGTGCTTCTCGTAGTACCGCCGCACGGCGCGGTCCACGTCCGCGCAGCGCGCCCCCGGCTTGATGGCCTCCAAGGCCGTCTCCTGAAGGGCGAGCATGTGCTCGAAGAGCTCCTTCTGGCGGGGCGTGGGCTCTCCCACGATCATCGTGCGCTCAAGCTCGGAGTGATAGCCCCACACGGGGGCGCTGGCGCCCGTCACCAACACATCCCCGGGCTGAAATCGGATGTTGTTGGCCATCGCGTGGGGGATGGCGGAGCTTCGCCCGATCTGGCCCCTATACCCGGCCCGCGCCCCGGAGAACCAAGGGCTCTGCGCCCGGTAGATGGGGCCGATCGCGTCGAGCATGGCTAGAGTGGCTTCCGTGCTGGCCCGCAGGCTCACCTCGGTCTCGGTGGCCCCCACGCGGGTGTAGCGCTGCAGCAGCTGGTGCGCGAGGTTGGCCCACTTGGCGCTCTCTCGCAAACACGCGACCTCCGCCGGGCTCTTGATCCTGAGCTGCTCTTCCACGAACGCCCGGAGGTTCTGGACCCGAACGCCCAGCAGCTCGCTCAGCGCCGGTCCGCGGTACCCCAGGATCCAGGGGTAGCCGTCGGAATCCACCCCTAGGGGATCTGCGATGCCCAGCTCTTGGAGGATGGCCTTCAAGCGCTCCATGGGGTGGGGGTCGTCGGGGTACTCGGGGTACGAATCCACGCGGTCTACCAAGGCGTTCGCCCGGGCGTGCTCGAGCTCCAAGCGGGGGACGAAGAGCGCTTTCTCGCCCTTGTGGCTCAGGAGGAACGCGATGGGCCGCTCCGTGGGGATGAAGGCAAAGCCCGCGTAGTAGAGCACATACGAGGGGTCGAAGAGCACCGCGCCCGTGAGACCCTCTTGTTCTACGTGCTCTTGGAGTCTTTGGACACGCCGTCGGAACTCCATCTCGGGGATCCTCAGGGACGTCTGGGTCACCGGCATCTCGGGTCTCCCTCCTTTGGACGGCGCTTTTCGCTTTCGAGAATGCTGAAAGGCATTGTAGCACGTTCGGTGAGCGGTATCGCAACTCCCTTCGGAGCCGCTATAATGAGGCCATCCCACAGGCGAGGTGAGACGATGGCGCGTTCCGCTCAGAAGGTATTCCTAGCCGCTCTTGTGGCGTGGGGTGTGCTGCTCGGACTCGGCGGGGGCATGTCCCCTCTGCCGCTGCAGGCCCAGGAGGGGAGGCCTCCGGTCTTCGGCCCACGGGATGTCCTCCCGATGTTCTTCCGGGCCCTGCAGACGGCGGATCTGTTGATCCTGCGGGACGGCAGCGTGGCCAGCGGCTCCCTTCCCGATCGGATTCCCTTCGAGCCGCTCGCGGGTGAACGCCGCGATCTGGATCGGGAGGAGCTGGTCGCGGTGGTCCTGGCCGACCCGGAGGAGGCGACGGATCGCGACCGGGTCTACCTGCAGACCGGCGAACGGCTCACGGGCACCCTCAATTTAGAAGCTTTCCGTATGCGCCTCGAACTGGGGGATTCCGTGGAGACGAAGGAACTCCCCCTCGATCGAGAGCAGGTGAAGGCGGTCCTCCTGCGGCTTCCGGGCCGAGGCGGACTGCACCGAATCAGTCCGGCCGCCTTCCAGCAGGTGTTTGGGCTCTTCAACGACCTGCTCGTGAGCGTCACCAAGTACGACCTCTTGGTCTTCCCCACGCAGAGGGTGGCCAGCGTCGTCTTCGAGGACCGTGCCGACCTAGCCTTCACCTTGGAATCCCCGATCTTCGGGACGTTCACGTTTGCCGCGCGCCAGCTCGCCGCGGTCTTCTTCGGGCAGGAGGAGGGCGATCCGGATCAGCTGCTCCTTCAAAACGGCGACCGCGTCTCCGGGCGGGTCACGGCGCAGGAGGACGTGCGAGGCACCTTAGCCGCGTGGGAAGGGGTTTCGTTTTCCTTCTCGAAGGAGGGGCTGCGTGAGGAGCTGCGGCAGATCGTGTTCCGGATGCCTGTGCGTCTCTTCGGAGGCGGGGGCGGTCGACCCGTAGGCCCTCGCGAGGGGGACTGACCTTCCATCCCCTTTCGGGGGTGGGGATCGGACCGGACCGATGGACCTGAGAACCCTCTTTCTCGTCCTGCTCGTGACCCTCGGGCTCCTGGGGCTTTTCGCGCTCAAAGCCCCGGGGCCGGGAGGCGGCTCCTCGGCCCCCGAGATCGTAGGGATCGAGTTCCCCGAGGAGATCGAGGCCAACGGCGAGGAAGTGATTGGCTACGTCGCCTTTCGCGATCCCGACGGAGACATCGTCGAGGCCCGCTTCGAGGTCGTAGAGGCCACCCTCTTCGAGCCCTTCCGCTTCGATCCCGAAGTGCAGGGGGTGCGCGAAGGGAAGTTCCCGTTTGCGGTCTTCGCGGTGCTCCCCCAGGACGTGACCCTTCGAGTCGTGCTCGTAGATGCTCAGGGCAACGAGAGCGAGCCCGTGGAGTTCCGCTTCCGGGTGGTCGGCGAGCTGCGTCCCCCTCCGGGCGGGGGGATCCTCCCGCTGCCTCCACCCCAGCCCTAGCGCACGGGCGCTCCGGTGGGGACCTCGCGCTCCGGGTCCGGAAGGAGGAGCACCGGGTTTCCTCCCTTGTCCGTGGGGCAGAGGATCATCCCCCGGCTCTCGACCCCGCGGATCGTGCGGGGCTCCAAGTTCGCCAGCACGGGGATCGTCCGCCCGATAACCTCCTCAGGGGCGTAAACGTGGGCGATCCCCGCCACGAGCTGTCGGGTCTCGTCCCCCAAGTCCACCCGGAGCTTGAGGAGCTTGTTCGTGCCGGGGACGCGCTCGGCTTCCAAGACCTTGCCCATCCGGATCTCCAGCTTCTCGAAATCGCCGTAGGAGATCGTAGCCATCATCGCGCTCAACTCCCGTTGAGGGCCCGGAGGGCTTGACCGGGGCCGACGTCGCGCCCCATTTTCCGGAGCGCCTCCTCCACGCCGTACAGCAACGAGACGATCTCGCCCATCCGGGCCGTCGGGCCCATGTGGCCCACGCGGATCGCCTTTCCCTTGAGGGCCCCGAGCCCGCCGCCGATGAGCACCCCCAGCTCGTCTTTGAGAAAGCGCATCACCGCCCCGGCCTCGACGCCCTCCGGGGTGCGCATGGCCGTGACCGTGGGCGAGGCGAAGCGCTCCTCACAGGCCACGGAGGAGAAGCCCAGCGCCTCTAACCCCCTTCGCAGTGCCCGGGCCACCCGCTCGTGACGCGCCCAGCGGGCCTCGAGCCCCTCCTCCAAGATGCGCGTAAGGCTGAGGTGTAAGGCGTTCATCAGCCCCGAGGGCATCGTGGTGGGATGGGGGTGCCACTCGCCCCACTCCTCTTCGTACCGCGCCCAGGTTTTAGGGCTTAAGTACCACTGTTGCGCTCGGGTGCCCTCGACGACCTCCCACGCCTCCGGGCTGAAGGCCACCGGCGCCAGCCCCGGCGGGCACTCCAGGCCCTTCTGCGTGGCGGAGGCGACCGCCCCCAGCCCCCACTCGTCGAAGCGCAGCTCCGCTCCCCCCAGGGAGGAGACGGCGTCCACCACGCAGAGCACGTCGTGTCTGCGGCAGACTTCGGCCAGCTCCTTTAGGGGGTTGAGCACCCCCGTCGAGGTCTCGCAGTGCACGAGCGCCACCGCCCGGATCTCGGGGTCTCGTTTCAAGGCGTCGTCCAGCTGTTGGGGGTCCAGGGGCTCGCCCCAGGGGATCTCGAGGAGGATCACATGGGGGGTGTACGCCCGCGCGATCTGGACGAGCCGGTCGCCGAAGAAACCGTTCGTCGTCACGAGGACCTTCTTGCCGTCCCCTACGATGCCCCCGAGGGCCATCTCGATCGCCGCCGTCCCCGGGCCCGCCACCAAGAAGACCCGCGCCCGCTCGGCGAGCATCACCCGCTTCATCAACGCCACGGTCTCGTGGTAGAATCGGGCCCACTCCGGCCCGTAGTGAGCTCGAAGGGGTTTGCCCATCTCGGCTAGAACGGCGGGATCCATCTCGATCGGGCCGGGGATCATCAGCTTATAGTGCGTCCCGTCCACGATTTCACCCCATTCTGCTTTTGTTCTCCGCGCTCCCGTGTCAAAAGCGCTTGAGTCGCTCGGCGTACAGCTCCCGGGTTGTCTGGGCGATCACCTTGGCCAGGCGCTCCGGGTGGTGCTTGACGGTCTGGAGCCCCTCCAGCTCCGCGATCCCTAATAGATCCGCTGAGACGATTCGCAGGCCGTACTCGTTGGGCTCCTCCAGATCGCAGACCACGGGCTCCGCCCCCTCCTTGCGGTAGTGCACGAGGATCTCCTCGGGGATCGGCTGACGGTTGACGATCACGGCGTCCAGCGCTTGGAGGTCGAGGTACTCCCCCAGCGCCCGGAGGTGATCTCGGAGCGTAAAGCCGTCCGTCTCTCCCGGCTGGGTCATGAGGTTGGCCACGTAGATCTTGACCGCCCGGGAGAGCTCAATCTCTTGGGCGATCCCCTCCACCAGGAGGTTGGGGACGATGCTCGTAAACAGGCTCCCGGGCCCCAGCACGATGACGTCGGCGGCGCGCAGGGCCGTGAGCACCTTGGGGTAGGCCCGCACCCGGGGGCGGGAGAGGCCCATCCGCACGATTCTCTTGGGGGACTCGGCGATCTCGCACTCGCCCCGCACAAGGGTCCCGTCCTCCATCTCCGCCACGAGCTGGACGTCCTCCAAGGTAGCGGGCAGGACCTGGCCGCGGATGTTTAAGAGAAAGCTGAGCTCCTCCACGGCGCGGTCGAAGGAGCCCGTGCGCTGCTGCAGGCCCGCCAGGACCAAATTGCCTAAGGAGTGCCCCTCCAGGGCCCCGGAGCCCTCGCCGAAGCGGTGCTGGAAGAGGTCGGCCATCTTCGACTCGTCCTCCGCCAGGGCGATCAAGCAGTTGCGGATGTCCCCGGGCGGGAGGATGTTCATCTCCTTGCGGAGCCTGCCGGAGCTGCCTCCGTCGTCCATCACCGTCACGACTGCCGTGATGTTGGCCGTCCACTGCTTAAGCCCCCGCAGCAGCGTCGAGAGCCCGGTACCCCCGCCGATGGCCACGACCCGCGGGCCGCGGGAGAGCAGCCGGCGGCTGTAGAGCACCTCCGAGGCCCGCCCCTCGTACCCCGGGGAGATGCCCCGGACGATGGAGCGCACCAGGCGATTGACCCCGAAGGCCACTCCCCCTGCCCCTACCGCGAGCAGGGCCGCCACCAGGGCGGAGTAGGGAACCCCCGAGTTCTGCAGCAGTTCGTATAGAGATTTCAAATGATCGCGACCGATCAGGCCCATGAGCCCGACCACGAGCACGACACCGGAGGCCCCGATCACGAGGGCCCAGCGCTTGACCCCCATCCCGGGGTAGAGCCACTTGACGATTCGTCCCCACTTGGTCACGCTCACATCGCTCCTCCTCTATGCGGAGTGCGGGCTAGCGGGCAGCCAGCTTCTTCTCCAGCTCGGAGATGCGCTCTTCCAGCTTCTCGTAGTCGGCCAGTCGACTCACCGCCTCGTGCACCCGGTGGAGATCGAGGACGACGGTGTCAAGTCGGCTGCTCACCTGATGCTGCAGGTCGTCCATGCGCATGCTGATCCGATCGTATCGCTCGTCCATCTTGGCATTCGTCTCCGCAATCCGAGCGAGAAGATCGCGGTGGACCTCGTCGATGCGGGTCAATAGCTCCCCGTGGATTTTATCGATGCGGGCGTTCGTCTCGTCCAGTCGGGCCAGCAGCTCCCCGTGGATTTTGTCGATGCGGGCGTTCGTCTCATCAATGCGGGCGTTCGTCCGGTCTAAGCGCTCCTCAATCCGCCCGAGACGCTGCTCTACCCGATTCAAGCGATCGAGGACCTCTCCGAGCTTCTCCAGCTCGGGGAGCAGGGCCCTTCGGACGGCTTCCGCGAGTCGATCGCTCCACGCCATCGGGATAGATACTATCCTCCTGAGGCTGCGTTCATCCCATGTCCGATCTCGTGCGGAGGCCCTTCGCACCCTCCTGTGCGATCGAATCTAGCCCGCTCCTGCCGTAAGGGCCGTCTCCCTCCGGGAGCTCCCCCGGGAGCGAGCCCGCCGCAGCCCCTTGGGAAGCTCCACCCTCACCCGCCCGGCCCCCAGCAGCTCCTCTAACGCCCCCAGGAGCGAGCGGGAGAGCCGCACCCGATACGCCGCCCCGGCCTCCACCGTCTCGTACGCCTCCTCCGTGTGCACCTTGAGGAGCAGCCGCGAGGGGCCGGAGTGCTTTCGTACGATCTCTTGAAGTCTCCGGAGGTTCTCGTCGGTCACCCACTCCACGGGAAGCCAGAGGTGGAGCTCGCCCCTCCGTTCCAGCTGCTCGAGGTCCCAGATCTCGTCCGCGATGAGCCCGCCGCGCCCTCCGTTCCCCTTGCCCTCGGGCTCCTTCCGCCCCCGAACCACGAGCACGCGGTCCTTCTGGAGCAGCCCGTGGAACCGCTCGAAGACCGCGGGGAAGACGACGATCTCCGTCTGACTGCTCAAATCCTCTAGGGTTAAGACGGCCATCGGCTTGCCGCTGCGGGTGTTCTTGCGCGCGACGGCCTCCACCCGGCCCCCCACCCAGACCTCTTCGCCCTCGGGAAGCTCCTCCACCTCCGCCAGCTCCAGGGTGCGAAAGAGCGAGAGCACGTCTTCCCGCTCTTCCAGGGGGTGCCCGCTCACATACAGCCCCAGGAGTTCCTTCTCGAAGCGCAAAAGCTCCGACGAGGGATACTCCTCGGCGTCGACCTTCTCGGGCGGGAGGTCCTCTTCCTCCTCCGTATCGGCGAAGAAGGAGCGCTGGCCGCTGATCCGCTCTTGTTTCGCCCGCGCCCCCAGCTCCAGCCCGGCGGGGACCCACTCCAACAGCCCTTTGCGGGTCCCCATCCGGTCGAAGGCCCCCGCCTTGATGAGGCTCTCGAGCACCTCCTTGTTGAGCTTCTCGGGGTCGACCCGCTTGCAGAAGTCGAAGAAGGAGCGGAACGGCCCGCCCTCGTCGCGGGCCTTCAAGATCGCTTCAATCGACCCTCCTCCCACGTTCTTGATCGCCCCCAGCCCGAAGCGAATTGCCCGTTGACCGTCCTGCGACTCGATGGGCGTGAAGTCCCGACGGGACTCGTTGATATCGGGGGGCAGGACGGCGATCCCCAGCTCGCGGCACTCGTTGATGTACTCGCGCACCTTGGCCGCGTTGCCGGAGACGCTCGAAAGCAGCGCGGCTAAATAATACACGGGGTAGTTGGCCTTCAAGTAAGCTGTCCAGTAGGAGATGAGCGCATAAGCCGTGGAGTGGGACTTGTTGAACCCGTAGCGGGCGAATTTCTCAATGTCGGCGAAGAGCTCCTCGGCCTTAGCGCGGGAGATCCCGTTTTGGACGCAGCCCTGGATGAACTTCTCCCGCATCTGGGCCATGAGCTTCTTCTTCTTCTTGCCGATCGCCTTGCGGAGGGTGTCGGCCTCGGCGAGGGTGAACCCGGCCATCACCCGGGCCATCATCAGCACCTGCTCCTGATAGATGGGCAGTCCGTACGTCTCCTCCAGGACGTCCTGGAGCTTCTCGTGAGGGTAGGAGATCTTCTGGCGCCCGTGCTTGCGCTCGATGAAGTCGTGGGCCATCCCGCTCTCGAGGGGGCCGGGGCGGTAGAGCGCCAATATCGCGATGAGGTCGGGGAACTCCGTGGGCGCGAGGCGCTTGACCATCTCGCGGATGCCGCGGCCCTCGAGCTGAAAGACCCCCGCGGTGCGGCCCTCTCTGAGCATCTCGTACGTCTTGGGGTCGTCCAAGGGGATCTCGTCGAGGGTGAGCTTGACGCCACGGTGGGCCTCCAGGAGCTTGAGGGTGTCGTCCAAGACGGTGAGGTTGCGCAGCCCCAAGAAGTCCATCTTGAGCATCCCGATGGTCCCCAGCGCGATCATGTCGTACTGGGTGACCACGGAACCGTCGCTCAAGCGCATCAAGGGCGAGAAATTCACGATCTCGTCGGGAGCGATCACGACGCCTGCGGCGTGGGTCGAGGGGTTGCGCACCAGGCCCTCCAGGCGCTTGGCCACTTCGATTAAGCGCTCGATCCGCTCGTCGGATTCGTAGTGCTGGCGAAGCTCCGAGGAGGCCAAAACGGCCCGCTCGAGGCTGAGCCCGAAGGGGATGAGCTTGGCGATTTTATCGGCGTCTCCGTAGGGGATCCCGAGCGCGCGGGCCACGTCGCGCACGGCGCTGCGCGCGGCCATCGTGTCGAAGGTGACGATCTGAGCTACGCGGTCTTGGCCGTACTTTTGCTCGACGTAGCGGATGACCTCGTCCCGCCCGCGCTGGCAGAAGTCGATGTCGATGTCGGGGAGCTCGATTCTGTCCGGGTTGAGGAAGCGCTCGAACAGCAGCCCGTACTTCAAGGGGTCCACGGTGGTGATCCCCAGGGCGTAGCACACCAAGCTCCCGGCGGCGGAGCCGCGCCCCGGGCCGACGGGAATTCCGCGCTCCCGGGCGTATCGAATGAAGTCCTGGACGATCAAGAAGTAGGGCGCGTATCCCATCTTCTGGATGACGTCGAGCTCGTAGCGCAGCCGCTCCTCGATCTCGGGGGTGATCTCGGGATAGCGGGCTTGTACGCCCTCCCACGCGAGTTTTTCCAGATATTCTTCGGGCGACTCCCCCGTGGGGACGTCGAACTTGGGGAGGTGGTGGGCGTTAAGGTCCAGCTCCACCTCGCAGCGCTCGGCGATCTTGAGGGTATTCTCTATTGCTTCGGGGACCTCCCGGAAGCGCCGGGCCATCTCCTCGGGGGATTTCAGATAGAGCTCGGGGCTGTAGCTGCGGGGCTCGTTCGACTTGTGCGAGCCGATGTTGATGAAGACTTCGTGGGCCTCGTGGTCCTCGGGCGCTAGGAAGTGCACGTCGTTCGTGGCCACCACGGGGACCCCTAGGCGCTTCGAGAGCTCAAGGAGCTGGGGCCAGATGCGCTTCTGATCGTCTAGGCCGTGGTCCATGAGCTCGACGTAGAAGTTCTCGGGCCCGACGATCTCCATGAACTCGCGGGCCACGCGCTCGGCCCCCTCGAAGTCCCCCTGCAGCAGCAACGAGGGGATCTCCGCCTTGAGGCAGCCCGACAGGATGATGAGTCCTTGGCCGTATTGCTTTAAGAGCTCTTTGTCGACCCGCGGGCGGTAGTAGAAGCCCTCTAAAAACCCCAAGCTGGAGAGCCTCATCAGGTTGCGATACCCCGTCTCGTCGCGGGCCAGGACCGTCAGATGAAAATACTTCTCCGCGGAGCTCTTCTGGGTGCGCGCTTTGGGGGCGACGTAGAGCTCGCACCCGAGGATGGGCTTTACGCCGAAGTCCTGCGCCGTTAAGTAGAACTCGACGGCCCCACACAAGACGCCGTGGTCCGTGAGGGCCAAGGCGGGCATCCCCAGCTCCGCCGCCCGCTCCAACAGCAGGGGGATGCGGCAGGTGGCGTCCAAGAGGCTATATTCGGAGTGCACGTGCAGGTGAACGAAGCTCATGGTTCGATGAGAATATACTTCTCCTCTCCGGGGAAGATCAACCCCAGCTCGCGCCGGGCCAAGAGCTCGATGTAGTCGAGGTCGTCCTTGAGGGCCAAGAGGCGTTGGAGCTCTTCGATCTCCCGCTCGAGGGTCCGGAGGAGGCGCTCGGCGCTCGCCCGCTCCCGCCGCAGCTCCGCGATCTCCCGCTCCTTCGCGTAGAAGTTCCAACCCCAGAGGAACAAAAGGGCCGCGGAAGCCGCGAGCACGAGACGGGCTGGGAGAGACAGTCGTGCGATCATGATCGTAGTCGCGATCGTGCGTCCGTTCCCGCTCTTGAGGCTACTGCGCGCGCGTCGAGGGCCCGGAGGCCAGGGGCATCCGATAGAGGTCCTCCAGGCGCAGAAGCTGATTGTACTTGGCGGTGCGCTCGCCGCGGGAGAGCGAGCCCGTCTTGATCTGTCCGGCGGCGGTGCCCACGGCCAAGTCCGCGATGAAGGGGTCCTCCGTCTCGCCGGAGCGGTGGGAGATCACGGTGCGATACCCTGCTCCCTTCGCCAAACGAATGGCCTCGAGGGTCTCCGTGAGCGTCCCGATCTGGTTCGGCTTGATGAGAACGGCGTTCGCCACGCGCTCGTCGATCCCCCGCTGAAGCCTTCGGGGGTTCGTCACGAAGAGGTCGTCGCCCACGAGCTGGACCCGGCTCCCCAAGCGTTGGGTGAGCTTCCGCCAGCCGTCCCAGTCCTCCTCCGCGAGGCCGTCCTCGACAGAGATCAAGGGGTATTCCTCCAGCCAGCGCTCGTAAACCTCTACGAGCTGTTCCGCGGTGAGTTCTCTGTCCTCTAGCCGATATAGGCTCTGAGGCTCGTCCCAGAGCTCGCTGGCCGCCACATCGAGGGCCAGGGCGATCTCCGAGCCGGGCGTATAGCCCGCGGCCTCGATGGCCCGCATCAGCAGCCGGATCGCCTCTTCGTTGTCGTCAAGCTGGG